>JAJRWU010000264.1 GCA_024276655.1 Planctomycetota bacterium
ACGACGCCCGGCGCCGGCGCGAGTGCAACCACCGACGAGAACAAACCGCTCTGGCTGAGTTTCCGGGGGAAGGTGGTCGATTGCTCCTGGCGAGGATTCGTGATCAGGCGGTGCAGCGTTCCGGCGGTGTGATCGAGCAAGAGAAAGTCGCCGTCGGGCAGTTCGCCGAAGCCCACGATTCGATGGGTGGTGTCGGCCAGTTCGCGGTGGTCGACCACCTTTCCGTTCTCGTAGCGGAAGCCCCACAGTTTGCCGGTGTCGTAGTCGCCATAAATGTGAGTTCCTTGAAGCTCCTTCAGGCGGTCGCCGTAGTAGGTCAGCCCTTCGGTGATCGAGGAAGATTCCGTGTGGCGATGGTCGATCGTGGGCGGCAGAATGGGAGTTGGTCCGCGAGGCCATTCGGGATGGGTCGACTGCCGGCCCTCCATCACGGCCCAGCCGTAGTTGCCGCCGCGTTCGATGCGGTACAGCATTTCCCACATTTCCCAGCCGACATCGCCGACCCACAAGCCGCCGGTTTTTCGATCGAAGCTCATCCGCCACGGATTTCGCAAACCATAGGCCCAAATTTCGCCTCGCACGCCCTTCATGCCAACATAAGGATTGTCGGCCGGGATGCTGTAATTTTTTCCCTGGGCGGCGTGGTCGACATCGATTCGCAGAATGGACGACAGCAGGTCGCTGATATCTTGCCCGGTTTTTGCTGGGTCGGGCGGGTTGGCGGGCCCGGCGTCGCCGGTGGAAATGTAGAGATAACCATCGGGGCCAAACTTCAAACAACAGCCGTTGTGGCCGCCCGACTTCCAGGTGATAAGTGTTGTTTCGCTGGCCGCGTCGATCGTGGGCGGGTTGGTTTCCGACAGGCGAAACCTCGCCACATGCGTTCCATGCTCAAGGTTCGCCTCCTGGATGTAACATACATAGGCATACCGGTTTTGTGCAAAGTTCGGATGAAAGGCGATTGCGTACACCTGCTTCAGGCCGGGTATTTCCTTGGCGAAGTCGATGACCAAGTCGGCCGCCGCGACGTCAGCCTTATTCGGAAACGAGAAGATTTTTCCCGACTGCTCCACGACAAACAGTCGAGCGTTTCCAGGCGGCGAGGCGATGTCGAGGCACTGGTTGAACTTCAGCGCGGGAAAGACGCGTTCAGTGATATACGGAAGCGGTGGTTCGGGCGAACCGCTGATTCGCGAGGTGGTCCAGGCGGCCCGCTTCTGAACGCCAGCCGGCGGCGAGTCGGCCAGCGCGCTGCGGCTGAGAGCCAGGGAAACGAAAGAAACCAAAACCAAAGCCGCGACGAATCTAGCTGTATATTCTGTGGCCATGTGGCGCATGTGTTCGCTTCCTTCAAAAAACGGTTTTATCACGGCAGTGTTACGTCCCACACTTTGGCGCGGCGCGACTTGCCTTTGGGGCCCTCGACGTTGAGCGTCACGACGAATTCACCCGCCTTTTTATAGTGGTGGATAGGATGCCGCTCGCTGGAGGTTTCGCCATCGCCAAACTTCCAACTCCAGGAAGTGATATCCCCATACGAACGATCGCGAAAGGCGACCAGCCGATCTTTCTGGCTGATCACGTGAAACGACCAATCGGCCTCGATCGGCTTGCGGAGACTTTTCTCGATGGGCATCAGGCGGAAGGCTGTTAAATCTGACGCATCGCCGTACATGGTTGTTTTGTGCGAAAGGTTCCAGAAAGCGGAGTAGCGTTTCGATTGCTCGTCGTCGTAGTCGAGAATCGCCCACGACATGCCGATCACCTTGTTCTCTAAGAGGTTCGTCTGAACGGCGCGCGAGCGGTCGGGCGGCGCGTAGTCGAACGGCGTGACAAAAAACTCCAGCACCAGCTTGCCGCTTTCGCCATGCTTGAAGTTGTATTGGTAGGCCGCGTTGGCGTAGGGCAACTGCTTGATCCAGGGCTGCGAGCCCCAAACCATCGCCCAGTCCTTGCCTTCGGCGGGCGTGAAAATATGGTAGTTCTGTGCATGGACGCCGTGAAACAGAAAGTGCGTGGCCAGCTTGCCGCGGAGCTTCGCATTGGGGTGCATCTGGCGAATGAGCGGCCCGCCGGAGAGGTCGCCATCGATCACGACCTCAAAGATATCGTTGTGCAGATCTGGGCTGGAAAAATCCCAGAAGTTGTCGCTGGCTTCGTAGAGAAAATACAGATGGTTCTGCCCCTTCACCCAGCCCACTTTCACTTGGACGTCAAGATTCTCAGGATCTCGCTTATCGCCAATACCGGCCACCGTTTCGCGGAGTTGGTCCATGCCGATGGAATATGATTCCGGCACGAACGACCAGTCGTCGGGGTTGCCGTCGATGCGTGGAATTTTGTTGGCCGGAAACTGAAAAATTTTGAATTCGATGTCGGGCCGGGCAAGGCCCAGCGAATCGGGGTTCGGTTCCTTACCGGCCGCGACTTTCGCCACGGCCAAGTCTTGCAACACTTCGTACGGCGGGTCGTAAGCCTTCTCACCCTTTTCGCGCGAAGTAAAAAAGTTGAACAGGTAGACGCCATCGGCGCCGGCTTTAATGAGTTGCGCCGCCGCGTGGCGATATTCCTCGGCGGAGAGATTTTTCTGGCCGCCAACTTTCACGCATTCGATGCCGCCGTACACCGGCGCCGTTGTGATGGCCTGCTTCCATTGGTCGATTGGCAGATCGCCGCGTTCGTACAAAAACTCCGAAACCGCGACAAAATCAACCCAGCCGTGCCGCACCCAGGCGGGAACGTCGCAGCCGAGTTCCTTTGCTGTTTTGGGAGTTGGCGGCCTACGGCCAAAATTCGAGGGCGGCCGCACCGAAAGCACCAAACGCCTGCCGCGCGTGCGCCCGACGTCGTCGAGCATGATGCGAATTCGTTTGACCAGCGAATTCATTTTCGCCACGCGCTCGTCGGCCGACCCGTCTTTGAAGAACTTGGGGAAGCGATTGAAATCGAGTTCGATGCCATCGCAATCGTAGCGACGCACCGCTTCCTCGATCAGCCGGAATGTGTACTCCCGGACTTCCTCACGGCCAAAATCCAACGCTCCCTTGCCCTGATACTGCTTCGTTCCCAGGCGCCAGTCGGCATGGTCGACCATGAACTGCGTGCGGAGAAAATCGTTGCCGTGATCGTCGTTCATGCGAAACGTGAGCAGGGCCTCGCAACCGCGCCGCTTGGCTTCAGACAGCATGACCGCGTAGGGATCGACTCCGGCGTCGAAGAAAGACTTCAGATTTTTGAACCGCTGCTTTTCGGAGGCCGGCCATTTGGTTCGCTCTTCCGGCGTGGACAGCGCGCCGCGCATCGTGCCGACTTTCGTGGGGTAGTACATGACCTGCGCGTTGATGCACACCAGCACCGTATCGACCTTGCTGCCCTTGTAGGCGACTTCCTCGATCAACTGTTTTACATCGTCCAGCTTGACCGCAACCGGCCCTTTGCTATTGGCCTTGGTCGAGAGGCAGGAATCTCCGTCGAAGTTGTAGAGCACCCGCCGCGACCGCGCCGGTTTTTTGGCGAGAGCAGACTCTCCGCGCGCCGGCGAACTTGAGAGAACAGGGCCCGCCATGAGCGCGCCCATAAGAAGAAGGAGGAATCGGCGAGTGAAAACAGGCATGGGATTTATTTTTGGTGGGAGTTCGTAGGTGTCAAGCTGCCGCCATGGGGTGGGAAGCCAAGTGAATTTACGGCTGGGAGTTGATACCCGCTGGAGGAATGAGTAACGTCGACAACACCTGAGCATAAACACGGTGCCCGAAATCGTTGGGGTGGTTGACGCCGTTGCCGGTCAAATCTTGGTTTTGTTTCCGCTGGAAAAATTCCGTCCACAGGGAAGTCATGTCGGCCAAGGCGATTCCAGGTTCGCGGAGTTCGGCTAACGCGTCGCGATACCGTGGAAACAACTCGTGCTGAAGTCGGGTCCAGTTGGGGTTGCCTAGCATTGAAGCTACGAGAATGAATTCGGTCCGGGGTAGCGTTTCACGGATTTTTGTCATGACCGCTTTTATGTTGGCTTGATATTCCAGGGCGGACCTTCCGGCGGCGTCGTTCATACCGAAGGCCACAATGATCAAGTCTGGCTGGGGCGCAACAACGTCGTCGATCATCGACAACACCCAACGCGTGTCTTTGCCACTGACCGAAAGATTCGTCAGACGCACCGTGGTTTGGCGCCGTGCTTCCAAATGCTGCTGTAGCAGACCTGGGAACGATGGCTGGAACGGCGCCGCGCCCGCCCAGCCAGATGCGTTGCAGCCTGTCGAGATACTGTCGCCAATCAGCACGATGGATACCGGTTCATGAGCACGCAGCTTTTCAATGGTGCGCGGCAGCGCCTGCTCGTTGAACGTCGGTAAACGCGTTTTCCAGTCTTCTGGCGCGTGAGTGTACGTGATGCACGTTTGCATGTTGTGGTACTCAAGTTTGCCGCCGAAGAAAATCTCGCCGTTGCCATCACGATGCGTCAGTGCGTATTTTTGAGAACCAGCCGGCCGCCGCAGTTCTGCAAGTGTGCGCGAGACGATTCGCGAGTTGGCGGGAAGCGTAAGCTCTCGCGATTCCCGCTTCCAGTGGTAGTCCCGGCCTTCCTCATACGCGATATCTCCGGTGGAATTTCGGACGCTGAGAATCTTCCGCGCGGGAAACAAGAAGGAAGCCTTCGCTAGGCCTGTTTTTGGATCTCGGATGAACAACACGGGTTCGCCCTCGACCGTGTTTCCTTGCCAAACCGGCCGCAGAAGTTTCGGGTTGTATTTCCAGCGAGGTTGCGCTGGGTCGTCGGCTAAGGCGGAACCCATCCCGGCTACCACGAAAAACACGGAGCTAAGAACAATGGCGCATAGCGAAGGCGCCATGGCCGAACAAAACCGCGGATAGCCGGCCGCGCTGCTGCTCGCGACGCCCTGATCGAGAAAGGACGCGAAACGAAAGGACTGTCGAAGTGCTAACTGAAATGGACTTTGCACGAAAATCTCCGTGGGTGAGGCGAGTCTGGGCCAAGCGTCCAGACCCCTCATGAGTATCTAACGCCGCGAATCGAACTGCAAGCATGTTTTTCGGGGTTGCACATCTCGAATCGAATTGCGACGGGGAATTTCAAGTCGGGAAACCTCGCCGAAAACTGCCGTAAGGCGAGCGGTGGATAAAAATTTACCAACGGTGTTTTCCCTCTTTTCAAGGGGAGCGAGAGAGCGTCGTCTGAACCAAGCAAGTCCCTTAAAAAGAGGATAATTCGTTTTTGCCGCCCGCCTAAATGCAGCTTTGTAATCCGCTCGTTCGGGTTCCCACATTTGAAGCTCTGCGGATGTCGGCAATTCCACTGAATACTTTGTTCTTCCATCGACGATCTTATATGTGTCGAGGAACCGAGGCAAACACCACGCCGGCGGAGTCGTGCCAAAGGCGCGGTCATTTTGAAAATATCGGCCCAAGGAAGTACGACAGGAGCCCGATATTCCGTCTTTTTGAGGTCGAGTCGCCCATCGCCCTTAATTGGTTGCGGCAAGAAATCTCTGCAACGAGCGTGTTGTTTAACGCAATATTTGCAGCGGAAACTTTAGCGTGGGAGTCATGCCTGTGGAAAGACTCATCCCCCAAAAAGTGGCGGGGCTTTGGTGGCGGTGCAAGATCGTTCCCAGTTGTGAATGCTGTGGAAACGACATGCAAATCACGCAGGAAAAGCAATGTTTGAAAATTGAATGCCGGGTGTGCAACACCCATATCAACCGCTGCTTATCTTCCGACGCCCTGTTGCAGACGCTCACCGATATCATGGCCAGCCATTTTTCCGAATGCGGCAAAGTCGAATCGGGCGATAACGGCATCGAGCCAACCAGCCGCCAACTCCCGGCCTACAACATCCTGCCGGTGGACGAGTCTTTTCCGTCGCTTCCTCTCATCGGTTAGGCTTGATAAAAACTTCCAGCCAAACGATTTTTTGCGGCGGGCTTTGTTGCAGTGTGACTTCTATTTGGTTGGCGCCCCGGCGGACGAACTTGAGCGGCGCCTCAAATTGCAGCACCCGCTCCGCGACATACGCCACATGCGGGACGCCCCCTCCGGGAAGCGGCTTCAAGGGAATGGAGGGCGGGGCGTGAAGATCGGCCAGTGGCCGGCACGCCGCTTTGTTCATTCGCACCGAAAGCCGTGTTTGTTTCACACCGGTGTTTTGCGCCAAGCCGATCCGCACGATGGCCCGCCCACGGGTCGGTTGAGGACCGGTGTGTAGCCGAAACGAAATGGGCTGGCCGGAAGTGACGCTCGCCGGCAAACGGGGCCGGACGCCCGGCGGCGCTGGGTCGTGAAAACTGAGCACATGCCGGCGCGAACCCGCAAGCGCCGCTCGCATGCGGCCGGCGGCGTGCAGCAATTCTTGGTTTTCATCTCGGACGGTTGTCTTTCCATCGTCGGCGCGAAGTTGCAGGCGGAAGTCGTTGGTGTTGAAGTGGTTGAACAAATAGATCAAGTCAGCTCCTCGATCGAGCATGGCGGCCGTAAAACCGCGCTGCGTTTCGAGATCGTCTTTCATCAACTGGCCGCCCGACGCACTTTGAATCCATAAGTCGGACGCAGCGGCAAGCAGGTATTTGTGTTTGACCGACCCGATTTGCTCTCGCCATTTTTCGATGGGAATATCGGTATCGGTGGGGCGCCAAACGCCCGAGAGGATCAGGATATCGGCCGACCCTTCTCGCACCCAGGTTACGCCATCCATGCCGAGAGCGACGCCCGCTTCAAGAGTTGCGGGAATTCTCGCCGCGATTTTCACGGGATGCCCGCGTTTTTTGGCTGCTTTTTGAGCCAGTTGTTTTGCCCGGCGCATGAATTCGTTGAGATACCGTCGGCCGGACTTTTCCTGGTTGGGGCGGAAATGGTTGGGGAATCGCATCCAATCGAGTTCGACGCCATCGCAGTCATAACGCTGCAAAAGCTCTTCGACGAGCGCTAGGTAGTGGTCTCGAACTTCCTGGTGGGCGAAGTCGTAAGCGGCATTGCCCTTCCCGCGACGAAATTCGGGGTGCATCTGCCAGAAAGTGCTCGATTTGGCGGGGTCGGTAATATAGTGCGTGTCGTTCATGCGGACCGACACCCAAGGCGAGATCTGTACTTCACGACAACGCGCCACGCAAACAGCAATGGGGTCGACGCCCGCGCGGTGCGCCATCCACGCTCGACGGGGCCACTCGGAAACTTGGCGGTCTGGGTCTGGCAGGCTCCAGTAGGAATCCCAGACGTCGCTCTGGTAAATCGTCCTTTGATAATTGACGTTGAGAAACAAATAAGGCGTTTTGGCCCGTGCGTATTGATCGACGAGTTTTTGAAAGGCGGCGACGATTTCCTCCTTGGTGTGGCTGCCGTCCAATTCAAACGCCGGCCGCAAATAAAGGTGGGCGATGCCGTCGGCCGCCAGATTGACAATCGGGCCGCGATTTAGGGCGTTTCCCGGTTCGGCCCGCGCCGTGCCGCCACAGGCGAAAATTGCGATCAGGAAGATGAAGATACTGAAGATGTTGGGTCTGCTGGTGTTCATTGGGCGGGTTTTGTCTTTGCGGATTTTCTTCGGGGCGTGCGGTGCGATTTGTATTGGAGTATACCGGGGCCGTGTTGCGGAATCGACGCGCCGCCGAGCGCCGAACGCCCTCTTTCCAATATCTCGGCGGTCGGATAGGCTTCAGGGCGTTGAACTTACGCTCACGCGCGGGCGCACCGTCGGCCGCTCTCTCTGCTCAAATAACCAAATATCTGTCTCGCTTTACGCGATCACGCCCAACACGCCGCCCTCAAAGACGGACCCCCATAAAAAATGAGACGCCCTTTCATTGCCGGCAATTGGAAAATGAACCTCACTTTGGCCGAATGCACGGCCTTGGCCAAGGGTTTGGCCGCGCAAGTGGGAAAAACCGCGGCGTGCGATGTCGCGGTGTGTGCGCCTCATGTGTATTTGGCCGCAACGTTGGCCGCTCTGAAAGGATCGGCCGTGGCGCTGGGCGCCCAAGACGTCTATCACCAAGCCAACGGCGCTTTTACCGGCGAAACGAGCGTGGCCATGCTGCAAGATATTGGCTGCCGTTATGTGGTTTTGGGCCACAGCGAACGTCGGCATATTCTGGGCGAAACGAATCAAGACGTCTGCCGTAAAGTACACGCCGCGCTGGCCGGCGGCCTGACGCCGATCGTGTGCGTGGGAGAAACGCTGGAACAGCGCGAGGCGGAGCAAACCACCGACGTGGTCTGGGAGCAGTGTTTGGCCTCGCTGGCCGGTCTTTCCGCCAGCCAAGTGGCTGGGCTGGTTGTGGCCTATGAGCCGGTATGGGCGATCGGCACCGGCAAGGTCGCGACGAAGGAACAGGCGGAGCAGGTGCATGCCGATCTTCGCACAATTCTCGCAACACGTTACAATCCAGACACGGCCGAGGCGGTCCGCATTCAATACGGCGGCAGTGTGAAGCCGGGAAACGCCGCTGAATTGCTGTCGCAACCGAATATCGACGGCGCCTTGGTTGGCGGCGCTTCGCTCAAGGTCGAAAGTTTTATGGGAATTCTGGCGGCGATTTCGTAGAAACGCCGCTCGGGTAGGAGAGACTCCATGCAGATTCTTTTTGGAATACTTTTGTCGGCGGTGGCTCTGTTTATGATTCTACTGGTGCTCGTCCAGCGAGGACGCGGCGGCGGTTTGGCGGGGGCATTGGGCGGCGCCGGCGGCCAGAGCGCTTTTGGCGCCAAGGCCGGCGATACGTTTACGTGGGTTACGATCGGCGCCGCGTTGTGTTGGATTTTACTCAGCGTGGCCGCGATCAAAATGCTCGACGACACCACCGCTAAGATCGGCGGCGATTTGTCGGCGCCGGAACTGAGGAAGCCACGATCGGGGCCCCGAAAACTGGCGATCAAAACGAAGCCGCGCCGGCCGGCGATTCCGAATCGGCCGCGCCGGCGGGTGCTCCAGATGGTGCTCCAACGGGTGATGCTTCCACGCCCGAGCCAGCGTCTGAAGAATAGCATCTTGTTCGTCGCGGACGTCGGCGGGAAATAACGTCTGCATTGGGAAATCGTTTTCCCACTCTTTCTTAAAATATTGACGCTTAAGATATATTGTCGCTTATTATATGACGTTGCTTAGCATGACCGGCTTTGGCGAAGCGAGGCTCGAACAAGACGGGCTTTCGCTGGGCGTTGAAGTTCGTTCCATCAACAGCCGCTACTTCAAACTCTCCACGCGGACGCCGGAAGGTTATGCGCCGGTGGAGCCGCGAATCGAAAGTTTGGTTCGCAAGTTTGTCTCGCGTGGTTCGGTGCAAGTGAGCTTGCGGGTGGTGCGGGAGTTATCGGCTGACGACTTTCAAATCGACCCCGTCGTTTTGGGCGGGTATTACCGCCAACTCAACGAATTAAGCGGCGAATTGGGCGCTGAGGCGTTTACAAGGTTAGACGCCTTGCTGACGCTGCCCGGCGTGGCGGTTGAGCGGCAGCGAGCCAGTAGCGATGTTGAACAACGCTGGCCGTTGGTCCAGGAAACTCTCACCACGGCATTGGAGCGCCTGCGGCAAATGCGGCAAGAGGAGGGCCGGGCGATGGCCCAAGACCTACTCGAAAAATGTGCTGACGTCGCTGCGCAATTGACAACGGTGGAGCAACGCGCGCCGCTGGTGGCGGAGGCGTATCGGCAACGATTGACCGAACGGCTGAACAAACTGCTGGGCGAACACGAAATCAATATCGAACCCCGGGATATTGTCCGCGAAGTGGGCATTTTCGCTGATCGTTGCGATATTTCCGAGGAGACGGTCCGCCTGCGCAGCCACTTGGCGCAATTTGAGGCGATCATGAAAGAATCGCAAAGCGGCAAGAAATTGGAGTTTCTCATCCAAGAGATGTTTCGGGAAATCAACACCATCGGCTCCAAGGCGAACAATGCGGAAATTGCCGCCTGCGTGATCGAAATGAAGTCGGCGGTGGAGCGGATGCGTGAAATGGTTCAGAATGTGGAATAAGGCGAGCGGCAGATGAAAATTTACCTAATACAAGCACGAAGCGCAAGCGAGTGAATCAGCAAACGGTCATTCCCGCGTAGGTGGGAACCAAAAAATAGTCACGGACTCCCGCTGCATGCGGGTAAGTTATTTTCTGCCGCTCGCCCTAAGCTAAGGAATAGTCCTGAATTTATATGCCGAATTAAAAGCCCGGCATTTTCAAAATGCCGGGCTTTTCTGAACGACAATCGGTAACTTATTTCAGGACTATTCCTGAGACTGGAAATTCGATCACACGCTTACTCAAGATGCGTTCTGAACACGCCATGACTCCAACGGAGCAGCAAGGGAAACTGGTGATCATTTCCGGGCCTTCGGGCGCCGGAAAAACCACGGTCGTGCGCGCGCTCTTGAAGACCTGCCCCTTGCCGCTGGTGTTGAGCGTTTCGGCAACCACGCGCCCGCCCCGCATTGGTGAACAAGACGGAGTCGACTATCACTTTCTCACCGACCAAGAGTTCCAGCAACGGCGTGAACAAGGCGAGTTCCTGGAATGTTTTGAAGTTTTTGGTCGAGGGTGCTGGTACGGAACGCTGCGAGCCGAGGCGGCCTCTGGTCTTTCCAGCGGGAAATGGGTAATTTTAGAGGTGGATGTCGACGGCGCGCTGGCTGTTGTCGAGCAATACCCGGCGGCAATCACGATTTTCCTGGAGCCCGGCTCCCCTGAAGAACTCGAACGCCGTTTGCGGGGCCGAAAGAGCGACTCCGAAGAGGCCATTCAACGTCGTCTTGAAGTGGCCCGGCGAGAAATTTCGTTTGCGGAAAAATACCGCTACCACGTCGTGAATGATCAGGTGGATGAGGCTGCGTTGAAACTCTGCGATATCCTAAAAAACGAGGAAAAGAACCCCCATGCTCGATGAACTCAAAGAAGAAGCGATTGTTAACAAAGTCGGCGGGCGATTCAAACTTTCCACCTTAATGCAAAAGCGTTTGGTCCAACTCAACGCCGGCAGCCGCCCGCTGGTTGAAACGGTGTCGACCAACCAAATGGAAATTGTGCTCCAGGAAATTCTGGAAGACAAAATCTATCTCGACGCCGTCGACATCATGCGCGTCACGGGAAGCAATTCCGACGAACAAGACGCTCCGAAGCTCGACATTGGCGAGGTATGATGGGGCTTCAGATCGTGCTCGGCGTCAGCGGCGGCGTGGCGGCGTACAAGTCGGCCATGCTGGCGAGCAGTTTGGTGCAGCAGGGCGCCAGCGTGCAGGTCGTGCTGACGGCAGCCGCCGAAAACTTCATCGGCGCCGCCACCTTTGAAGCCCTGACCGCGCAGCCGGTAGTGCGAGATGCGTTCGACGCCGCCTATCCGCTAGGTCCACATATTGCGTTGGCCGATAAAGCCGACCTCTTCTGCGTGGCGCCGGCCACGGCCAATTTTCTGGGCAAGGCCGCCAACGGTATTGCCGACGACCTGCTCACCACGCTTTTTCTCTCCATCGCCGCGCCGGTGCTGCTCGCGCCGGCCATGAATTGCGACATGTGGGCCAAGCCGTCGGTCCAACGCAACGTGAAAACACTACAAGAGGATGGCGTGCATTTCGTAGGCCCGGAGGCCGGCTGGTTGAGCTGTCGGAAACAGGGGCTGGGCAGAATGTCGGCGCCGGAAAGCATTTGCCGCCGGATTGCGGAATTAGCGTCCTCGCTGGAAGCATAATCCGAAAAACCTGCTTTTTCGCCTCTTTGAATCCTCTCCTAACCGCCTAAATTGCAAAGTGCGACCGATCTTCTCCCAATTCTCGCTTGACCCCGCTCTTGTTTGCTGAGTAGAGTTAAATGAGGGAAAAGGGAGGTGGAGCCATGCACCCGGTTAATCGAAATTCTACAGTCGCTCGTTATTTCTCTGGTCTTACGGAACAGACCTTTCAGTCGCAATTGGGCGTGGTTGATACCGAGTTGATCGACTACATCAGCGATTTGCTGGTGCGGTTTATTCACAACGACGACATCTTCAAGATCCGCGACCTCAGCGGACGGCGCCTCGACGCCATCGGCCAAATGCTCAGAGAGGCCGACGCCCGCATCGGCCAGGCGCGGCGCGAAATTCACCAGCACATAGGCGATTTCACCCTCTTCTGGACCGGGCTCTATCCTGAGGCACTCCAGCCTGATCGTTCTTCCTCGGAGGAGCGAGCCGAAACATCGCCGCCGAGTAATTACGCCGTACTGGGAAAACGGGCGTATTTTATCGCCAGCACCATCCCCCTCGATCCTGAAAAAGACGCCTCCGGCAATCTGCTTCAGCGACTCAGCGACCGCTTCGAACTATGCGCCTACGGCCTGCGCGAAGTGCGGCGGGAATGGGAGCGCCGCGACGACGACGAAGGTTCGCCGCGTCCTTTCTTGATCAACTGAGGCCGGGCGACGCCGTTGGTGAACCGGCGCTGGCTAGGGCGCGGCGTCGCGCGGTTGGTACAGCGGAGATTCTTGCGCGAGGGAATCGAGCATGCCTTGGAGGTCGGTTTCCAAACGGGCCATGAGCGGGTCTTGCGATTTCTCCCGCGTCCGCTTGGGGCTGACCTCAATCGCCTCGCCGACTTGGAGCACCACGTGCAGCGAGCCATGCACCGTCGCGACATCGGTCAGGTCTTCCTCGATGCGTTCCACGGTTTCCAGCAAGCGGTCGACCGTGGGCAGCGAGGGAATGTAGTCGGGCATGTAGCAGGAAATCTGTTGCGAGAGGTAAATATCGGCGAGTTGCTCCCAGCGGCGGGCTCGTTCTTCGGGTGTGACCTTGCCGAGAACCATGTCGGGCAGCAGCTTGATGCGCAACGCCTTCACGCGCGGCACGACGACTCCCGTCTTGGCTTCGCCCAGCCATTCTTCCTCCAGCGGTTGGAGCAGGCGGTCGATCAAGCCTTCCAAACGTTGCGGCCAATCACCTTCTTGAGGATCGCCAAAAAACTCGATTTCCTTGAGGCACAGCAACGCCCGGCTGACCTTATGGATGCGAGAAATGAGCGGCATGTGCCGTTGCGGCCGCCAACTGAAGCGATGTTCAATGGTCGACAGGATTGGGTCGAGCGTTGCTTCTAGATCGCCGCCAAAGAAATACTTGATCGCCACGGGGTGAACGACCACCTTGCCGTTGTGTTTCTGGCGTTTCTTGGCCGCCGCTCGGGCAATGAAACTCACGCCCTCCATCATGGCGTGCAGGCGGTCGTTGGTGCGAGAAACGGCGCCTTCGGGAAACACCACCAACGGGCGATCCGCGTCAGCCAGCATCGAGATCGCCGTGTTAATGGCCTTGCGGTCGATACCTTCGCGGTTCACGCTAAAGGCGCCCATTTGGGAATGGCCCAAGCCATGAAGCGGCCTTGGTGGTAGAGGTGCCAACTGGCCATGGCGAATACGTGCGTTTTGGCCTCTCGGGCCAAGTAGCCGATCACGATGGGGTCGGCCGCGCGGCAATGGTTGGGCGTGAGCATCACGCCATGGCCGGCGTCCAAGGATTCACGCAGTAATTCAACGCCGCGGCATTCATGGCTGACCACGCCCGCCGAACGACGCAGCCAAATGCTGATCAGATCAAATTTCTGGATGAAACTGGGCCACCAGTTTCCCCGGTGCGCCGGTACGAAGTGGTACGGCTTTTCAATGATGATTTCTTGCATAACCTTCGACCGTTTCCGTCAGCCCCCATTTCCTTTTTGACCACCATGCGGCCAAAGAGGCCGCCCACCGCTGGAGTTCACGCTTTAGCGTATTTTCCCCCGTGAACGAAGGTAAGCGATCACTTCATCGGCCAGCGCCGGCGGCGATTTCTCCCCTGCCGCCAAATGGATTTCGGCCGCTTCCGGCGCCTCATAAGGCGCATCGATTCCCGTAAAGCCCGGCAGTTTTCCGGCGCGGGCCTGTTTGTAAAGCCCCTTGGGATCGCGCTGTTCGCAAATTTCCAACGGCGTATCGACAAACACTTCGATAAAATCGCCCTGTTTGCCCCGTTCGCCCTGCCGCTCAATCGCGGCCCGTGCTGCCTCCCGATCTTCTCGATAGGGGCTCACGAAGGCTGTCAACGCGACCACGCCCGCCTCGCAAAACAGTTCCGCCACACAGGCAATGCGGCGAATGTTCTCCGCTCGGTCGAGAGCCGAGAAACCCAGCCCAAACCGCTGGGCGAAGGCGTCGTCAAATGTTTCGGCCAGCATTGCGGGGCTGGCGTTGAGCCCGTGGCGGATGTTGTCGCCATCCAACACAAAACTGCCACACCCCAATTCGTGCAGCTTTTGGTCGACCAAATTCGCGACCGTGCTCTTGCCGCAGCCGCTCAAACCCGTGAACCACACAACGCATCCTCGCGGGCGAACCACGGCGTGGGCATGCCAAGTGACTTGTGTCGAATCCATGAAGGGCCTTATGGGGAGAAACTTTTAGAAATAACCGGCGTTATTTCATTCTGTCTGATTTCGCGGAACAGGGTTGCCAATCTAGAGAGGGAAGCTCGTATTTGCAATGTCGGGCGGGGGAGAGTTTACGCTGGAGCGTGGGTTTGATTGTCGCACGCACAACCGCCGCCGCCACAAACGGCTTGAAATGAGGCTCGTGATCGATGATAGTTTTAGAGTGCATCCCAATGGCGTCTAAAAGGCAGACTCATGATACGACGTATTTCTCTTTCCCGACACATGCAACGCGGCTGTCGTGCCGCGGCGGTATTGGTTTTGATGTTGTCGGTCTTGGCGGGGGCGGCTGCGGAGGCGAACGACCTGCGCGTGTTCCCAACTGGGCAACGGCCCCCCGACGCCCGGCTCAAGGCCCCCAAAGACCTCAACGGATATTTTCCACTTCTCGTTCCCGAGAGCAAGGACGCCTGGGAAGTTCGGGCGGCCGAACTTCGCCGACGCGTACAGGTGGCGACCGGAATTTGGCCGCTTCCGGAAAAAACGCCCCTGAACCCCGTGATTCACGGTAAGGTTTCCAGGCCCGGTTTTACCGTGGAGAAGGTGTATTTTGAGAGCGTGCCGGATCATTTTGTTACCGGGCTGCTGTTCCGACCCGCCGACGGCAAGTCGAATGTGAAGCGCCCCGGCGTGCTTTGTCCACATGGCCATGGCGGTCGACTGCAAGATTACGGCGCCGCCAGAATTCGCCAGTTGATTGCCGACGGCGCTGAGCGTTTTGAGAAATCGGGGCGCTATCCCAAACTAGCCCGATGCGCCCAACTGGCCCGCATGGGCTGTGTCGTTTTCATTTTCGATATGCTCGGTTACGCCGACAGCACGCAAATCTCGACGCAGTTGGCCCACCGCTTCGCCAAACAGCGGCCGGATTTTGAAGGCCAGCAAAGCTGGGGCCTGTTTAGCACGCAGGCCGAAATGCGTCTACAAAGCATTATGGGAATGCAAACCTGGAATTCCATTCGCGCACTCGACTTCCTGGAGCAATTGCCGGAGGTCGACGGCAGCCGACTGGCGGTGACCGGCGGCAGCGGCGGCGGCACGCAAACCATTCTCTTGTGCGCCATCGATTCTCGCCCCGCGGCGGCTTTTCCCAACGGCATGGTTTCCACCGCGATGCAGGGCGGTTGCACATGCGAGAACTGCACGTTGCTGCGAGTCGGTACGGGGAATGTCGAATTGGCGGCCTTGTTCGCCCCCAAGCCGCAAGCCATGACCGCCGCCAACGATTGGACCCGCGACATGATGTCCAAGGGCTATCCTGAGCTTCGTCAAGTGTATGCCATGTACGGCGCCCAGGAGAATGTCTACTGCCGGCCGTTGCTTTATTTTCCGCACAACTACAACTACGTCAGCCGCGCGACCATGTACGCCTGGTTCAACAAACATCTGAAAATGGGCTTGAAAGATCCTGTCTTGGAGGAAGACTACGAACCGCTGACTCCCGAGGAATATACGGTTTGGGATGCACAGCACCCCAAACCCACGGGCGGCGAAGCCTACGAACGTTCGTTGACGAAATACTTGGCCGAACAATCCGACGCCCAAATAGCCGCCTTGATTCCTCACGATGCAGATACTTCGGCGCGTTATCGGGAAGTGGTTGGCGGCGCGTTTCGCTCCATCATCGGCCGAGGCCTGGCCCAGCAAAGCGAAATTGTGCGCACCAAGATGGGCGACCAGAAACAAGATGGCTTCATTCTCTTCAAAGACAAACTGCGGCTGCCGGCGCGCGGGGAAGAACTGCCGGTCGTTTCCTTGTTCCCCACCAAGACGGCCTGGAACGGCGATGTCATCATCTGGCTCGATGGCCAAGGCAAGAGCGGCCTGTTGGACGCCTCCGGCAACGTTCGTCCGGAAGTATTGAAGGCGCTCCAAAGCGGGGCTTCAATCGTTTCGGCCGACCTCTTCCAACAGGGCGAATTTTTGGCGGATGGCCAACCGATTACGCAACAGCGAACGGTGAAGAATCCTCGCCAAGCCGCGGCCTTTACCTTCGCCTACAACGATACGCTCTTCGCCCGCCGCGTTCACGATATTCTCACACTCATCTCCTGGACCCAAAACGAAAAACATCAGGCCAAACGCATTCACTTGCTGGGCGTGAACGGCGCCGGCGTGCTGGCGGCAGCCGCAAGGGCCATCGCTCCGGAAGCCATTGATCGCGCCGCCATCGATACCGGCGGATTTCGTTTCACCAACCTCACCTCCTACCTCTCGCCCGATTTTCTTCCTGGCGCCGTGAAATACGGAGATACGCCCGCGCTGCTCGCGCTCTCCGCTCCGCAGCCGTTGTGGGTGGCGGGAGAAAACGGCAAGCTGCCCAGCGTTGTCACGCGTAGTTACGCCGCATCGGGCCAGGCGAACAAGGTGGTGGCGGCGAAATCGACGAAAAACGTGCTTGATTCGGCCGTCAACTGGCTGATCGCGCCCTGACGCCATCGTCGCCAAGGAACAGTCCTGAATTAACATACCGAATCAAAAGCCCGGCATTTTCAAAATGCCGGGCTTTTCTGAACCACAACCGGATCTTTACTTCAGGACTATGCCCAAGGCGCGTGCAATGGCTGAAATACGGGAGGCCCTCTGAATGCCGCCTCAATGCCGAGAACTTTCTCGTCGCTGCTTTAACGCCGCGCTGCTGGCGGGCGCGGCCGGCGCGACGGCCTCCGGCCAAGAAAAATCGGGGCCGCGCCCGCCGGCGCAGATCGCGATCACGTTCGATTTGGAAATGAGCCGCCACTATCCAAAGCGCGGCATGACGGAGTGGGACTACCAAAAAGGGAATCTCGACGACCCCACCAAACGCTATGCCGTACGCGCCGCCGAAATCGTCAAAAAACAGAGCGCCGCGATTCACTTCTTTTGCGTCGGCCGCGTGCTGGAACAGCCCGATATTGCCTGGCTCAAGCAACTCGCCGAAACAGGCCACCCGATTGGCAATCATACCTACGACCACGTCAACGTATTGGCCGCCACGCCGGCCGCGACACAGTTTCGTTTCCAACGCGCGCCGTGGCTGGTTGCAGGAAAATCGGCCGCCGAGATCATTCAAGACAACATCGTCCAAACGAACGTCGCGCTCAAAAGCAGAGCCGGCGTCGCGGTGAACGGTTTCCGCACTCCCGGCGGTTTTCGCAATGGCCTTGCCGGCCGCCAAGACATCCAGAAAATGCTGCTCGACCTGGGCTTCACGTGGGTCAGCAGCAAGTACCCGCCGCACGACGCCGGCCGGCCCAGGGAACAACCCGACGCCCGCATATTCAGCAACGTCGTGGCCGCCCAAGCACAAGCCCAACCGTTTGTGTATCCCAGCGGACTGATCGAAATTCCGATGAGTCCGATCAGCGATGTCTCGGCCTTTCGCACCCGTTTTTGGAAGTTGGAAAGTTTCTTGGAGGCGATTCGGCGGTCGGTCCAGTGGGCCATTGCCACCGGCGGCGTGTTCGACTTCCTCTGCCACCCTTCGTGCATGGTGGTGGAAGACCCCGAGTTTCGCACCGTCAAGATGATCTGCGATACCGTGGCCGCCGCCGGAGAAAAAGCACAACTCGTCACGCTCGACGCCATCGCCGGCCGCCTAGCCTCCCAGCAGTTTTGACCTCGCCCTAGATGTAATACATGTCGTCGGCGGGCAATTCGATGCGGCTGGCCAGTTCGGCGAACGTGGTCTTGGCCAGCAGGCGCTCCTCCACCTGCCGGACTTCCTCCCAAGCCTCGAAAAGAACATGCGCCAACGCCGAGGGCTTCTCCGACGAAGCAGTTGGCGCGCTGCAGGGGCTGCCGACAACGGCCAGCACATCGGCCAGTGAAATTTGCTCGGGGGGCTTGGTGAGTTGATAACCCCCGGCAGCGCCGCGGGTGCTTTGCACCAAACCGGCGCCTTTAAGTTGGAGCAGGATTTGCACCAGAAAACGAGAGGGGACGCCATGCGCGGACGCAATATCGCGAATCCTGACGGGTTTACCCGTCTCGTGGCGATAGGCCAATTCCAGCACCGCAATGCAGGCATATTCGGCTTTGGCGGTTATGTTCACCCACTCGCCCTTCGGGAAAGCTTGCGCTAAGGAATAGTCCTGAAATAAGTTACCGGTTGTCGTTCAAAAAAGCCCGGCATTTTGAAAATGCCGGGCTTTTAATTCGGCATGTAAATTCAGGACTGCTCCTAGGCGAACGGCGGAAAATAACTTACCCGTACGCGACGGGAGTCCCGGGAGTGTTTTTGGGTTCCCACCCACGCGGGAATGACCGTTTGCTGATTCACTCGCTTGCGCTTCGTGCTTGTATTGGTAAATTTTCATCTGCCGCTCGCCCTAAAACAGACGGTCAGTCGTTTTCGTCGAGAGAATGCAAGCCGCATTCGGTTTTTGCGGTTCCGCTCCAACGGCCGGCGCGGTCGTCTTCCCCAAACAAAATGGCCCGCGTGCATGGTTGGCAGCCAATGCTCGCGTAGCCTTGATCGTGCAAAGGATTATACGGTATGTCGTGGTCGGTGATCATCTTCCAGATGTCTGATTTGGTCGAATTGGCCAACGGACTGATCTTCACCAACTGAAACTTTTTGTCCCAGCCGACGATCGGCGTTTTGGCGCGGTCGGGGCTTTGGTCGCGGCGAATAGCGCTGGCCCAGGCGTGCATCCCCACGACCGCACGATGCAAAACGTTGAGCTTCCGGTCGAGGCAACATTGCGCGGGATTGATCGTGTGCAGAGGCCCGCCGTTGGCCGCTTCGTATTCCGCGACGGTGAGGTCGGGCCGCTTGAGTTCGACTTCCATGCCGTACCGCTGCGCGACCCGGTCGCGAAGTTCGAGCGTTTCTTGAAACTGGTAGCCGGTGTCGAGATTAAAAATCGGCGTTTCGGCCGCAATTCCAGCCAGCATGTGAATAATGGTCATGCCTTCAGGACCAAACGCCGTGGCCATGGTGAACTTGGGCGAGAAACGTTCGACCGCCCACTCCAAAATCTGCTGGGGCGTCGCACTTTCCAGACGCTCGCTCTGCTGGGCCAAATCTTCCAGCAATTCGGCGGTGGGCTCTAGTTTGGCGACATCGGTCGACTGGTATTCATCGGTCGACTGGGCTTCATCGGTCGACTGGGCTTCATCGGTCGACATGGCTTCATCGGTCGACATGGCTGCGTCCGGAAAAATGACCTGGAGACGGGGAGAAGGCGGCTCTTCCAGAATCGGCCGCTCTGGCGTGCTGCGTGCAAGATGGTTCATGCCCCGTGCAGGCTCCTTCGATAAACCGCTTCAACAAAAGGCCTCAACGGAAAACAATGATACGTTTGTTTAGCATCAAAGTCAACAATCGAGTGAGGACGCTTATTATCTTCGGCACGAGCGAACCGGCGGCTTCAGCCATTAACGATTTTGCCGGATTTTCAAGCAAACAAAACAGGACCACGCCTTCTTGGTCTGGAGCACTCGCAAGTCGCGAAATACAGGTGAGCGACAAATTTTTCGGTTCTTCAGTGATTTTAGGAACAGTCCCGAAATAAGTTACCGATTGCGGCTCAAAAAAAGCCCGGCATTTTGAAAATGCCGGGCTTTTAATTCGGTATGTAAATTCGGGACGGTTCCTGAGTGGCTGATTGCAGTTTGATTCACTTGACACTGCAAATACCGTGTCAAATGAGAACCTCTCCGCCAAACGAAAGTTCGGGTTAGGGTTTTGGCGGAGCGGTGCGGCGAGTTTCCGCTATGACATCGCTGAGAATGGCGTCTAGATCGCGCCGCGGCGCCCAGCCCAGCAGCTTGCCGGCTTTTTCAATGCAGGGAACCCGGCGGCGCATGTCTTCGAAGCCATCGCCAAAAACTTCCTCGTAAGGCGCGAGGCGAATTTCGGAGTTGCTATTGGCCAGGGCCTTGGTGCGTTGGGCAAGCTCCAAGATGCTGATCTCTTCGCTGGCGCCCAGATTCACCACTTCTCCACGGGCGGCGGGGGTTTCGAGCAAAAGAATCAACCCTTGTACGATATCGTCGACATGCGCGAAACAGCGGGTTTGTGCGCCATCGCCATGCACGACCAACGGCTCGCCGGCCAAGGCCCGGGAAACAAAATTGGGAATGACCATGCCGTACTGGCCGGTTTGCCGGGGGCCCACCGTATTGAACAAGCGGGCAATAACTACCGGCAGACGCGTTTCTTTCCAATGCGCCAAGGCGAGGAATTCGTCGAGCGCTTTGGCGCAGGCGTACGCCCAACGATGCATTTGCGTGGGGCCTTCGAGGCGGTCGCCATCTTCGCGAAACGGTATGCTCTGCGATTTCCCATACACTTCCGAAGTGCTGGTGAGCAACACCGGTTTTCGATAGCGGCTGGCCTGCCGCAATACGGTGTCGGTCCCTTGGAAAATGGTTTCAATGGTTTGCACCGGCTTTTCCATGATCAGCCGCACGCCAACCGCCGATGCAAGATGGAAGATGGCGTCGGAATCACGAACTGCTTCCTGGGTGAGTTGTGTTTCGATCACGTTGCCGACGAGCATTTCGAATCGAGGCTCCGCGACCAGATGTTCGATATTCGCGTAGCGACCGGTGGAAAGGTCGTCCAACACCAACACATGATGCCCGGCTGCGAGCAGTTGCTCCGCAAGATGCGAGCCGATAAAGCCGCACCCGCCGGTAATTAAATAACGCATGGACGCCTTTCTTCCGTACTTTCGTTTTCAAACACGTTCTAACGGGCTGCCGTCGTTCGATCACGAACTTGCCAACACAACCTACGAGATACTATACTCCACGCGGTTGAAAACGACACCTGGCAATCCCCGCCAATGCCTTTCCAGGAGACCACCACAGCGTGTTTCAGGTAACCCGAGAAATCGACTTCTGCTACGGCCACCGCCTTTTGAATTACGAGGGCAAATGCCGCCACTTGCACGGTCATAATGGCCGCGCCGTGATCACGATCGAATCGGAAACGCTCGACCACCGCGGAATGGTGATGGATTTTTCCGATATCAAAACGGTGGTCAGCGGTTGGATTGACGAAAACCTGGACCACCGCATGATTCTCAATCGGAACGATCCCGCGATTCCATTCTTGCAGGAGCAGTCGGAGCCGATTTTTATCATCGACAGCAACCCCACGGCCGAGAATATCGCGAAATTGATCTACGAATTCGCCGACTCCCAAGGCTTTCCGATCTTGGAAGTCCGGCTCTGGGAGACGCCGCGAAGTTTTGCGGTGTATAAGAAGTCGGTGGCGTAATTGTTTCCTCTGGAGGCGTGAGTTTCCGTCATGCACAACCAACCGACTTATCAAATGACGCGCTGGTTCGTTTATTTTTGCTGCGTTTTATTACTGGCGCCGCTGGCGACGTTCGCGGCCCAAACGCGGCCGCCGAATATCTTGCTGATCGTCAGCGACGACCAAGGCTACCGCGACTTGGGTTGCTTCGGCAGTGAGCAGATAAAAACGCCCCGGCTCGACCAACTCGCCCGACAAGGCGTGCGATTGACAAGTTTTTATGTTTCCTGGCCGGCCTGCACGCCCAGTCGGGGAAGTTTAATGACCGGCCGTTACCCGCAACGCAACGGCATCTACGACATGATTCGCAACGAAGCGCCCGACTACGGCTACAAGTACAAGCCGGCGGAATACGCCGCCTCGTTTGAACGCATCGGCGGTATGGATACGCGAGAAATCCTCTTGCCGAAAATGCTGAAGGAGTCGGGTTATCGCAGCGGAATTTTCGGCAAGTGGGATCTCGGCGTGCATCGCCGATTCTTGCCGCTGGCGCGCGGCTTCGACGACTTCTATGGATTCTCCAACACCGGCATCGACTACTACACGCACGAGCGTTACGGCGTGCCCTCGATGTTTCGCAACAACCAGCCAACCACCGCAGACAAAGGCGTTTATTGCACGTATCTGTTCCAGCGCGAGGCCGTCCGATTTCTGCATGAAAATCACGACCGCCCTTTTTTTCTGTATGTGCCCTTTAACGCGCCGCACGGGGCTTCGAACCTTGATCCTAAAATTCGCGGCGGCGCGCAGGCGCCGGAAAAATACCAAGCGATGTATCCCGAGCTTCAGGCCAAGGCGGGTTATCGAAAGGCCCAGCGTTACGGCAAGCCCAGCTTGGCGCCCAACGGCGCGCGGCGGCGTTTGCTGTATGCGGCTTCGATCACCTGCATGGACGGCGCCATCGGCGAACTGCTCGATCTGCTCGACCAATACAAAATCGCCGACAACACGCTGGTCATTTTCTTTTCCGACAACGGCGGCGGCGGCGGCTCCGACAACAGTCCGCTCAAGGGCGGCAAAACCTGGATGTTTGAAGGCGGCAACCGCGTACCTTGCATCGTGCGTTACCCCAAGCGAATTCCCGCCGATACCGTGAGCGACGCTTTTTTGACGTCACTGGAAATACTGCCCACGGTGCTCCAAGCCGCGAGCATTTCGGCGCCCAAGAACGTCGTGTTCGATGGTTTCGATATGCTGCCGATTTTGGCCGGCGAGACGCCTTCGCCCCGGCGGGAAATGTTTTGGCAACGCCGCGACGACAAAGCCGCCCGCGTCGGCCATTGGAAGTGGGTTGAGTCGTCGCGCGGCAACGGCCTGTTCGACCTTTCAAAAGATATCGGCGAACAGCATGATCTTTCCGAACAACGCCCCGACAAACTCCAAGAACTCAAGTCGCGCTTCGCCGCCTGGAAAGCCGACATGCAAGCCGCCGAACCACGCGGTCCTTTCCGCGATTATTAACGCAACGCCGTTGGAGCGTACGCTTCAGCGTGTTTTTTGCGGCGCACGCCAAGGAGATCCTCCAGTGCGATATTTTGTCGCCCTACTTCACACGATTGCCGTTGGAATCATGTGATAAATTAAAATCAGTTTTGAAAGAGCAGCCGAGGTTTTATGCCAGACGTCACGATCTACCACAATCCGAAGTGTTCAAAGAGTCGGCAGACACTGGCCCTGTTGCGCGAGCGCGACATAGAGCCGCGAGTTGTTGAGTATTTGTCGGCGCCGCCCAACGCGATAGAGCTGGCTGAATTGGTGGAAAAACTGGGCGTCGAACCCCGCGAACTGATTCGCCAAAAGGAATACGCCGACCTGGGGCTGCCGCCCACCGACGACGCCCAAGCGTTGCTGGAGCTGATCGCGCAACATCCCCGAATCATGCAACGACCGATCGTCGTTTGCCGAGACAAAGCCTGCTTAGGCCGCCCGCCGGAGAATGTTCTGAAGATTCTCTGACCAACGCCGCGGGCCTAAAAGCCCGCGACGGTAACCTATTCACGAACCCGCCCTAGCGATTCCCGCAGCAATTCTTGAACATCTTGCCGCTCCCGCATCTGCAACGTCGATTCGATAGGGCTTTGGCCGCCCGGCGTTTTCGCGGCGTTTGCTGGCGCAGCGCCGGAGTTTCGACAAACAGCGTCTTTCCACCAGACTCAGCCTCCGAGAGATGTTGGGGCTCCGTTCCCGCATATCTGATGCACTCCGCCGCACCATGTTCAAGAAATCCGCGAATCAAGTGGCCTGGGTCAGTATCGGCGTCGTACGCAGCGGCGTGAAACGTCTGTTGCATATCGTCGAGTTGTTCGTCGTTTAGAACGCCCATGGGGAGCGCAGCGCCGGTGGTTGTGACGAAATCGCCAAAGTCGAGAAGCCGCGTCACAAAAACCGCGCCCGCTTCCCCCGATTGCGCAAGCCCCATGTCGACCAGCAAATGCTCCTCCTCTGTAAACATGTCGCGTATACGGCAACCCACCCCTGGTTCAACGCTCATGATCGCGACCGTTGTGTAGGTGGAGTGCTGCATTGCTCGCAAGCAGGTCATCTCCACCGAATCAGGGTCGGGCGGGCATTCGCAGAGGTATTGCTCGATTGCGTTTCGCCCCTGCTGGTAAACCTCGTAGATGCAGTAGTCCGCCAGCACGGGCATTTCGCTTTCCGAGTTGAAGACGATCATCCCGCGGCGCAGCATACCGAGCCGCTTCGCTCCGGCGTCGATTTGTTCTTTGGAAAGTCTGCCAGCGAGCAGGTCATTCAACCGCATGCGAACGGGGCGAAGGCGTTTGTATTGCGCGACCAACTCCTTGAAAGTAGCGGTCTGCGGAGAAGCCCCTTTGGAAATACTGAAAAGGCCCATGACGAACATCCTTGCAAATGGGTTGTTGAATACGCCACGACGCATTGTATGGCAATCTACTTGTTCATCTCAACCCGAGAAAAAGAGAAATACCGATCGACCGCCGGCCGCCTCACGAAATTCGCGGAAATGCAAATCGCGACGCGCGGAAAAAGAGAGACGTTCCGATTCAGAAGCCTGCGTTTTGAAAATGCCAGGCATTTAATTCGGCAAGTTCATTCCGGACGATTCCCTACTCTCGAATCATGATGCACGAGGGGCTGGGCAGCGCGGTCGGCTGGCCCAGCGCGGAAAGGCCGCCCGTTTTCGCATCAATGCGAAACACCACCACCTCATTGCTGGGCAGATTGGCGCAAAGCAGCAGTTCCCCGCCGGAGGTGATCGCCAAATTCTGCGGCCCCTTGCCCAAGCTGGGTTCAATGGCCAAGAGCGTTAGTCGGCCGTCGTTGCCGATGCGGTAAGCGGCGATGCTGTCGTGTCCGCGATTCGTCCCGTATAAAAACCGACCGTCGGGCGTGATTTTTACGTCGGCACAGTGGCTCACGCCGGAAAAATCATCGGGCAATGTCGAAATGCTTTGCCGTTCCAGCAGAATGCCCGAATCGGTTTGGTAGTCGAACAGCGTGACTGAGTTGGCCAGTTCGTTGATCACATAAACGTATCGGCCGTTGGGATGAAACGTCAAATGGCGGGGCCCGGCGCCGGGCGCTGTTCGCACAAACGGTTGCTCGTTTGCCGTGAGTTGGGCGGTGGCCTGGTCGAGACGATAACCCAGCACTTTATCGATCCCCAAATCGGCGCTGAAGACAAAACGGTTGTCAGGGCTGACAACAATACAATGCGCGTGCGGACCTTCCTGCCGCTGGGGATTCACGCTCGAACCTTCATGCTGAATAAACGAAACAGCCGGGCCCAAGGAGCCGTCGTCTTGCACGGGCAACGCCGCCACGCTGCCTGTTAAGTAGTTGGCCGCCAGCACCGACTTGCCCGTGGCGTCAACATCCAAATAACAGGACGCGGCGCCCAGGGCCGATTGCCGATTCAGCAATTTGAGTTTTCCGCTCTGGCCGACGATATCATAGGCCGAAACGAATTCATTCTCCTTGCCGCCAAATTTCCCCGGAGCATGGATCGCATAAAGATGTTCACCGTCTGGCGAGAGCGCCATGAAAAACGGGTTCTCCATGTCGGAGGTTCGCTGCAAAGGCCGCAACACGCCCGATGCAAGCTCCAGCCGATAGGCATGAATCGCTCCGTTTTCACCAGCGGCGAAAGCGGAAATAAAAACCAGCGGGTCCGCCGCGTGCAACGGTTGAGAAATATTGCCGAGCATTGAACAGGCAACCACCATAAATAAACAACGAGCAAAGGTTCTAAACATGGCTCACTCTCCAGCGGGATATCAGCACGAATGCATCGCCTAAAAGCCCGGCGTTTTGAAAATGTCGGGATTTTCTAAACTACAACCAGTAACTTATTTCAGGACGAGCCCAAAGGCAATCGAAAACCGATCAGGCGATGAGGTCGTGGATCACGTTTCCGGCGAGGTCGGTCAGACGATAGTCGCGCCCGGCGTAGCGGTAGGTGAGGCGTTTGTGGTCGAACCCCAACAGGTGCATGATCGTGGCGTGCAGGTCATGCACATGCACCGGGTTTTCGATGGCCTTGAATCCAAATTCGTCAGTGGCGCCGTAGGTTTGCCCGCCGCGCACGCCGCCGCCGGCCATCCAGACGCTGAACCCCCAATGGTTATGATCTCGCCCGTTGACCTTTCCCTGGTTGGCGCCGGCCTGCGGTAGTTCGACCGTTGGCGTGCGGCCAAATTCACCGCCCCAAAGCACGAGGGTGTCTTCGAGCAGGCCCATTCTTTTCAGGTCGGTGAGCAAGGCGCCGATGGCGCGGTCGCATTGCCCGGCGAGGCGAGTGTGGTTTTCCTTGATATCGTCGTGGGCGTCCCAGGGTTGGCCGGCGCCGTGCCAAACCTGCACGAACCGCACGCCGCGCTCGACCAGCCGGCGGGCGATCAGAATCTGGCGGGCTTGCACGCCGGGTCCATAGGCGTCGAGCACATGTTGCGGCTCCCGGCTGACATCGAACGCTTCAGCCGCCTCGCGCTGCATGCGATACGCCAATTCAAACGATTGGATGCGTGCATCGAGCGAGGCGTCTTTCCCGCGTTGCTGGCGGTGGATGTCGTTCAAGTGGGCGAGGGCGTCGAGCTGGCGGCGTTGGTCGGCGCGGGTCAACGCCGGATTACGAATGTTCGAAATCAGCTTTTCGATATCTTTGTGCTGCGTGTTGATGTAGGCGCCCTGGTAGACGCCCGGCAGGAAAGCGGCCTGCCAGTTTTGCGTTTCCGTGATCGGATACCCACCGGGACACATGGCCACGAAGCCGGGCAGGTTTTGGTTTTCGGTGCCCAGGCCGTAGGTTGTCCAGGAGCCGAGGCTGGGCCGCACCAAACGCGACTCCCCGCAATTCATCAGCAACAACGAAGGCTCATGGTTGGGCACATCGGCGTGCATCGAGCGGATCACGGCGATGTCGTCGACATGCTTTGCGGTGTGCGAAACAATCTCACTGACTTCCGTACCGCATTCACCGTATTTTTTGAACTTGAAAGGCGAGCCGAACGCGGCGCCCGTTTTTCGCTCTGTTTTTAGATTGACCGAGGGGAGTTCCCGCCCGGCGTATTTTTGCAGCATCGGCTTGGGGTCGAACGTGTCGACATGCGAAGGCCCGCCGTTCATGAACAGGTGAATGATCCGTTTGGCCTTCGGGGCGAAATGCGGCGGCTTGGGCGCCAAGGGATTTCGCGCCGCGGCTTCGGCGGAATTCGGCGCCGCGAGCATCGAGGAAAGCCCCAACATGCCCATGCCCATGCCGCTGCGTTTGAGCAGATCGCGACGCGTCATCGACGATAATTGATTCATTTCAGACATGGCAATACCTCTCACTTGAACGAATCATGCAATGAATTTGCCACAGAGGACACAGAGCACTCAGAGTGTGATGTATCGGGGGTCGCCTATCGTTCTTAACTCTTTTCTCAGTGGCCTCTGTGTTCTCTGTGGCAAAAACTATTTGGGGGACGCGTTGTGTATTTGCGTGTAAACAACGGCCTTGGAAGGCCATCATATACCGCACGCGGCTGAAAATGTCGCTTTTTTCGTTTAACGGCAAGCCGAAGGCGGCTGTGTTTTGAGCCCACACGTTCGGGCAGAACAGAAAACGCAGTCGCCTTCGGCTTGCCGTTAAACGAGCCATCGCCAGCCGCGTGAAGTATACAAATAAAATCAGACATTAAATTCTCGCTCGTCCGACTAATCAACAAACATGAATTCATTCGACATCAACAACAGTTGGGCGAGTTGCTCCCAACGTTCGGGAGACGCAGTGTTGTTGGCGGCGTCGCTGGCTTCGGAAACGCCGAGCAAGTCTTGAAGCACCTTTATTTCCTGCTCTTGAGGCTCTCTGGCCAACACGCGGCGAAACAAGGCCGTAATACGTTGGGATGCGTTCTGAATGTTCCGCGTCGAGGCTGCCAGGGCCGTCGCTCGGTCGCGGACGAATTTTGAATTCATCAAAAACAACGCCTGCTGCGGCACCGTGGTTTCAGGACGCCGAGGCGAACTTTGATCGGGGCTGGCGAAATCGAAGGCCCGAAACAGATTGGGCAGATCTTGCCGGTCCACCTCACCGTAAACCGTGCGCCGCCGACTGAAGCCCGGCGCGACGATCTTTTCAGGACGGCCGGCCATTTTTTGGTCGAGTTCGCCAGAGGCGGCCAAAAGCGAATCTCGCAACGCTTCAAATTCCAACCGACGGCGGCCTTTCCGCCAATAGAACCGATTCTCAGGATCTTGCCGACGGTTCTCCGCCTGATCGGCGCTCGCTTGCTGGTACGTGGCCGAGAGCATGATCTGACGATGCAGTCGTTTTATCGACCAGCCATTTTCCAGCAGCGTGGCGGCCAGATAATTCAAGAGATCTAACTGTTCGGGCGGCGGCGCGAGAATGCCGAAATCGCTGGGGGTGGCGACCAACGGCTGGTCGAAATGATGCATCCAAATGCGATTCGCCAGCACCCTCGCGGTGAGCGGATTATCGGCTGCTGTGATCGCGGCGGCGAGTTCGAGGCGTCCGCTGCCGTTTTGAAACGGCTGGCGCTTTTCTCCCGCCAACAAGTAAAGGAATTGGCGAGGAACGGCGTCGCCGGGCCGCGCATGGTTGCCACGAATGAAGACATGCTGGGCGACGGGCGTTGGGCGGTCGGCGATGACCATTGCCCGAGGAGGCGCCGAGGGGGAGTCGACGACGTGTTTGTCGATGGCGCGTTGGAGTTTGCCGTGCTGTTGCCGGTGGTCGCGGGAAAAATAGCCTGGCATGTCGGCCAAGGTTATTTCCGTCGGACCGCCTGGAGCGACCAGCACTTCGGCCAGTTGACGCCACTCTTGCGGCAGTTGTTCGAGCGAATTCGGAGCGGCGCCGTGCTCTTTCCACTTGGCGTAGGCTTGCTCGAACAGCGCGCCGTATCGGCGGGCGACATCAATCGGCGATTCCAACGGCCGCTCCAGCAGCGCCGCGCGCACCAGCGGGTTCACGTTTTTCCACTTTTCGGCGGCGGGGTCGGCGAGCGCGGCCAGTGTTTTTGCGGCTGCGGCGGAAAAATTCTCGGGAGGCAATTGGAAGAGCGCCACCCAAGGTCCGAACAAGGGGTGATCGGGTTGGGCGTTTTTGGTCAGATATTTTCGCCAACGCTGCACCATGCGCGGTTTGGAAGCCTCCCGCTTCAAGCGAATAAAGGGCAACTTCGCGATCTGCGCTTCGGAGATTTTTTTCGCCGTGGCCCTCACCAAGTAATCGGCCGCGTTGGCGCGGAACGATTCAGTGTATTCCTTGAGTATTTGGGCGACGTACGCATCGCGCGCCGCCTGGCGTTTTTCGAGTTCGGCCTTGAACGCGGCGTAGCCCGGCGTTTGGGTCGGATCGCCTAGAATGGGCAGTTCCGCCGGCTCAACCGTGCTGGCGAAAACCCCATAAAGCGAGTAGTAGTCTTTAGTGGGGATGGCGTCGTATTTATGATCATGGCAGCGCGCACAGCCGACCGTGAGCCCCAACAGGCCGCGCGTGACCACATCGATTTTGTCGTCAATATCGTCTTGGGCGTTGTTGAAACGCCGGCCCGTGGTGAGGAAACCCATGGCCGCCAGGGGCTGGTTGTCGGCGCTGAGGTCCAACTGGTCGGCCGCCAACTGTTCGGTCACGAACCGATCGTAGGGCGTGTCGTTATTAAACGCCTGGATCACATAATCGCGGTAGGTGTAGGCGTACGGGAAACGTCGTTCGCGGGCGAAGGCGTAACCTTTGGTGTCGGCGTAGCGAGCGACGTCCAACCAATGCCGCCCCCAGCGCTCGCCGTATCGCGGCGAAGCCAGCAGGCTATCAATCAGGCGTTGGTAGGCGTCGGGCGAGTTGTCGTTTTCAAAGGCGCGGACCTGTTCCCAAGTGGGAGGCAAGCCGAGTAGATCGAAGGTGGCGCGTCGGATCAAGGTTCTTCGGTCGGCTGGCGGTGACGCCGTTAGCCCCTTGCTTGCCAAACCGGCTGCAATAAAGGAATCGACCGGCGTTTGCGGTTTGTATTTCAAATGCGCTTGCGGCGGAGACGGGCGGTGAATCGGCTGGAACGCCCAATGCTCGCCGAGCGCCGTGGCCGCCTTTTCTTTCATCGTGATCGGCGCAAGCAGCGCCGGGTCGACCTTGGTCCAGGGCAAACCCAGTCGCACCCATTTCTCCAACAACGCGATTTCCGCCGGCTGGAGCGGTTCGTCGGGAGGCATTTCGTAATCTCCCTCGCTGCGCAAGGCCGCTATCAAAATACTCTCCGCGGGCCGGCCGGAAACCGCCGCCGGTTCGCCGCTTTCGCCGCCCTTGAGCACGGCTTCACGGAAGTCGAGCCGCAGGCCGCTTTTTTGCTGTTCGCGTCCATGACATTCCCAGCAATGCTTGGCCAGCAGAGGACGAATGCTCTGCTCGAAAAACTGGAGGTGCTCTGGAGAAAATTTGGGGCTTTCGGCCGCTTCGTCAGCCAAGGCGAAATCTGGCGTCAGGCAAAGCAGGCAACACGCCAAGAGGATCGACCATGAGCGGGAAGACATATGCGCACGCGAGGCTGAAGGAGTGGGTGGGACGGCGATTTCAGCAGCCCGTCATTTTTTCATGACGAACTTCGCCGCGACTATTTGGTAAGGCGGGAGTGTATGGCGGGTGGAGCGGCACCGAATACACGGCCCGTCTTCACTCTTTAGTAAACACCAGCGGAGTCGTTGAAGCAACCCGAAAAACAGGGCCCTTCGAGGGGGGCGAGGGGCTGGGTGGCTGATCTCCGCAGCTGATCGTCCGCTGTTATCCGGCGCGAGCGGTAGAGCGGCGTTGGCAACGTAACGCGCAATTGCATTGCTGGCGCTGGCGGCAAATCGGGAAGAGAAACCGCCAGCGTGTTTGCATTGATGGCTGGGGGCGATGCGGTGGATTGGTTTTCGAGCGGGTTGTGTTGAGAGTAGAGGGCGTCGGCGAAGAGGGCGTCCACTGCGGCGGTAAACTCCCCTTCGCCGTTGGCTTGGGCTCGGAGGACGGCAATAATTCCCAGGAGGTCGGAAATGTCGGCGACGCCGTTGGCGTCGACGTCTACAAACGGCGGCGTCGGCGGCTGCGTCGGTAGTGTGAAGGAAACGCCATTGTCGCGGAGGAAGCTAATCACAGCCAGTAAATCGTTGATATCAACGCCGCCGTTGTTGTTGACATCGGCCGGTAAAGCGTCGTTATTCCAAGGGTGGAGCACCGTTGTATCGAGAATTTGCAGGCTGGCGTCAACGCCGACGAAGCCGGCGGCGGCGGCGGAAATCGTGGCGGTTTGCGTTCCGTCGACGATCGCATCCTCCACGGCCGTGATCGGGAAGGTGACGCTGGCCGCGCCGGCGGGAATGATCACCTGCGCCGCAACGGTGGCTTCGCTGGTGTCATCACTAGCAAGGTTGACGGTTAAGGCCGCGCTGGTGTCCGCACTATTACGAGTGACCGTGCCGGTGGCCACTCCGCCGCTTTCACTGATGGAGGCGGCGTTGATCGTGACGACCAGCGTCTCAGCGGCCTGGACGGCCCAAGGCTCTATACCTGTCACGCCATCGTCGGCGGTGAAAAAGATCGCACCTCCCACGGCAGTCATGGAGTGGCCAGACAAGCTGCTGCTGCCGCCGGGGTTGATATCTTTGACCAACACCGTGCCGCTCGGCGTGCCATCGCTCTTCCAAAGCTCGCGGCCATTCGCGCCATCATCGGCGAGGAAAAAGACCTCGCCGCCCACAGCAGTCATGGAGCGAGGAAGCGAGCCGCTGCCGCCGGGGTTGATGTCTTTGACCAACACCGTGCCGCCGGGCGTGCCGTCGCTCTTCCAAAGCTCTCGACCATTCGCGCCATCGTCGGCGCGGAAAAAGAGCTCGCCCTCCACAGCGGTCAAATAGCGGGGAAGCGAGCGGCCACTGGGGTTGATATCCTTGACCAGCACCGTGCCGCCGGCCGTGCCATCGCTCTTCCAAAGCTCAATGCTACTCGCGCCATCGTCGGCGCTGAAAAAGAGTGTGTTGCCCAAGACGGTCATGGAGCGGGGAAGCGAGCCGTTGCCGCCGGGGTTGATGTCTTTGACCAACACCGTGCCGCCGGGGGCGCCATCGCTCTTCCAAAGCTCTCGGCCATTGACGTCATCGAAGGCGCTGAAAAAGAGCGTGTCGCCCACGGCGCTCAAAGAGCCGGGAAATGAGCCGCTGCCGCCGGAATTGATATCTTTAACCAACACCGTGCCGCTCTCAGTACCATCACTCTTCCAAATCTCCTCGCCGTCGACGCCATCGTCGGCGGTGAAAAAGAGTGTACCGCCCACGGCGGTCAAAGCGGTGGGATTCGAGCTGCCTATGCCGGAATTGGTGTCTTTGACCAACACCGTGCCGCCGATTGTGCCATCGCTCTTCCAAAGCTCCTCGCCACTCGCGCCATCGTCGGCGGTGAAAAAGAGCGTGTCCCCCACGGCGGCGAAATTGCGGGGCATTGCGTTGCCGCCAGGATTGATGTTTTTGACCAACACCGTGCCGCCGATTGTGCCATCACTCTTCCAAAGCTCTTGGCCATTCGCGCCATCGTCGGCGCTGAAAAAGAGCGTGTCGCCCACAGCGGTTATAGAGCGAGGAAACGAGTTGCCGCCGGGGTTGATATCCTTGACCAGCACCGTGCCGCCGGGCGCGCCATCGGTTTTCCAAAGCTCATCGCCATTGACGCCATCGTTGACGGTGAAAAAGAGCGTGCTTCCCACGGCAGTCAAATTGCGGGGGTTTGAGCTGCCGATGGGATTGATATCGGCCAAGAGGAAAGGCTCGCCCGCAGGCTCGCCTTCCGCTGCATCGGCCGGTATGGTGAGGCCAAAATCTCCGAAGCCGCTCAGGCAAAGCCGCTGTTCCAAACCTTCACCCGCCAACCGGGAGCTGCGGCGGCGTAATGCCTGCCTGTTTCTCGCCCGCCGATTTTTAGCTGGACGAGCCTTGCGTTTTGGCCAAACCACCATTTTCCCGCTCCAAATGCCAGTCAAAAACCCCATATACGGAAGCCTGCCCAATATAACCCGCCGAGAGCCGCCGGTGTTACACTTCTCTCGGAATCTTTATCAAAAATGTGTTTTCGTCTCGGACGCACCCTGAAGCGTACACTCCTACGGCGTTTGCCATTCCGCCCCGAAAACCGGAGAAATGCCTGAAACACGAGAAAACGTGGACGAGATGCCGCCAAACCGCTGCCAAGGCGGCCGGCGGATTTGTCAGCGGGCGAGCGCACTGGTACATTCGCGGCATGCGAAAAGGAATTGCTGTATCTCCGGGAGTCGCGATTGGCACTGCGTATTGCCTGGACCAAATTTTTGTCGACCCGCACTCCAAACGTCTCGAAGACGGCGAAGTTACCGCGGAGTTGGCGCGCTATGAAAAGGCCCGCGACAAAGCGGCGACCGATTTGGTTGCGCTGCAAAAAAAGGTGGCCGCCCAGGTGGGGCGAAATGAAGCCGCCATTTTTACAGTGCATGAATCGATTCTGCGAGATTCCGCCTTCACCAAGAAGGTTCGCCGCTGGATTGTCGACGACCGCATTCCCGCCCAAGCCGCCCTGCATCGATTCCTGGAGGAGTACAGTTCTCTTTTTACGCAAACCAAGGACGAATACCTGCGGGAGCGACTCAACGATGTGCGCGACGTCATCGTACGCATCAGCCAGCATCTGACCGAGGTCTTGCATCCTGAACAAACGTCGCTCGCCGGGCCGCTGATCGTAGTGGCCGACGAACTGCTGCCCTCACAGGCCGTCGCCTTGGGGAAAGTCGACGTTCACGGCATCGTCACGCAAGCCGGCAGCCAAACCAGCCATGCCGCCATCATTGCCCGCAGCCGGGGGATTCCAGCCATTTCCGGCGTGCATGGCATTTTGAATCAGGTCAAAACCGGCGACACCATCGTGGTCGACGGCCGCTCCGGC
>JAJRWU010000265.1 GCA_024276655.1 Planctomycetota bacterium
CACATTACGCCGCAAAAGCTGGGAAGATAAATTATCGAGGGTGTCGCCTGCTGCGGGGCCCACCAATAATTCAATCGAACTGCTCACCTACTTGGCAACCCTCGCCGGATAGTTCCCCAAAAGTGCAAAACTGGAACTAAGGAATAGTCCCGAATTTAAATGCTGAATTAAAAGCCCGGCATTTTGAAAATGCCGGGCTTTTTTGAGCGACAGCCGGGAACTTATTTCTAAGGGCTCGTCCTGAAATAACTTCGGTATTTCATCTCGGACCGAGCGGGGCATAGCCCAGGTTATTCATGAGCAGGTGGGAACGTCTCACACACCTCTCCCCGAAAAGGTGGTGGCGTCGATCTTGCCAAAAACACCGCGCAGATCAGCCGGAACGCGTTAGCGTTCGGTTCTCCGAGAATGCTGTAAACCGTGAGCTAGCGCTCATCGGCTGATGAGGCATTTATTATCGGTCGGCGTCCAATCGTTTTCCGAAAATGCGGTCTCGCACTCCCTCCAGTTCAGACCGGCGTTGTTTGAGTTTGGGCGTGAAACCGGAGGCGTCGAACAATTCAGGATCGAGGAAGAGCGCGGCGGGCTGCGCCAGATTCCGGCTGCGCGCCAGTTGGTACAGCAGCAGGCGTTGCTTCCAGGGCAGACCGTGCGCCTGGCACAGTTCAATCAGCAAGCCGGTCGGGCTATTGGCATAGCGGCGAGAAACCCATTTGTAGAGGAACGCCGCGCCGCCGATAAGAATCGCTACTGCAACGGCCGCTCCCAGGTAAAATAATAGTTGCTTGGAATCTAATTGCCGACCATGCCGCTGGAATTGGCGGGTCATGTTGTTGAATCGGTTGGCCGTTTGAGCCAACACGAACATCGCCTCCCAGTGTGGCGTCATGGTGTCTGCTCCTCGATGGGGAAATTACCGAAACCGGCCGCCGGCGTGGTCGAGTTTTCGAGAATATCGAGGTTGGACGTTACCGCCGCGGCGGCGCCTTGGGCAATCACTTCCAAGCTATCTTCGGCGGAATCGTGGACGGAAATACTTCGGTCTTGCAGCGCCTCTTGCAAGTAGGCGATCGTTTCCGGCGACCGATCATGCTGCAACGCGGTGGCCGCCGCCGCCCGTACGATGTGGTCGGAGTCGGCCAGCAGATGGTAAAGATCTTGCCGTAATTCGCTCACCACTCCGATCACCGGCGCGGCTTCCAGAGCGCGCAGCCGGCGGGTGCGAGAATCCAGTTGGAGTTCCTCGCTTAAACCTCGCACCGCGTGAGGATCGACTTTTTTCACGAGTTGGCCAGTGCTCAGGCGGGTGTCGGGTTCGAGCAGGTCGAAGGCGGCGAGAAAACTTTTTAAATCGAACTCCGACAAACTGCGCCGCGCCGCATCGCGCACGATGGCGTGCGGACTATCGATCAGTTCGATCAGTTTGGTCAGCGAGCCTGGAAGCCCTCTGGTGCGTAGTTGGCAGGCGACGGCCGCCTGAACCTGCGGCTCTTGATCGCGAATCGCGACCAACGCCAAACGATTCCCCTCGGCGCCCATGAACTCTGCCAACGCCTCCGCGGCAGCGCGGCGCCCGACGGGAACGCCGTTCTCCAAAATTTGTTGGATCACCTTGAATTTTGCCGGCTTGCTCATGCCGGAGGCCATCACCATTTGCACGACCGAGTGTTGGGCGGCGGCGTCGAGTCGAACCATCCATTTAAGATTGCCGCCGATCCAGGGGAACGATTCGATGCGTCGGAGGTTGATCCGGGCGGCTCGTGATGGCGCGAAGCCAATTTTCTTGAGCAAGCTGGCGATGAATTTGTCGTCGGTTCGACGCGACATCAACCTCAAAGCCGACGCCGGCGAACGGGAGTCGTCGAGGTAGCCCAACACCAAACGCATGACACCCGTTTTTTTGCCATGCGTGAGCAAGTCGATGGTTTCCAAGTAGCAGGGGTCGTGAGGGTTAGCCAGTATTTGCTTGAGCACGGCGTTCTCTCGCTTGACCAGCAAAAGAAACGCTTCCACGATGCCGCTGCACTCGTGCTTGGAAAATCGCCGCACCGATTCTTCCAAACTCGCCACAACACTGCGCCGCGCCAACTGGGGATTCCGGCGTTTCTTGTAATCTCGCGGACCCGCCAGTTCGGCGTATAACATGTCGGCGAGTGTGACGAGTGTTTTGGCCGCCAGTTCGGCGTGCGGATTCGCCGCCGATTCAGCGGCGTTGATCAGTGCGGGAATAAGATCGTATTCCCGCAGGCGAATGGCTGCGTCGCACGCACTGGGGCAAAGCTCCGCCTGGTGGCCTAGGATGGCGTCGCGCAAAACATTGGGAAAACGGCCCGGGTTTTCAACCACGCGCGCTTTGGCTTGGTCGTCGGAATCGCTCCAGCGGCGGAGCAGCTCCCAGCGTCCGCTCGGGTTGCGGCGGTGGAGCAAGGCGTTCAAGGCGCCGTCTTGCACGACTTTATGCGGACTCGCCAAGGCGTCGAACAAAACCGAGACCGCGGATTCATTCTTGCTGACGGTGAGCAATTTCAGTGTTTTTTCTACGCCGTTGGCCATCGTACATCTTCTCTAGGTATTTCGCCGCGAGGCCGAACCCAACACATCGGGCGTTCAATGTTTCCGCCAGTCCAAGCTGTTATACCGCACACGGTTGAAAATGTCGCATTTTTCGTTTAACGGCAAGCCGAAGGCGGCTGTGTTTTGAGCCCACGCGTTCGGGCAGAACGGAAAACGCAGTCGCCTTCGGCTTGCCGTTAAACGAGCCATTGCCAGCCGCGTGAAGTATCTCTCTCGACACGCTCTCGCTGGGCGACTCCCAAACCTCCTTGATTTTCACTTGCAACCGGGAGACACTGTAAACAGAGGTCGCCACTGAAACATAGCTGCGCGGCGAGCGACGCGCGGCGAGTTTTATGGCGGCGCGGCCTGACGTTGCGTTTTTGCATCGTTCGGCCGCATGAAAGGCAAATTTTGAACGGCGCACACCGGCGCGGGAGAAAAATCGACCCATGCAGACAAAACTGACAGCCCCGGCAGTGCTCGAACGCGAGTTTCTTGAAATGCGGGCCAAGGTATTACAACTAGCGGCTTCGTTCGACCGCCTCGACCGCGCCGAAGGCGCCGTTGCAGGCGATTCCCGCTTGGCGCAATTGGCCCAAGCGATTCAGCTCTTGCAATCGGAGCAACCCGGCCGAGCGGAGGAAGTTCAAATGATTTTTTCGCGAACCTTCAGCCCCGACTGGCGCGATGAGTTGGGAGTTGGCTAGCACGCGTAGATATTCACACGGCTGGCGATGGCTCGTTTAACGGCAAGCCGCAGGCGGCTGCGTTTTTTCTGTCTTGCCCAAACGCGCTGCCACAAAACGCAGCCGCCTGCGGCTTACCGTTAAACGAAAATACGACAGTTTCAACCGAGAGCGATATATCAGGCTCCTTAATCAAAAAACACAGCGAAAAAAACACAGTAAAAAAACAACGACGCGGCATACGGCAACACCTCGGCAATGAAGGCCAACACCCATGTATTATTTCGATCCTCATATTCATATGGTGTCTCGCACCACCGACGACTACGAAACCTTGGCGAAAATGGGCTGCGTCGGCATGAGCGAGCCGGCGTTTTGGGCGGGCTTTGATCGCGGCAGCGTGGAAAGTTTTCGAGATTATTTTCGGCAACTGACCGACTTTGAAATGAAACGCGCCGCCCAATACGGAATCCAACATTACACTTGGCTGTGCATCAACGCCAAGGAGGCGGAGAACGTCGAACTGTCGCGAGAAATCATCGCCATGATTCCGGAGTTTCTCGATTTGCCGAACGTGCTCGGCATCGGAGAAATCGGCCTGAACAAGAACACACGCAATGAATCGGTGATTTTTCTGGAGCACATGGAACTCGCGATCACGCACCAGCAGCAAATTCTCATCCATACGCCGCACTTGGAAGACAAATACCAGGGCACGCGCATGATTCTCGACATGCTCCGCGGCGATGCGCGGTTGGATCGTTCGCGCGTGTTGGTCGATCATGTCGAGGAGCACACGGTCCGACACGTGCTCGATGCCGGATTTTGGGCCGGCATGACACTCTACCCGGTGAGCAAATGCACCCCGGCCCGCGCCGCCGACATGGTCGAAATGTATGGCCCCGACCGACTGCTGGTGAATTCCGCCGGCGATTGGGGGCCCTCCAAGCCGACCGCCGTTCCCGATTTCGTGCTGGAAATGCGCCGCCGCGGCCATGCCGAAAGTTTGATCCGAAAAATCGTCTACGAAAACCCGCTAACGTTCTTCCGCCAAAGCCAGAACTTCCAGTTCACGCCGCCCGACGTTTTGGCGGAATCGCCGGTGGAGGGTTGAGCGGCATTGCTCCCCCCCGAATTTCGAGCATCGGCGTTGGGTTCATGTTAGAATAAGTGGGTTGACGTGAAGGCGAACGGCGGCCTGTTGCAACGGGCTATCGCTTTCATGCTGATCGGTCCGCCCGCCTTCCTAATTGCAGCATCGCGATGCCTGTCTCACCTGCGAATTCGCCGTTCTTGTTTTCAGCCGCCCGGCTGTTGCTTTGCCTCGCCTGTTTGGGCTTTGCGCCGCGGTTCATGTTCGCCGCCGAGCCGGTCGATTTCAGCCGAGATATTCGCCCGCTGCTTTCCAACAAATGTTTTCAATGCCATGGCCCCGACGAATCTTCGCGTGAAGCAGATCTGCGGCTGGATGTAAAAGCCAGCGTCTTCACCGTTTCGGATGAAGCGGCGGCGGTTGTTCCAGGGCGCCCCGAAGAGAGCGCGCTCATTATGCGCGTGGCGTCGGACGATGAAGACCTCGTGATGCCGCCTCCCGATTCGAACTTGTCGCTCACGCCCGAGGAAATATCGCTGCTGAGGCGGTGGGTTTCGGAAGGGGCGAAGTGGTCGGAGCATTGGTCGTTCGTGGCGCCGGTGAAGCCGCCGTTGCCCGCGATGAAACAGTCTGCTCCCGAGCAAGCAAGTTGGCCGCGCAACGCCATCGACGCCTTCGTGCGGGCGAGGCTTGAAAAGCACAAGCTGCATCCTTCGCCGCCAGCCACGAAGGAGCAACTCATTCGGCGCGTTACGCTCGACCTGACCGGCTTGCCGCCCACGTTGGAGGAGGTCGACGCATTTCTAGCGGACGCCTCTCCCACGGCTTACGAAAGGTTGGTCGACCGCCTATTAAGTTCGCCAAGCTATGGCGAGCGCTGGTGTTGGGATTGGCTCGACGCCGCCCGCTATGCCGACTCCAGCGGTTACCAAGGCGACCCGGAACGCACCATGTGGCCCTGGCGCGATTGGGTGATCGACGCCCTAAACGCCGACATGCCGTACGACCAATTCACCATCGAGCAACTCGCCGGCGATCTTCTTCCTCAGGCCACGCATGAGCAAATTCTGGCCACCGGTTTTAATCGAAACCACATGCAAAACGGCGAGGGCGGACGCATCGCCGAGGAGACGCGCGTCGAGAACGTGTTCGACCGTCTGGAAACGACCGGCGCCGTTTGGCTGGGCCTCACGCTCAACTGCTGCCGCTGCCACGACCACAAGTTCGACCCCGTCCTGCAACGCGAATACTACCAGATGTACGATTTTTTCAATCAGACCTCCGAGAACGGCGGCGGGCGCGGCGGGCAAATTTCGCCCGTGGTGGAAACGCCCACCGCAGCGGAGCAAGCCCGAATCGCCGCTACGAAAAAACGAGCCGCGACGCTGGCGGCGAACCTCGAAGCGTTTGAAGCAAAAAAATTCGCCAGCATCGTCGCCGCAGAGAGTGGGCCGACCGCGTCGGCCAAGAGCAGCGAACTTCCTCCAGCCCTCTGGAAAACCATCAGCGAGATAAAACCGCAACGCCGCGATAAAAAGGCTCTTGAGGAAGCGGCCGCTTTTTTTAAGGAAAAAGACGCCGCCTACGCGAAACTCTTGCAACAACTACTGGCGGCCAACGCGGCTCGCGCCAGCGCCGCGCGGAGCGTAACCAAGGTCATGGTGATGGATCAACTCGCCGAGCCGCGAGAATCGTTCATCTTGGCCAAAGGCGCGTACGACAAACACGGCGAAAAAGTTCCCGCCGGCGTTCCGGCGAGTTTGCCTCCGCTGGCGGTCAAGTCGGGCGCGAACCGGCTGCATTTCGCAAAGTGGTTGATGGCGCCGGAGCATCCTCTCACCGCCCGCGTAACAGTGAACCGTTTTTGGCAAGGTTTTTTTGGCGTGGGCTTGGTCAAAACAGCGGAAGACTTTGGCTCGCAGGGCGAAGCGCCTTCGCATCCTCTGCTGCTCGATTGGCTGGCCGTCGAATTTCGCCAGAACGGTTGGGATGTGAAAGCGCTGCACAAACTGATCGTTTGCAGTGCGACCTATCGGCAATCGTCGAAAGTCGGCCCGGCGCTATTACAGCAAGACCCCAACAACCGTTTGCTGGCCCGCGGCCCCCGGCATCGGCTGCCCTCCTGGATGATTCGCGACCAGGCGCTGGCGCTCAGCGGTTTGCGGCCCAACCAAATCGGCGGCGCGCCCATGCGGCCCTACCAACCGCCGGGAATCTGGGAGGAAGCCACGTTCGGCAAAAAGAAGTATGTGCAAGATCACGGCGCCAAGCTGTATCGCCGCACGATTTACATTTTCTGGCGGCGCATCGTGGGGCCGACCATGATCTTTGACAACGCCGCCCGGCAAACTTGCACCGTGAAGGCGGTCCGCACTAATACGCCGCTGCACGCCTTGGCGACCTTGAACGATATTACTTATGTGGAAGCCGCCCGCGTAATGGCCGAACATCTTTTGCAGTCGACCGCCGAGGGCGCGCAGCGCCTCGAAAACGCCTTTCGGTCTGTTACCGCCCGCCGCCCCACGCCGGTCGAATTGGAAATCCTTCTCCACCGCTTGAAAACGCTCCAGCAACATTATCTCGCCCACCCCGAAGCGGTGAAGGAACTGCTGGCGGTGGGCGAATCGAACCGTGATGAGCAGCTCGACCCGGTCGAACATGCCGCCTGGACGGGCATCTGTTCGTTGCTGCTGAACCTCGATGAAACCATCTCGAAACAATAGTGCAATCATGAGCCATCTTCTCCATCAACGCGCGGCCCACCTCACGCGGCGGCAACTGTTCGGCCGCACGGCGGTGGGCGTGGGCGCCGCGGCGCTGGGAACATTATTGAACAAGAGCCTGCCGGCGGCCGCGACAACAACCAACCACGGCGGCTTGCCGGGCTTGCCGCATTTCGCCCCCAAGGCGAAACGCGTAATCTATCTGTTCCAGAACGGCGCCCCGACGCACGTCGACCTGTTCGACTATAAACCCAAACTTGCCGAATGGCACGGTAAACAGATTCCCGATTCCGTGGTCGGCGGAAAACGCTTCAGCACCATGACCGGCGGCCAAACGCTGCGGCCGGTCTTGAAGGAAATCACGCAGTTCCGGCAGCACGGCGAAAGCGGCGCCTGGGTTTCGAGTTTTCTGCCAAAAACAGCCGCCATCAGCGACGACCTCTGCTTCATCAAATCGATGCACACCGAAGCGGTCAATCATGCTCCGGCAATCACCTTTCTACTCACCGGCAGCGAAATGGCCGGCCGGCCCAGCATGGGCGCCTGGATGACCTACGGCTTGGGCAGCAGTTCCGAGAACTTGCCGGCTTTTGTCGTCATGACCTCGCGCGATAAAGAAGCCAGTTGCGGCCAGATTTTTTACGATTTTTATTGGGGCAGCGGCTTTCTGGCCTCCAAGTATCAAGGCGTCAAGTTTCGCGGCAGCGGCGACCCGGTGCTGTATTTGTCGAACCCGGATGGTGTCTCGCGGGAAACGCGGCGCGGCATTCTCGACGACATCGCGCAACTGAATGAACTCAATCTACAAGACTTTGGCGACCCGGAAATCGCCACGCGCATCGCCCAGTATGAAATGGCCTACCAGATGCAGGCCAGCGTGCCCGAACTCACCGACCTCGCCAGCGAACCGAAATCGGTGCTCGAACGTTATGGGCCGGACGTCCAACGGCGGGGCAGTTTCGCTTACAATTGCCTGATGGCCCGTCGGTTGGCGGAGCGCGGCGTGCAGTTCATCCAACTGATGCACGCCGGATGGGACCAGCACCGCAACCTGAGCACGCAACTCAAAATCCAATGCCAAGACACCGACGCCCCCAGCGCCGCGCTCGTGCGAGATCTTAAAGAACGCGGCATGCTCGACGACACGCTCGTGATTTGGGGCGGAGAATTCGGCCGCACTCCCTTCCTGCAAGGAAAAATCGAAGACACCCAGCGCTGGGGCCGCGATCATCACCCCTATACCTTCTCCATTTGGATGGCGGGCGGCGGCATCCAAGCGGGAAAAACGTACGGCGCCTCCGATGAATTCGGCTTCAACGCGGTGGAGGACCGCGTCCATGTGCATGACCTCCAAGCCACCGTATTGCATTTGCTGGGCATCGACCACCAGCGGCTCACGTACCGTTTTCAGGGCCGCGATTTCCGCCTCACCGATGTCTTCGGCCGCGTGCTCAACGATATCATCGTTTAACGGCAAGCCGAAGGCGGCTGCGTTTTTCGGGCTTGCCTGAACGCGTGGGCTCAAAACGCAGCCGCCTTCGGCTTGCCGTTAAACGAGCCAATGCCGGCCGTGAGCAGTATAACGGCGGCGTTGGCGTTCTACCGAACCGGTTTTCAGGCCGCTTCGCCGTTTTGCGAATCGTCGCTTTCCCACCAGACGTCGGAAATGTCGTCCATGGCGGGCATCTTTTGCGGCGATTTCTTTTGCAACTCCCAGGCGGTTACCGCGTCGCGAACGCGGGCCGCGGAAGGCGCTTTTTTTTCCTCGGCCAGCCAATCGTCGAGCCGCAGCCGCAAACTGGTAATGCGTGTTGGCGGCGCCAGGCGGTATTCGCTATCGTCGGCCAATTCTAGAGGGCGCCTTTTAGGGACCGGCGCCAATTCGTATTCGGGGGCGTCGTTGGCCCAGAGCAGTTCCTCGTTGGCGCGATCAAAGGCGTTTACTTTCGGGTGGCGGTTCTCTTGCACTTTATGTCTGACTGGCCACTTGGGCGGTTGTGGTTCGGGATCGCGGGTGCGGAGGACGCCATGAATCAGAGCGTCGACGCCGTCCAACTCTTCTTCCACATCCAACTCTGTTGCTTCCTCCTTCCATGCGTCCGAGCCGATTTCAAAATGATCATCTTCGTATTCGTCAACGATGGCCGGCTCTTCGATCTCCTCGACGTCGTCAAGATATTCTTCGTCTTCGTAGCGTTCGATTTCCCTGGGCGTCACGACGGCCACGCCATGGGTGGCCGCGTGGTCGGGCATATCTCGAATTTCGACGCCCAACTCCGCAAAGATTTCGGCAATGTGTTCGTGGCATGTAAAAACAAGAACTTGCGTGCCGTTTTGTGAGAACTCGTGCAACACGCGCGCCGCGGCGCGGGCGCGTTGGGCGTCGAAATTCACCAGCACGTCGTCAAGCACCAACGGCAACGCGACGCCGCGCCGGGAGTAGGCGCCGAGCAGCGCCAAACGCAAGCTGAGGAACACCGCTTCACGCGTGCCACGGCTCAATACTTCCACTGGCAGCGAGTCGCCGTGGGCGTCGTCGACACGCAGCACGTTCGCCGAGAGGGGCGTCCAGATTCTGGCGTAGCGTCCTTCGGTGAGTTTTTCGAGATACATCGAGGCTTCGGAAAGCGTTTCCGGTTGGCGTTCGCTCTCGTAGATTTTCCGGATCGATTCCAACAACACGCTGGCCGCGGCCACCACTTGCCAGCGTTGGCAAGCTTGCTCGATTTGTTTGTTCAAACGCCCCAGTTCGAATTGAGCTTCGGCGCTCCGTCGATCTTCACCGAGCGTTTTCATCTCATGCGAGATTTCGCCTTGTTGTTGCCGCAACTCGCCGATTCTTTTCTGCGACTCTTCAAGTCGTGACTGGGCCTTGCTCCAAGCCAATTCGAGTGTTTCCTGATCGTGCTCCTCCAGTTCCGAGCGGATGTCGTCTTCCTCGACCCGCGCATTGAGCAACAGCGTGATTTGTTGGCAGAGCGTATCAAATTCAGTTTCCAGCGACGCGGCCAGCTCTTGTTGTTCGGTGGCATGCAGGAGTTCTTCTTCGTCGGCCACGCCAGCCTCTTCAAGCAGAGCGTCGCGCAGTTGGGTGAGGCGTTCGATTTCCGCGCCCGCTTTCTCTTGCTCGCTGCGTAAATGCCGTAGTTCGCGGCTGAATTCGCGGCGTTTGCCAACCAACTGCTGCTGTGTTTTCAGAGCGGCGGCCATTTCCCGCAGACGCCCATGGACGTCGTCGTCGGTCAGGCGAAGGCCGGTGTCGTCGGCCAGTTGGCGCACGCGTTGAAGGATTTCCGCGTGTTCCGTTTGCCGGCGTTCGAGTTCTTCGCGTCGAGATTCGACCTTCCGCCGTAGCGTCGCGATTTCCTCGCTATGCTCCGCCAAGCCGCGCACCTGCCGGGGCGTGAGGTTCTCGGGAAGTTTGGCCGCCCGCAATTCCTGCCGCCAACGGTGGCGATTGAGTTTGATGGCTTCGGCGGCCTGCGTCATGCGCTCCTTGGCCGCGCGCGATTGCAATTCGGCGGCGTTCTGCGCGGCTTCGAGCGGCAGCAGTTCCTCCAGTTTATGCAACGTAGTTTCGGCGGCGCTGAGTCGGGAAGCGAACGGCCCTTCGCCGGAAGGGAGCTTTCGGTCGAGTTGCTCTCGCTCGCGAATGATTTCATCGACCTGAAGTTTGAGTAGCTCCAGTTTGCGTTTGTAGTCTTCAAAATGCTCCTTGGCGGAGCGTTCCAAGGTGGCCTTGGCGCCGGCAGCGCCAGCCATCGAAAAGACTCCCACAATACCCATCAGCCAAGCCATGGGCACGGAAAGCCCAAACACATAAACGCCGAGAATACCCGAAAGGACCAGCACCACGCCAAAGATAAACGCACCGCCCAGCATCACGATTTGCGGCAGCGGCAACACCTGGGCGCCGAGCAGTTCATGGCTCTGTTGCGTGAGCGCGGTGCGCTGCTCTCGCATGTTTTCCAGGCGTTCGTCGAGTTGCAGCCGACGACGAAAACGAGCCACGGTTTCGCTGCCTTCCTCTAGGGCATCGACCAAATGATGGGCGCCGCGTTCGTGCAAGGCGGCTTCGAGTTTCGTTTCCGCCTCTCGCGCCTGCTTGCGGTGCGATTCCCGCTCCGCCTGCGCTTGTTTGAGTCGGGTCGATTCTTCACGAATGATTTTCGCCGGACCTTTCAAGGCCGAAAGAACGCGCGGAGGAATCTGCGGCGCATCTTTGAGAATCGTGGTGTGGGTCGTGCCGGTGCGGCCGACCAGTTTACGCAACGACGCTTCCAATTGGCCAACTTCCGATTCCAAACGCGTGGTCTGATCTTCCAAGGAATGGATCCACGGTTCGTGCTCCATCATGGCGGAAATGCGGCCGCCATGCGACCACAACCGACGCCGGATCGGCAACGCTTTCGCCTCCTGCCGGATGCGCTTGCGGCGCCGCTGTAACTCCCGCCGCTGGTGCTCATGCCCCGAGATTTCCGTATTCAGTTCCTCCAGCCGCTGCACCGCCTGTTCCGGCAGTTCGTAAAGTTCGCCGATTTCTTCACGACGCGCCACCACCGCCTCGCGCGCCAGCCAGGGAGTCCGAACTTGGTTGGCCAGATCGATCACGCGCGCCTTGCGCTCCAAAACCGATGTTTTTTCCTGGAGTTGGACGACTTCGCGCTCCAGCAACGACTGTTGTTCGGCGAGTTGGGTCCAGCGGCGCCCTTGCGAAGTGAGTCTTCGCAAGCGGTCGATCACCTCACGACGTTGCGCGTGGAGCTGGCCCAGCAGCGCCGGTTGTTCGTCGGCGGAAAGCAGTTCGCCGCGCATGCCCTCCAGTTTTCGGACCACGTCCACCAACGATACGCGATCTAGGCCGCTGGTCAGTTTGTAGAGTTGTTCGGCGGCGTCGGTGTCGTCGAGCGCGCCCAGTTCCTGAATTTCGCGCAAGCCGACGGCAAACACGTTGCTGTAGGTGGCTTCATCCAAACCAGCCAGCAGCATGGTGAGCAGGTGTTGTCCCTTGGGGGCGCCGTCTTGGCTGAGAATCGCGACTTCGCCAATGTTGCGTTGCCCGACTTCAAGCTCCAACTGCGTGGTGCGTCGGATTTGAAAATCGCCCAGCGCGCTGGTAACCGACAGCGAACCTCCCGGCTCGCCATGACGCAAAGGCGGCAAGTACCGCTTGCGCCGCTCGGGCGAGAATCCATAGAGCACCGTCCGCAGAAACTGCATGAACGTGGTTTTTCCGGCTTCGTTGTGGCCAGCGAACACAATCATTTCACCGGGAAGTTCGGGCGCCGAAAGGCCGCTCCAAACGCCGAAGCCCTCGATTTGAACGTCTTTGATTTTCAAGACGGTTTCTCCTTTGCAGCCGACGATTCGTGTGGTTCGCGCGGCGCGACTGCCAATCGGCGTGTGTGTGGGTTAGTATCTTGACGCTTGTCCACGCAACAGGTCGACTCCCAAAACGGTCGCCTCGCGCAGAATAGCGGCTCGCGAACCAGGGTGGTCGGCGAGTAAGGTGTTTTTCAGTTCGTCGTCGGCCAGCACGTC
>JAJRWU010000266.1 GCA_024276655.1 Planctomycetota bacterium
CTGGTCATTCACCGCAGATTACTCTCCACCTCTTTTCACAAAGACGCAGTTATCACTGTTGGCTACAGGGCTGTAACGTTACCCTGACAGGGACTCTCACCCTGCTGTTCAAACGCCTTCACAGGCGTACTAGGGTCCGCTATGCGGACCAAAAGGATTTGCCTCGATTTCCGTATTGCAAATAGCGGTATTCAACGCCGGAAACCGAAAGCGATGGTTGGGCCGCCAGCAAAATTCATGGTGCATAAACGGTCCGCATAGCGGACCCTACATTGCTACATTGCTGGAGTATCGCTTCAGGACCCCAGTCCGCTGCCGGGGAAGAGCAAGGGCGCCAGCGATTGGTTGGCGAAGAAGAATCGTGTGATGTGGTAAAACACCGGTGCCGCGAAACAGATGCAATCGATGCGGTCGAGCACGCCCACGTGGCCGCGCACCAGGGTGCCGTAGTCGCGCACGCCGCGGTCGCGTTTGATGGCCGACATCGTCATGCTGCCGGCGAAGCCCATTGTCGCGATCACCAATGAAACGCAAAACGCCTCCCACATTCGGAACGGCGTGACCCACCAAAGCAACATGCCGACCAGCGCCGCGCTAACCACGCCGCCGAAAAAGCCCTCCCACGTTTTGCCGGCGTTGATCGGCGGGGCGATCACGCGGCGACCGATGAGTTTGTCCCAACTGAATTGAAACACATCGCCGAGCTGGACCACCAAAACGAAGTAGAACAGCAGGCCGGCCGCGCTTCCCTCCCAGGGTTTGCCGTCGGAGGTTTGCAATCGTAGGTGCAGAATCGCGGGCGCGTAGCTCAACGCATACACGCAAATCAGCAGGCCCATCTGAATTTTCGCGATCCGCTCCAAGAATCTTTTGTAGTCTCCGGCCAGGGCTACGCGGGCGGGAATCAGGAGTGAGCCATAAACCGGAATCATGATGCTGTACCAGCGGTAGAACTGATTGAAATCGGTCATGACCACATCCAACCCCACGAGCAGATATTGCAGCGGCGTGAAGATGAAGAACACCCAGAACAAGGCCCGATGGTCGGCTCCGCGGGTGGGCGTGAGCGTGATAAATTCTCGCAATGCCCAAAACGAGACCGCGAAAAACAACACCACCGTGGAAACTCGCCCCACGACCACCGAAATCAGGCCGAGCAGAACTCCGAACACCAAAATCGCGAACATCATCCACCAGGCGTAGACGCGCGAATTGAAGGTGCGCACAACGGCCGGATTGATCGTGGTTTCGGGTTGGCGTTTCAACACCTCGCCCACAGCGAAGGCCACCGCCAACGACGTCAAGACGACCAACATCAAGATCGTGGTGGGCGTATCGAGCCAATAAACGTTGTTCAGCGGCGCGAAGGAGAAGGTGGGCGCCGGGAGGGCGCCCAGGGTTGAAAATCGGGCTAGATCGATCATAGGTCTTTCAACCGTAACACGGCTTCACGGGCGCGACGAAGAAACTCGATCTTCGGCTCCCCTGCTTCGAGCCAAATGGGCGGTCCGAACGTGATGCAACTCAATAACGGCACGGGAAGAAACTCGCCTCGGGGCAAAATGCGATTCATATTGTCGATGTAAACCGGCACAAACTCAAAATCGGGGCGTTTTTTACCGGTGTAATAAATGCCGCTTTTGAACTTGCCAACCTCACCTTCCGCATTGCGGCTTCCTTCCGGAAATACAATCAGCGAGTTTTTGTCGCCCGCCTGCCGGATCATCAAATCGACCGGGCTTTGATGCACCTTGATCTCTTTGCGATCAATCAACAACGCGTTAAACGCCTTCGCCACGTGACGCCGCACAAATGTTTTTTCCCAGTAATCCTTGGCCGCCACTGGCCGGGTCAGTGTGCGAACCTCGCGCGGCAGCGACGCCCACAGCACCAGGGCGTCCAGGTGGCTGGTATGGTTGGCGAAATAAACGCGTTGGCAGGTGTCGGGCTGGCAATCGATCCAGCGCACCGACGCGCCGCTCAGCAGCTTTGCGGTCAGGGCCAGCACGGGAGCTGTCAAATTCATCGTCTATTCGACACTCCCGACGACGGAACTCTTGGGCGGCGTGCGACACATCCATTAGTAGGTCATCGTACCGAACCAAGCCAATCGCCAATAGCCCTCAGCCCCAATAGCCCTCAGCCCCAATAGCCCTCGGCCCCAATAGTCCTCAGCCACGGAGGAACGCCTTCGCACGGCCGCGCCGGCGACGATCATTCCTGAATGATGACTTCGCTCAAGTCCAATTCCTTCAAACGCTGCACCAGCCCCGCATCGATCTGAGCGGCGCAGCGGCGGTACACATCGGCGGAGCCGCCAATCGGATCGGAAATACCATGGCCGTCTGGCCGCAGCAGTTGCACGCGCGGCGCGGCATCGGGCCAATTGACCAGAATCGTGTCGCGGTGCGCTGGTGTGAGTGCGTAAATAACATCGGCCTGTTGGACCAAACGGTCGGTCAGGGGCTGGCTCTCGTGCCGACTCAAATCGAGGCCTTGTTCGCTCATGATTTGAACGGCTTCCGCCGCAGCCGGCCCGCCGGCCATGGCGGCCACTCCGGCCGAGCCAATCAGAATGCCCCGGTCTTCCAGGCATTCGGAGGAAACACCCACTTTCTCGGCCACCCGCCTTCGCATCAGGGCTTCCGCCATCGGGCTGCGGCAGGTGTTTCCCGTGCAAACAAAAAGCACCAAATGCGAGGCCAGCCGTCCCAGGTTTTGCGCGGTCAAAACGCCAGGCCGCAAAATCGTGATGGTTGATCCGCTGATGCGAATGACGGACGATGGCCGAGAAAATTTCGCCTGACCGTCGTCTAATACGAGGTCAATGGTATCTCCCAGAAATTCAATCACTTGCCGGCTGGTGATGGCGTCGGGTTGCCCGCTTTTGTTGGCGCTGGTCAGCAACAGCGGCCCGGCGGTGAGCCGCAAGACGTCGAGAATCAATCGATGCGCGGGCACGCGCAAGCCGATCGCTCCGCTGGGGCAAACCAGCTTGCGCACTTTTTCGGGAAGTTGCTGAATGACGCTATCGGGGTGATCGTCGTCGAGAACGAGCGTCACCGGGCCCGGCCAACATCTACGGGCCAAACGCTCGGCCAGTGGCGACATATTCGGCACATAGTCGTAGGCGTCGTCTTTACCCTGGATCGCCAACGCCAGCGGCTGATTCGCGGGCCGCCCCTTGGCTTCCAGCAGGCGGTCGAGCGCATCTTCATTCAACGCACTGGCGGCCAGTCCATAGACGGTTTCGGTCGGGAAGGCGACCAATTTCCCCGCCGCCAAGGCTTCAACAGCGCGGTGAACAACGTCGCGCGCGTCATCCACATTGCGGACATCAATCACGGCGGGCGGCATATTTATAGCACCAAAAAGCGGAAGTCGGGTTGAGCGTGGTAGGCGGGTTTCGCGTGAGCGGCGCCAGACTGCTCCGTGAGCCGCCCTAGAACAAAGTGCGCAATTGCTTACTATAGAGCACGTTGCGCGATTCGGTCAAGTATGTGACGCAAGCCAGTTCAGCGGAAAGGCGGCTGTTTCACGCCCCGCCGGAAGTTCTTTGCTCCAGATGCCGGGCGGAAGTTTCGCAATATCGGCTGGCGGCCGGCGAACATAATGCGTTCAAGAGTATAAGATGCTGGTTGACGCCTGTTTTTATACATAAGGTTTTTTAGCGTTGGGTCCGAAGTTCATCCAAGCGTGCGGCGTTCGTCTGAAAATCTATCCCGAAGGGATCAACAGCCATTAGCCGGCGGTCGAGCGCAGCGAACACCACCGGAGGATCGAAACACTGAAACACCGCATCCTGAAAGGATGCCAGCGGCGCTCTGGCAATGTGGCGGAACCGATGGCCGCCGTTCAGACCGCCGCATCCCGGCGGGATGCCGTGTTGGTTGTGGCGGCGGTCCGGCGGTGTTCGCTGCGCTCGACCGCCGGCTGATGGCTGCCAAGCCTCCGGCTTGTAACGAACTATTGATAAATTCGTTCCCGGCCAATGTAAAATCAGACAACTATTTCTATTTCTCAAACGGTTCTTAACGTGAAAAGTCGCCCTCTATCCACTCGAACGCAAAAGCATCGCCAAGGCGGCGGTGCGGCTGTTCGACAAAGCGGCGGCCTGCTATTCCTGCTCATTGCCTGCTGGGGGTTGCTGGGTTGCACCAATGAAGGCCCGTCGTCCGGCCGCTTGGAACTGACGTGGGGTAGCCGCGGCGTGGGCAAGGGGCAGCTCCAAAAACCGCGAGCGATGGCCATCGATGATAAAGACCAACTCTACATCGTCGACTTCACCGGCAGGATACAAGTGTTTTCCCGCGACGGCGAATACCTGCGCGGCTGGCGCACGCCGGCGGTCAAGAATGGAAAACCTTCCGGACTTTCGTTTGATCGGGCGGGCGACTTGGTCGTAGCCGACACTCACTATTTTCGCGTGTTGTTCTACACCCCGGAAGGGAAATTGCTCAAGGAACGCACCATCGGCGGGGAATGCGGGCATGGCCCCGGGCAATTCAATTTTGTCACCGACGCCGTACAAGATTCACAAGACAACTTTTATATCGCCGAATATGGCGAATACGATCGGGTGCAAAAGTTCTCCCCGCAAGGCGAGTTTATTTTGCAGTGGGGTGGCCACGGCGAAGCATTAGGGCAATTCGTGCGGCCTCAAAATATGATCATCGACGAGCAAGATAGGCTCTGGGTGGCCGACGCCTGCAATCATCGAATTCAAGTTTTCGACGTCACCCAGAATCCGCCGCGTTTGGTTAAACATTGGGGCGAATTTGGCGCCGCGCCGGGGAAATTGAACTATCCGTATGATCTGGCCTTCGATGGCCGGGGGCATTTGTACATTTGCGAATTCGGCAACCACCGCGTGCAGAAATTCACGCTCGACGGAGAATCGTTGGGCTGTTGGGGCGTCGGCGGGCATAAGCCGGGAGAGTTATTTAACCCCTGGGCCCTGGTAATTGATCGGCGAGGACGGGTCCATATTTTAGATACCTACAATCATCGGGTGCAGCGGATTGTGTTGTAAGACAAGCGGCAGGTGAGAATTTGCCGAGTTAAAAGCCCGGCATTTTGAAAATGCCGAGCTTTTGAACCAGTACGGTTTACGATTGGGCGAGGCGTTGTTCAAGACTTAGGTCGAAGGATCCAACAGATCATGGCTGGCTGGGAAATAGGGTTTGTCAAACCTTGGTATCTGCTGCTACTGCTGGTGATTCCCGCAGTCTGGCTGTTAAGCTTCAAGAGCCTTTCCGGTTTGGGGCGTTATCGGCGGTTGGTTGCGATGAGCCTTCGCACGCTCGTGCTGCTGCTGATCATACTGGCGCTCAGCGAAGTGCAACTGCTGCAAAAAAGCAAGAAGCTCACGGTTATCTATCTGTTGGATCAGTCGCAGAGCATTCCGGTCGACCAGCGCGAAGCGATGATGGAATACGTCGTCCGCGACGTGGCCAAGCATCGGAACATCGATCGGCGCGACCGCGCCGGTTTGATCGTATTCGGCCGCGAAGCGAAAATTGAAGTCCCGCCGTTTGACGACGACATTCCCGCCGTGGGCGTCTTGGATAGTTTTGTCGATCTGAACACCGACGCCACCAACATGGAGGCAGCGCTCAAGCTGGCGCAGGCTTCCTTCCCCGAAGACGCTTCCAAACGCGTCGTGGTCGTGACCGATGGCAACGAAAATATCGGCGATGTGCGCACGGTCGCGCGCATGCTGGCGGAAAACGAAATCGGGATCGACGGCGTGCCGATCGAACTCGACGCCCGCTCGGAAATTCGCGTGGAAAAAGTCGCCATGCCGGTCGACGCCCGCAAAGGGCAGCCGCTGCAAACACGCGTGGTGATCTCGAACGATTCTCGCGAAGGAAAAACCGTGCGAGGACGGCTCAAGCTCAGCCGGCAAGACGGCTCCCGAACCGTGTTGTTGAACGAAGACCCGGCATCGCAACTGGTCGACTTGAAGCCGGGGAAAAATGTCTTCACTTTCCAGCATCAAATTGATCAATCGGCGGTCTACACGTTCAGTGCGGAATTCACGCCGCTCGATCCCCAAGACGACCTCATGACACAAAACAACCGCGCCAGCACCTTCACGCATGTGCGCGGAGAAGGCCGCGTGTTGCTGATCGAAGACTGGGAAAACCAAGGCGAATTCGACTACCTCGCCGACCGCCTCCGCCGCATGAAGCTGGAAGTCACCGTTCAGCCCAGCGACCAACTCTTCACCAGCATGGCGGAGCTACAAGGTTACGACACCGTGATTCTGGCCAATGTGCCCCGCAGCAGCGGGTCGGACGCCAGCACCGTCACGAATTTCAGCGACGCCCAAATCGCGATGCTGGTGCGCAACACGCAGCAATTGGGCTGTGGCCTGATCATGATGGGCGGCCCCAATAGCTTCGGCGCCGGCGGTTGGTCGAACACCGAATTGGAAAAAGCCATGCCGGTCGACTTCCAAATCAAGAATGCAAAAGTGCAGGCCGTCGGCGCGTTGGTGCTCATGATGCACGCCTCCGAAATGGCCCAGGGAAATTACTGGCAAAAAGTAACGGCCCGAGAAGCCATCAAGGCGCTCGGCCCGATGGACTACTGCGGCCTGCTCCATTGGAGCGGGACCGACAATTGGCTCTGGGGCGCGCCCCGAGGACTGGTGCGCATCAGCGGACGCCGCAAGGGAATGCTGGGCCGACTCGACCGCATGACCCCCGGCGACATGCCGCAATTCGATCCCGGCATGCGAACGGCGTTATTGGCGTTCAACCGCTGCAAGGCTTCCGTAAAACACATGATTATCATCAGCGATGGCGATCCTTCGCCGCCCTCGCGCGCCACGCTGATCCGATACAAGGCGGCCAAGATCAAAGTCAGTACGGTGGCCGTTGGCACGCACGGCCCGGCGGGCAGCAATATCTTGCAGAACATCGCCAATGTGACCGGTGGAAAATACTACCAAGTCACCAACCCCAAGGCGCTGCCGCGAATTTATCAACGCGAGGCGCGGCGCGTGGCGCGGCCCTTAATTTACGAACCGGCCGGAGGTGTCACGCCGGGTATTGTGTATCCACACGAAGTGCTCGATGGAATCTCGGAGCCGTTGCCGCGCACCGCCGGGTTTGTCATGACGTCGGTCAAGGATAACCCGCTGGTCGAGGTGGCTATTCGATCTCCGCGCCCCGGCTCTCCCAAGAACGCCACCATTCTCGCCACCTGGACCTACGGCCTGGGCCGGACCGCGGTCTGGACCACCGACGCCGGCCACCGCTGGGCCAACGCCTGGACCGAATGGGAGAGTTACGACAAATTATTTTCGCAGTTGGTGCGTTGGTCGATGCGGCCCACTGGCGACCGGGGCAAGTTCACCGTGGCCACCAATATGAAAGACGGCCGGGTTCAGGTGATTGTCACGGCGCTCGACGAGAACGATGAATTCCTCAACTTTTTGAACCTTTCCGGAACGGCAATCGGCCCCGACCTGGAAACTTTTGAAGTGCCCATACGGCAAACGGCGCCGGGGCGTTACGTGGGTGAATTTCCGGCCGACCAACAAGGCAGTTACTTTTTGAATATTCTGGCCCCGCCCGCCGCCGGCTCGAAAGACACCCGCCCGCAAACGCTGCAAGCCGGCGTGAGCGTGCCCTATTCGGCGGAGTTCCGCGAACAGGAAACGAACCAAGCGTTGCTAACCGGCTTGGCGGCGTTGAAGCCCAAACAAGGCAAGGCGGGCGAGTTGATTATCGGCCGTATGCAGCGCGGGCAGATGTCGCAACTACTCGAAACCGACACCTACCGGCCTGATTTGGCGCCGGCCATCAGCGCCCAGGATGTCTGGCCGCAAGTCATGCTGTTTTGTGCCTGCCTATTTTGCGCCGACGTATTCGTACGCCGCGTCACGATCGGCTTTGAATGGCTCTCGCCGCTGATGCTGAAAATTAAGGAGCGTCTGGGCGGCGGCCAGGTCGAACCAGACGACGACGGCCGACTCTCGCGGCTGCGAAACCAAAAAGCAATCATTTCCGAACGGCTCGATGAACGGCGGTCGGCCGCCCGTTTCGAACCGCAACTCGAAGAACAGGACGCCCTGAATTTGGACGAAGTTCTCGACGACGTCGGCTCCGCCGCGCCGGCGCCTCCGCCGCGCCCCTCCGCGCCATCGTCGGCCCCGTCCGAAGAAGAAGAGAGTTACACTTCGCGGCTGTTAAAAGCCAAAAAAGACGCCTGGAAAGACAAAAACAACGAGTAGTTTTTCACGACGCATCAAGCCAGAGGCTTTTCAGCCATTAGCCGGTGGTCGCGAAGCGATGCCACCGGACTGCCGCCCCAGCAAACGCGGCATTCCCCGGGATGCTAGGATGCAGCGGTCGGAACGGCGGCCCATTGCCGGCGGCCCATTGCCAACGCCGCTGGCATCCTTTCAGGATGCGATGTTTCAACGATTCGACCCTCCGGTGGTGTTCGCTGTGCTCGACCACCGGCTAATGGCTATGGGTCTTCAGGGATATAAAAACAAATACGCCTCACTCCTGCGGCTTTGCCGGCATCTGAAAAACACGGAATAGTTTTTGGACAGGCGCCAAGTGAATGGAACTGGAATCATCCGCTAAAATAACTAAGCATCGAGCAGAAAATTAGTGTCGTAGCCATGCTCGCCAGAGGATGGTTCACCGCTTACCCACCGTCTGGCGACGATGGCTACACAAATGCGACCGTTATTTATCGAGCGGTGCTAAGGCGAGCGGCAGAAAATAACTTACCCGCACGCAGCGGGAGTCCGTGAGTGTTTTTTGGGTTCCCACCCACGCGAGAATGACCGTTTGCTGATTCACTCGCTTGCGCTTCGTGCTTGTATTAGGTAAATTTTCATCTGCCGCTCGCCTAAAAAACCGTTTTCATCCGATTCACATCTCCCCTGCCGACACAATGACCGATTTTCTGCAAACGATTGGCTGGGCGCTGGGAGCCATCGCGGCGTTGGCCGCCCTGATTGCCATCGTCACGCCGCGCCGGCGCGAACAAATTACATCGGCCGTGTTGCGGCTCGATTGTTTCCTGCCGTTCTTACGCAAAAAAAAGAAGAGCGAAACGCTATCGCCCGACGCCCTCGGCTTGCGGCTGGCGAAACGCGTTTTGCCCCATGCGTGGTTTGCCAATCGCACCAAGGGGAAACCGGGCTGGCTGCGAAAAATACTGGCGAAACTCGGCCCCAGCGTGCTCGCCTCACCCGTCCGGCGAGCGATGCAAACTTTTTGCTTCCTGGCGTTCTGTGTTTTGTTTTTTTATGTTTGCTGGCCTTACACCGCCCGACCGGCGCCGCCGGGAAAAACATCGGCCGCTTGGCGAGTGGTGGCCGTCGACCAACAGACCGGCGTCTTGCAGATAGCGAACAACCAGCCGCCGCCCTGGACCACCCAGGTTGGTAAGAAAGTTTTTCTGGCGGCAAAGCACCCCGCGGCGATGAACCCGGCAACTGGGGAGGCGTCGAACGTCGTGGCGTTTGTGATCTCGGACGACCGCCCGATGTCGTCCGACAAAAACACGTCCGATAAAAAACAATCCAATAAAAATCAGATTCTGCTGGCGCCGTTGGTGGAAATCACGCCGCAACAGTTTGACGATTTCTTACTCAGTGCGGGGCCCTGGTTCGTTCTCGACCAGCGGCCCCACCAGTGGCCCTCGCACTACGCCGATGACTTGGCTGGCAAGGAATGGGCGGCGGCCGAACTGTTTCTGATTATTGATCCCTTGGTGAGTTTTTCCACGGCCATCGCCTCGCGGAATTGGGTGTGGTCGTTGGCCTTTGGCGCGGGGTTTTTGGTGATCTGCCTGCTGATTCCGCGGGCGTTTTGCGGCTGGGTGTGTCCGCTGGGAACATTGATCGACCTGGCCGATTTTCTGGTGTTCAATCGGTTGCGGTGGTTTCGCCTGCCCAGCAACGGCTGGTGGGTGCATATCAAATACTACTTGCTGGCGGGTGTTTTGCTGGCCGCCGCTTGCGGCGTGCTGCTTTCGGGTTACGTGGCCGCGATTCCCCTGCTCACGCGCGGCGCTTATACGATTGCCTCTCCCTTGCAAAACGGCTTGCTCCGCCAATGGCGTTTGATTCCGCCGGTAAACGCCGGGCAGTTTTTTTCCGTGGGGCTGTTCGTGCTGGTGCTCGGTTTGAGCATGTTGCGGCCGCGTTTTTGGTGCAAGTATGTTTGCCCCAGCGGGGCGATGTTCTCGCTGGGCAACATGTTTCGACTGACCGAGCGGAAGGTGGAGTCGTCGTGCATTCACTGCAACAAGTGTGTGGAAATCTGCCCTTTCGATGCGATCAAACCCGATTTCAACACCCGCGTCACCGATTGCACGATGTGTCAAACTTGCGGCGGCGTCTGCCCGACCCAGGCCATTAAATTCGTGGAGCGTTGGAATTTCGTGGAGTTGAAAGTCGAGAACACGCCGCCCACTCACGAGACATCGCTCGGCCGCCGCGGCTTTCTCTCGCTGGCCATCGGCGCGGCGGCGGCTGTTTCGGGCGGCGTTGGCGCCGCCTGGGCGACCAAAGCCAGTGGTTCGCATGCTAACGCCTTGCCGCCGGTGCGGCCTCCCGGCAGCGCTCCCGAACAAGATTTCCTGCAAATGTGCATTCGCTGCGGCGAGTGTTTTCAAGCCTGCCCCAACGATGTGCTGCAAATGCAGGGCTTCCAACAAGGATTCGAAGGGCTCTGGACGCCGCTGGTCGTGGCCGATTGGGCCGGCTGCGAATCGAGTTGCAACGCTTGTGGGCAGGTCTGCCCCACGGGCGCCATTCGCGCTCTGCCCCTGGAGGAAAAGAAGGCCGCACGCATGGGCTTGGCGATTGTCAACCAGCAAACGTGCCTGCCCATCGCCGGCCGCGAAGACTGCCGGCTGTGTGTCGACGAATGCAACGCCGCCGGTTACGCCGCCATTGAATTCCAGCAAGTGAATACGAAAGTCGACCTCCAA
>JAJRWU010000267.1 GCA_024276655.1 Planctomycetota bacterium
CGGCTAACAATGGCTCGTTTAACGGCAAGCCGAAGGCGACTGCGTTTTTCTGGTTTGCCCGAACGCGTGGGCTCAAAACACAGCCGCCTTCGGCTTGCCGTCAAACGAAAAATGCGACATTTTCAACCGTGAGCGGTATAACCGATATGCGGTTACGAAGAAGGGAAACGGTCGAGTAGAGGAGGGGCGTCATTGACGCTCCTCCTCTACTCGACCGTTGAAATGTCCGCCCGGAAACCGCCGAGCAATGCCTGAACTTCCGCCGGCGCTGCCGGACCGGTGAAAGGTGACGCCACAACAAAGTAGCCTAAAGGCTGAACTCCAACCCTGTTGTTTATACACAAGTTTTGTTGGCTTGATGAGAATCCCATAACGCCATTGCGCGGAATAGATATTGGACTATTCCTTACTTCCAATCTTCCAGCGAACCGGGGTCGGAATTTTCGCGCCGCCGCGATTCCAAATACCCGGCCAATATAACCTGGGCGGCGAGCATGTCACGGCGTTTCTTGCGGGCTTTGTTGGTGAGTCCTGCCGATTGCAGGGCGACTTCCGCCACGGCGCTCGAATAGCGTTCGTCGGAGAAAACCACCGGCAGACCGGTCGTTTCGCCCAGCGTTTTTCCGAACCGCCGCGCCTTCATCGACGACTCACTCTCGCCGCCATCGCCGTACAGCGGCAAGCCGACCACAAAGCCCACGACATCTTCCTCCTGAACGAGCTTGGTGAAAAATCGTCGGTTCGCTTCGGGTCTGCTGTTCTGGTGCATGACCAGCGGCGAAGCGATGGCCTGCCGGGCGTCGGAAATCGCGATCCCGATGCGCACGTCGCCGTAGTCGACGCCCGCCAAGCGGCCTTGTTGTGGGAGGGCGTCGTTCATGGTTGGCGGCTTATTCTCGGCGCCGGTTTCGGCGGAATGGGGTTGCGTTCCTGTTCGGAAAGGAAGCAGCCTGTTTGTAGAAACCGGAGCGTGCATTCTCGAACTTTCGCATCGTTCATGATCGTGGTGTGAAGCACCGGCAAGACGAGAAAATCGGCGGCGCCGGCTAAACGCGTCTCTTTCACACCGACGATGATATCGTCGTCGCCCGCGATCAACGGGTTGCGCCCTCGCGCATTCCCGGCGCCTCCGGCAATGATTCCGAACGGGCAGGCGGGCGTGGCCATCGCGGATTGGAATTCGTCCCAGCCGGGCCCCAACTCCACGCCGCTCTTGCCGACCGTGGTGCGAAACAGCACCGAGCGGCTGAGCAGTTGCGCCATTCGGGCGCCTTGGTTGGGCGGGGCGAGCATCACAAAACGGCCAATGCGGGCATCGGGCAGTGAGCCGCTTGCTTTTTCGCCCTTCGGTTTGGCCCCCGTTTCCTTGGCCCCCGTTTCCTTGGCCCCCGTTTCCTTGGCAAAATCGGCGAGGTACCGACGAACGACAATATTGCCCAAGCTGTGCCCGACAAAATGAATCTCCTCGATGCCTTCCAGTTGCGCGACCACGTTGGCCAAATCGGCTGCATGCTGGCGGATATCGGCCCGCGTACTGGGATAAGAAACGAGAAACGTTTCGTACCCGCCTTCTTTTTTCAGATACGCCGCCATGTGTTTCATTGACACCCGCGTGCGAAAGAGGCCGTGCATCAGAATGACGGCCTTGCCTTGCATTGGCGGAAGTTGTTTGCGCTGTTTGATGGCGTTGAGCGCATCGAGACACTGCTGGTAATCGCCCCACGCGCGGCGGATATCGTGGCCGTCGACCAACCGGTAGTGCTTTGAGAGGGCGTTGCGTTGGATGCGCCATTGGTGGAAGTGCAGCACATCGCCCCATAACTGCTTCCCGCCCAAGGTGGCCATCGGCAAATTTTTGGGCGGCTTTTTATGCTCTTCCGCGTTGGCGGCGGAGTTAGTATTGCCAGCCGGCTCTTTCGCGGGTAGTTCGTTCACCAGCAAACTCCCAAACATCGCTAGAAAAACAGCCGCCACAATGAAGTGCCGCATGGCGCAACTCCGGTATCGAATGTGTGTCCCGATGAGCAGCTTCTTAAACACCCAGTTACTGATTGTCGGTCGGAAAAGCCCGGCATTTTCAAAATACCGGGCTTTTAGTTCGGCAAATACCGTTCAGATTCTACAGATATTCTTCCCAGCCGTGCTCTCGAATCAAGGCCACCACTTCGCGAACCGCCTGTTCGTCGTTCTTATTGGCCACCAGGGTTGCATCGGGCGTGTGGACAATCAGGCAGTCTTTCAAACCAATCGTGGCGATCAACCGCTGCTGGTCGCCCTGCACGATACAGCCGCTCGACCGCACGCTCACATGCCGCCCAACCACGGTGTTTCCATTTTCGTCGGCCGGGTGAAGACGCGTCAAGGAGAGCCAACTGCCGACGTCGTCCCAATCGAAGGGGGCCTCGATCACGGCCACGTCGGCGTATTTTTCCATGATGGCGAAATCGATCGAGGCGCCCTTAATCGCCGTGAATTCCCGTTCCAGAACGTCGGCTGGCGAAACGCTTGCCGATGCATGCACCGGCGCTTTCACAATGGCCTCCAAATGCGCGAGCATGTCCGGTTCGAATTCGGCCAGCGCCGCGAGAATGGTCTTGGCCTTCCAAACAAAAATGCCGGCGTTCCAATAGAACCCGCCGGCATCGAGAAATTGCCGGGCCACTTCGCGCGAGGGTTTTTCGCGGAAACATTTCACTTGATAGGTCGGCAGCGCGTTGCTCTGGCCCGCCGGAGCGGGAATCGGCGCCCCGCGTTCAATGTAACCAAAACTCTCCGCCGCGTATTTTGGCGGCACGCCAAAAGTGACCAACGTTTGAGGACGCCGCGAGACAAGTTCAGCCGCGGCGGAAACAGCCGCTTGAAACGCCGCGTGATTTTGAATGACGTGGTCCGACGGCATCACGACCATGGTGGCGTCGGGGTCGGATTGCAACAACTTGGCGGCCGCCCAGCCGATGCAGGGCGCGGTATCACGACGGCAAGGCTCGCCGAGAATCGCCGCTTCTGAAAGTTCCGGCAATTCAGCGGCAATGGGCGCCGCCAGCGTTTTCCCCGTCACGACCAACACCCGCTCCCATGGCGCTAAATCGCCCAGCCGTTCCACGGTGGCTCGAATCATTGTTTTGCCGCCGCCCGCCAAAGGCAACAACTGTTTCGGGCGACGACTACGGCTGGCCGGCCAAAACCGCGTTCCCGCGCCACCGGCCATGATCACGACGTGCAACATGTCAGCAAAACTCCCAAAAACTTCGCCGCGGTCAGGATCCACGGTCAGGATAACGCCGCGTTTATCGAAAATACGTGGGCTGTGAAATGACGGTTCCCGGCGCGATATTTTCCGCAACCTCGGCGGCGTCGATGGCGAACAGAGGATTGATCTCGACGGCTGTTTGATCATCGACCTTCGCACCCGCCGCACGCAACCAGGCCCGATGTTGGGCGCAAATAGCCGCTTGCGAATGTGCGGCCGTATCGGCGGGTGAGCCGGGGGCGTTTTTGACCGGCGCGAAGCGTTCCGCCTTCGCGACTTCCACCACCAATCCGTTGGCCGCCTGGGGCAGCAAGTCGAAAATAAATCGCTCGAATTTAATGGCGTTCGGCGCCTCGGGAGTTTGCAGCATGCCGTTTGCATCGAGATGCGGCGTGGCTTTGTGGGCCAAATGAAAAGGCAGCGATTCGCTGTCGCCCGCGGCGCGGACCAGAAAATCGGTGCTGAACACATGCACCGCAATGTTTCCGGCCCAGAGCCGCAGCCCTGTTTCGTCGCGGGCCTGGGCGGCGTCTTGCGGCAGGTCGCTGTATTCGATCACATGCAGGCGGCCGTCGACGGAAACAATATTTCCTACTCGCTCCGTGGCGTTTGTGCGCGCGACGGCTTGCGTGGTCATTTCCGAATCGGCCAACAAGTGGTGGCCGAGAAGCTCTGGTTCGCAACAGCAGACCAACGGGTTGTCGATCTGGCAGTAATAAAGTTGCCTAACGCCGCGTTGTTGGAGGTCGTTCAAACAGCCCCGCGATTCGAAGGCCGACAACATGCCGCCGTGGCAATCGGGAGACAGAAAAAGTGCATCCTTGCCGGCCAACAGGAGTTTTCCGGTGGCAATAGCAACGGCGGGCATCACGCCTTGGCAAAAGAGTTGGACGTCGGCCGCCGGCAGCCCAAAATAATCGTGCTCGGCCAAGTAAGCGGCCGTTTCTTCGTGCGTGGCCGGGCTGGTCATTACATACAGCGGGATGGGGGCGTCAAAACGACGCCGCGCCGCCAGCAGTTGCTCCAACAGTATTTGAAACAGAGAGCGATTCGAGACCGGACCCAGTCGAAACATGCCCTTGGGGTGAGCGAACCCCAAACGCGTGCCCTGCCCGCCAGCCACCAACAACATGCCAATTTCGCCGGCTCGCAAGGCGGCTTCGCCCTTTTTTTGAGCGGCGAGGGAAGTGGCGGCTTGCTGCGCCCGGTCCAACCGAATTGCCGGCGGCGGTTCGGCGCGCGCCGCCAGGCTGCGCCAATCGGCCGAGGCGTGGCGCGTGGTCCAGAGTTTATTGATGAGGTCGAGGTCGAGCGATTCCAGTTGACGGAGAAAACGATGGCGCGCCGAGTCGTCGAGCTCTTTCCAGAAGGCGAGCGCGTGCTCCTGCCCGGCTTCTTGCAGGCGTTTCTCGATGGCGGTTTTCATCACGATTCGCTCTCCAGGGAAGGGCGGCTATACCGCGCACGGTTGAAAATGGAACGTTTTTCGTTTAACGGCAAGCCGAAGGCGGCTGCGTTTTGAGCCCACGCGTTCGGGCAAGACAGAAAAGCACAGCCGCCTTCGGCTTGCCGTTAAACGAGCCAATGCTAACCATGTGGAGCATACAGGGCGAAACGCCGGTCAAATCCAGCCGCGTACAAAAGCGTACGCCAAAAAACAGAGAATGGGGAACACCAAAAAAATGGCCGAGTAGGTGAAAACCGACGTCCACTTGCTGTGTGGCCAACGAGCCATGAGCCGCCTCATTGTTTGAAACGTTGAAAACGAAGTTGCATTTTGAGTTTGGGTCGCCGAAGAACCGCCATTCACGGCGAACAAAAATGGAGGAACCCAATATCTCTCCTCACACAATAGGAAGGTGAAGAGTTGGAGGCAACCCAGGTTCGAGGCCCAACGGCGGCGGGGGTGCAGGAACCGGCTCCGGCGGGTTTGTAGCGATTTGAAATTTGGGTGGGTGATTTTGGTGGTTGGATGTAGGATGGGGCGGTGTTTGGGAAGTTTAGGTTTTTTGGCAAGGGAATTGCAAGGAGATTACCATGGGC
>JAJRWU010000268.1 GCA_024276655.1 Planctomycetota bacterium
CCGCCCTTCGCCCTGATACGTGCGATGTCGCGCGTTGTGCCGAGATTATCGACGAGGTTCCAGAGCACGCGAGAAGGAGCGGTGATGAGTTCGCTGACGTTTTCCTCCGCCAGAATTTGATCGACCGCGTTGCCGTATAGGCGACGAGTGGAGAGTGTGGATGAGGCGGAACAACGGGGCCATCGGCGTCGACAAAATCGAGGACGATGTTGCCGCCGGCGTCGGAGGAGTTGCCGTTGGCGTCGTAACCGGTATGAGTAAACTGAGTTCATGGGAAGTCGCTCGCTCGAACCTTCCAACAAAGGCGACGTTGCCTTGTCTTTGCCGATGTCGGTCGCCAAGCTCGCTGCGCGAGTGCGGGGCGAGCGACCGACGACCGGCTCCGACGAAGGCAACTCACCAACAGATCGCGCACCAGCAACACAAACATGCGCCAAGGCCCTGTAAATGCGCTGTTGTAAAAACAACGTCGCTTGAAACAACGTCGCTGAAAAGCACGCGGTCCGACAAGGCAACAGTTTGTAACGTACAAATTGCCATCGGGTGTGGGACTGAAACGTCCGGCCCGGTTGTTGGCAACGAGAAATAAACGAGACGTGAGACAAAGGGCCGGACGATTTCAGGGGCTGCTCGATACACCTACTGAGCCTTGAGCTCGCCGTCGTAACTGAGCCCCTTTCCGGTCCACCCGCACCCGCAAGCGGGTACCCGGCAAAGAGCTCGAAGAGGTAATTGCCGTTTGGCCCTTTTTCGGGAATCAACGCGACCTCGAACGGTCATGATTTCCCGCAGCTCGCACAAGGCGGGCGCCCAACAACCTTTGCCTCACGTTCTCAATCTGGAGTTTACCACATGAATGCGACACGCAACAAAACAAAAGCCGCGAAGCGAACGCGGGCAACGCGCAAGGCGCCGAACGCCGCACCGCGATTCGTCGGGCTCGACGTCCACAAACACGAAATCACCTATTGCATTATCGACGATGCGGGCAAGATCCTCGAACGGAAACGTTTTCTGCTCAATCGAGACACGCTGCACGACTTCGCCCGCAACAAACTGCGGACCAGCGACCAAGCGGCGCTCGAATCGACGACCAACTGCTGGGCCGTGGCGGAGATCGTGCGGGAGCATGTGGGGCGTGTCGTGGTTTCCAATCCGATGGCGACCAAGGCGATCGCCCAGTCGAAGATCAAGACCGACAAAGTCGATGCGCTCGTGTTGGCGCAGCTTCTGCGTTGCGACTTTTTTCCGGAAGTGTGGCAGCCCGACGTGGAAACACGGCTGCGCCGTCAACTCTCGGGCCGCCGCGCATCGTTGGTCGGTCAACGCACGAAACTCCGTAATCGAATCCATGGCGTACTGGCGATGCGGCTGAGCGATCCGCCCGTGAAACACAGTTCAGGACTGTTCAGCAAGGCGGGCCGCGCATGGCTCGATGCGCTCACCGAAAAGCAGATCGACTGCGACGGCCTCGATATGATCGCCTCCGATTTGCGACTGCTCGATGCGCTGGCCGGCGAGATTGATCGCTTCGATCATCGCTTGGCGAAACTCGGTTATGACGATCCTCGCGTGAAACTGTTGATGACCATGCCCGGCGTGAGTGTGGTCGTAGCTCAGGCGTTGGTCGCCGCCTTTGGCGACATCACGCGGTTCAAGTCGGCCGACAAAGCTGCTTCATATTTGGGCCTCACGCCGAGCACTAAACAATCAGCCAAGACTTGTCATCACGGACCGATCACCAAACGCGGCAACTCGAACGCGCGTTGGATGCTCGTTCAAGCCGCGCAGCATATGCTTCGCCAGCCCGGTCCGTTAGGACATTTCTTTCGCCGGCTGAAGAGCCGCAAGAATCATAACATCGCCGTGGTGGCGACTGCTCGCAAGATGGCCATGATCGCTTGACGCATGCTGACCACGAACGAGCCGTATCGTTACTCGCCGCCGCGGAGCACCGAAACCAAGCTCGCCAAACTGCGGATCATGGCGACGGGCAAAAAGCGACGCGGCGGCGTTCCGAAAGGCGTGAAATCGGTGGCGATCCTTCCCGGCGGCGGCCGCACCATAAAATCACTCGACACCATCTATGCGCAAGAAGGCCTGCCATCGCGCACGTCGTCATCACCGGGGGAAACCAAACATCTCGCACAAACGAACACCGCCGCCTTCGTGCAGTCCCTCGCCCAAAACCAAGTCATCCCCCGCCGAACCGCCACGCCGCCCCCAAGCAAGCAGGGCAGCTAAAACACTGCTATTACAGCACCAAACAAAAATAGTTAGCTGACCCTTTACTGAGGCAGGCGTTTGTTTGGTCGGGCGGCGCGGTGGCGCCGCTGGCCGGAACATACGTTTCGCTGGTGAGTTGGTTGGTATCATCGTAGCCGTAGGTGGCGGTTCCATCGGCCGATGTGAACTGCGTGATGCGTCCGCCGGCGTCGAACTGCCAGCCGGTTTCCACTACTCGATGCAGAATCCTTTCTCGATATCCAACTCAAACTTGCACTCACACTGGCGAAGCCCAATAGCGTCCGGGAATTTCTTCATCGTTTTTGAGTGGTTTCTTCATCGTTTCTTAATTTGCGCTGGGCGCCGTGATTTGGTAGAAACTCACGCATGGCAAGCAAGCGAACGAAATTGC
>JAJRWU010000269.1 GCA_024276655.1 Planctomycetota bacterium
AAAACAAAAACAAAAACAAAAACAAAAACAAAAACAAAAACAAAAACAAAAACAAAAACAAAAACAAAAACAAAAACAAAAACAAAAACAAAAACAAAAACAAAAACAAAAACAAAAACAAAAACAAAAACAAAAACCCCATGGATATCTCGCGGCGAGGATTTGTCGCGGCCGGTTTGGCCACGGCGGCCAGCAGCGCGGCGCGTTCGCAAGCCACGCTCGCCGCCGACGCGAAGTCGAACAGCCGGCGGCTTTTTTGGGGCGATCTTCACAACCACAACGCCGTGGGCTACGCCAAGGGTTCGCTCCAGCGCTCGATCGACCTGGCTCGCGAACACCTCGATTTCTTCGCCTTTACCGGCCATGCCTGGTGGCACGACATGCCCCACATGCCCGGAGACGCCCACCTCCGCTGGGTCAAGGGCTTTGAAGTGCATCGCAAACATTGGCCGAAAACCCGCCAATTGATTCGCGACGCCAACGACGACGCATTCACCGCGCTGTTGGGTTACGAATGGCATTCCAGCCAATTCGGCGACTACTGCATGATTTTCCCCGGCGACCACGATGAACTCTTCTTGCCCGATCATGTGGGAAAACTGCTGGGCTACGCACGGCAACACAACGTGCTCGCCATCCCGCACCATGTGGGTTACAAGCAAGGCTGGCGGGGCGCCAACTTCGAACATTTTCGTCGCGACGTCAGTCCGGTGGTGGAAATTTTTTCCGAACACGGCTGCACGGAGTCGGAACGCTCGCCCCAGCCCATGATTCGACACAGCATGGGCGGCCGCGCCACCGCCAACACCGTTGTCCGGCAACTTGCCAAGGGACTCCGTTTCGGTTTTGTCGCCTCCAGCGATAATCATCGCGGCTACCCCGGCGCGTATGGCGAAGGCGTGTTGGGCGTCTGGGCGGCCGACGCTTCTCCCGCCTCCTTGCTCGAAGCGATTCGCGCTCGACGCACCTACGCCGCCACCGGCGATCGCATCGTGCTGGAAATCGCCCTCAACGGAAAGCCGATGGGCGCCGAATTGAAGCCAACCTCCGACCGCCAATTCGATATTCGTTGCGAGGCGCAAGACTCACTCGCCATGTTGGAGTTGGTCCGCAATGGGCGCACCATCGAACGCCACTTTCCCGAAGACGCCGCGCCGCCGCTGGCGCCTTTGCCAGGACGCGTGAAATGCCGTTTCCAATACGGTTGGGGACCTTGGGCGGCGCTCGGCTTGGGACGCATCTGCCACTGGGACGCCCGCCTCCGTATCGAGGGCGGACGCTTCCTCCAAGCCACGCCTTGTTTTCAGTCAGCGCCGTTCGACGAACAATTGCGCGACCGGTTGAGGATGATTTCCGAGCACGAAATTTCGCTCGTCTCGCAAACCACGCGTTTGCAATGTTACGCCGAAGACCCCACCAAGGCAGTCGTGCTGGAAATGGAAGGCGGGGCCGACGCAGTGCTGACGCTGCAACTTCGCCGGCCCGTGGAGCAAACGCTGCGAGCGCCGCTGGTGCAATTGCAAAAAGACAATGTCGTCACATTCACCGGTCCGTTCACCAGCGAGAGCCACATCATCCACCGGCTGGTGGGGCCCAGCGAATATACGGCGAATGTTCGCTGGTGCGACTCTCGCGCCGCCGAACAGACCGATTGGTACTACGTTCGCGCCACGCAACACAACGGCCAACTTGCTTGGTCGAGCCCCGTTTGGGTGGGGTGAAAAAAAGAAGCCTGCGTTTCACGATGGGAATGACCGTTTGCTGATTCACTCGCTTGCGCTTCGGGCTTGTATTAGGTAAATCTTCATCTGCCGCTCGCCTTAAGTAAAACTCGCAAGCGCGGCTTTGATTTCCGCCGCGACGCCGGCGTCGGTTTCGTGAGGCGCCCTGTTTTGCAACGCCTGCCTTGCTTGGGGATGTTGGATGCGGCCCAACGCCCAACTGGCGGCGGCTCGCACCAGCGGTTCTATATCGTGCAAGCCGCGTTGCAGCGGCGCAATGGCCGTGGTCGACCCCAGGTTGCCTAAAACGATGGCCGCGTTGCGCAGCAAGCCCCGACGTTTCGACCGCCACAGCGGCGTGCGGCGGAAACGCGTCCGGAAGGCGTCGTCGTTGAGTTCGAACAGCGGCGCCAATTGCAGCGGGTTCATATCATGGCGCGGAGCGAACAAGGCTGCGTCGCCCGACGGCGCTCGACGATTCCAAGGGCACACCTCTTGGCACACATCGCAACCGAACAGCCAGGGGCCGATATCCGGCCGCAACTCAGTGGGAATATCCGAGCGAAGTTCTATCGTTAAATAGCTGATGCACTTCGTGGCGTCGAGCACATAGGGCGCTGTGAAGGCGTCGGTGGGGCAGGCATCCAGGCAGGCGCGGCAGGTTCCGCAGTGGTCTGTTTCGTGAGATGCGTCGTAGGCGAGTTCGAGGTCGGTCAGCAAGGCGGCGAGAAAAAACCAACTGCCCTGCTGCTGGTTGATCAAGAGCGTGTTCTTGCCAATCCAACCCAACCCGGCGAGTTGCGCGAACTCTCGCTCCAGCAGCGGCGCCGTATCCACCACGCCCCGCACCATTGCCCGCGGCGCCAGGTCGAGGAGAAACGCTCGCAACAGTTTTAACTTCTGGTGGATTGTATCGTGGTAATCTTGCTCGCTCCAGGCGTAGCGAGAAACCCGGCCTTGCAGAGATTCTTGATGCGGCGCCTTGTCGGCTAGCGGTTCTTCGGTGCGGTAGTTCAAGCCCAGCATCAGCAAGCTGCGCACGCCGTCCAACACATGCCGAGGATGTTCGTACGCCTGGGCGCGGTCGACCAGATACGTCATTTCTCCCGCATAGCCGGCCGACAGCCAATCGTGAAAATGGTGAATGCCTTCGGGTGTAACCGCCGGGCAAACGCCGACCAAGGAAAACCCCAACTGTTTCGCTTTTTCCCGCAGGGCGTCGGTTCGTTGGCTGACATTCATCGGCTGGCTGCGGGTGGTGAGCGAGTAGCAGCCCGGCTTTTTCAAAAAGCCGGGCTGCTCGAAAAAGAAAGCTCATTCTGAGTGATCTTTCGACTTACACAATGGCTGGGCCCGCATCGTCGCCAGCCCCACAACCCGCATATTACGACCGTATTACGGCAATCGGCGTCGCGCCGTTCGAATGCGAGGGTTGAAACCGGGTTGGGCGGCAATTAGTTTGGAAGATAGAAACACAAGCCTGTCAAAAGAAGAAACAGGCTCGAACCCAGCAAACCGTGAGGTGCTCCGATGTCGCAAAAATTGTTCACTCCCTTGGCTCTCGTTGTTGGATTAGTGGTTGGCTCCGCCATGCTGGCGCCGTCTGAGGCGCGAGCCCAAGGCCCCGGAGGTTATGGATACGGTTACGGCGCCTGGCCGGGCGTGGCGATGGGCGGCGTGACGGGGTTTGGCGTTGGCGGCAGCCTCTATGGATTGGGACAAATTCCGGTTCCGCCGTATTTTTCCTTGCACCCGCCGGTCTACTACAGCCAGCCGGTGGCGCGCACGTACGGCTATAGCCCTTTTCCCTATTCCGGCAATCGGCTAACGCCGGAGGTTGTCATGCAGCCGGAAGAGGTTCTGAATCCTCATGTGACGCCCAAGGTTGAGGCGCCGCAGTCGGAAACATCGGCCGATGAGCCGTCGGTCAAAACGGCTTCGCACCGGCGCCCGGCTCCGCTGTGGATCAGCAACCCGTATTACCAGCCCCACAAAAGCGATGCTTCGCTACGCGTGGCGGCCAAGCATTGATCGCGTAAAACGTTTTACGTCAAACATTCATAAACGACGATCGGTCGGAAACCGGTCGTCGTTTATTTTTTTGGCGTGGCGAGTAGCAAGGCAATGGTCGCCCAACCGCTGGCGGAACTGGAAAGGAACTGGTTCTTGCCATGCGGGAAACCGGTTTCAAAATAAGTTTGAAACGCCTTGGCCCGGCTCTCGACCAGCCATGAGCCATCGTCGTGTTGCGTTTGGAGTAAGTAGGCGACCCCTTTTTGGTAGGCCGACGCGTCGGCTGCAAGCACGCCGCTGCGGTTAAGCGCCACCAGCGCCGTGGCGGTGGCGTAGGCGTCGCTTTGCATATCATCTTTTTGCGCCCAACCGCCATCTTCGCGTTGGGAATCGAGTAGCTCCGCCGCGGCGGCGTCGAGCACTTTTTCGTCTGCGTCGACATAATGCAGAGCCCGCAGGCGGAAGACGCGGTCTTCGGTATCGGCGGCGGTCGCGGTAAGCAGCCATTTTGTCGCGGCTTCGGTTCGCGCCGCGATGCGCTCCTCTTGCTCCGCCACGCCATAGGCGCCCATGCCGCGCAGGGCAAGATAGGTGCTCAGAAATGGGCTGCCGGCGGTGGGCGGTCGTTGCGAGGGTTGCTTCCAGTGGGAGGCGTCTTTTTGATGTTCGAGTATGAACCCGACCACCGCGCTGGTGGTTTCGTCGCCCTGCCAACCGCCATCTTGCAAGGTCCAGAGGGCGTAACCGGCGGTTTCAACTTTGCCGCCCTGCCCCTTTCCAGCCAGATAACTTTTTTTGCCTCGCTGCAAATGCTTGAAGGTGTGTTGCAACTGGGCTTGATAGTTGCTTTCGTCGATGGCGAAACCTCGCAACTTGGCCTCCGCCGACGCCAACCCCGGCAACGCCTGGCTATGGCAGGTAAAACATTTTCGATTTTCCGCCGAACCCGCCGCCCCTTTTTGCAGCAGCGGCAGCGATTTGCGAATGGCCGCGGCAATCGCTTCAGGATCGTTCGTTTGAGCCTCAGCCGCCCAACTGGTGAGCGGCGCCGTTAACAACAGTAACAATAAAGCCCACAACATTTGCGAGTTGGTATTCACGGTATTTTCCTTTTGTTTTTCGATTGATATTTTTCCCGGCTACCGTTTTTTCGTTTAACGGCAAGCCGAAGGCGGCTGCGTTTTTCTGTCTTGCCCGTACGCGGTGACGCAAAACACAGCCGCCTTCGGCTTGCCGTTAAACGAAAAATAACATTCATTCCCAGCCGTGCCCGGCGTCAACTGATCGAGCGCCTTCAAGAGACGCGACCTGACCGCTCATTGTAGCGGCGGAACGAACGCGTTCGCAATCGGATTTTGCGAGCGCACCTCGTGGTTTGTGTGTTCAGGCGTACGCGGCGGCGCGGGCGTGGCGAGATCTACTGGAGCTGGTCGGTTAAAAACGTCGGCTGACGGCGACGGCTTTGTTGCCAGACTGCCTTGGTGATGACTGTGCAGTCCTCTATATCGACGCTCACGCGATGAAAGAGATCGTCGCATTCCTTGCTTCGTGCTCTTCGCGTCCTTCGTGGTGACCCTATCCGGCCAACGATTCACAATGCCGTCGAACGACGCCGTCGAACGATCAATTTCACCACGAAGGACGCGAAGAGCACGAAGGAGAGGCGTCGGGAGTCGAGGAACAAGCCGTCATTTTTTCCAACCCGGCCCCGTCCCCGCCCGACCAGATTCTCTCCACCTCCCTCAAACGCCATGCCTATTGCAAACTGCAAGGTGCGCTCGATTTTGGCTGGCGGAAAAAAGCCTCTTGCATTTTCCGGCGCCGCGGCGATAATGCGGCTATGACTATTACCTGTCGCGAGTTTTTTTGGCGCAACTTTTTCGGCCCCCATGCCGGTGGGAACGGAGGACGTGCGTAAACTCGCAGCTTGACTGAGAAAATCGCCAACCCTGATGTCCCACGCCGGACGTCGGGGTTTTTTTGTGCCCCGGCGGGAGCCGCCAAAGCAGGGCGTCTAAAAAAACAACGGCGATAACCGACACAGCACGACGAGCCCCGGGGCGGCAAAATGGAAAGAATCGAACCATGCTCGCAACCACTACAGAACCCCAATTGAAACAGGAGATCTTCTCGATGATTGTTGTGATGGAAAAAGACGCCAACGACGAACAAATCGCGCATATGGTGCAGCGTGTGGAAGAGTTGGGCCTCAAGTCGCATGTCATACGCGGCGCGGAACGAACCGTGATCGCCGCCATTGGCGAGAAACGGGAGCACACGCGCGAAGCGTTGGAAGCCGGTTCGGGCGTCGAGAATGTGTTGCCGATTTTGGCCCCCTACAAAGTCGCCAGCCGCGAGGTCAAACCGGAGGCCACACAGGTGGTGGCCGGCAGTTTGAAAGTCGGCGCCGGCGAGCTGGGCGTCATCGCGGGGCCGTGCAGCGTCGAGAGCGAAGAGCAAATCCTTTCCGCCGCGCACGCGGTGAAACAAGCCGGCGCCACCGCCATTCGCGGCGGCGCCTTCAAGCCCCGCACCAGTCCTTACAGCTTCCAAGGTCTCAAACAGCAGGGCCTCGAGCTACTGGCCGCGGCGCGAGACGAAACCGGTTTGGCGGTGGTCACGGAAGTGGTGGCCAGTGAAGACGTGGGGCTGGTCGCGAAGTATGCCGATGTCTTACAGATCGGCGCCCGAAACATGCAAAACTACCGCTTGTTGGAAGCCGTGGGAAACACCGACCGCGCCGTGCTGCTCAAACGCGGCCCCAGCGCCACTATTGAAGAGCTGCTCTTGGCGGCTGAATATATTTTGAACGCGGGAAATCCTAACGTGATGCTCTGCGAACGCGGCGTGCGCACGTTCGAAACACACACGCGTTTCACGCTCCCCTTGGCCACCGTGCCTTACCTGCGGCGGATAACGCATTTGCCTATCGTGATCGACCCCAGCCACGGCACCGGTCATGCCTATTTAGTGCCCGACATGGCTGCTGCGGCAGTGGCCGTCGGCACCGACGGGCTGATCATCGAAGTACACCCCGACCCCGAAAAAGCTCTGAGCGACGGCTATCAATCGCTCAACTACCAGCAGTTCGAAGACACCATGCAGAAATGTCGCCGCATCGCGCAAGCGGTGGGAGCCTCGCTCTGAGAGGAAACGATATGAAAGATCGCAAACCCGACGCGCCGCTGGAAAGTATTGGCGAGTGGGACGACGACGTTCTGCGCCGTTACCCGGCCGAAAAAAAGGCCCAGGATTTTCGCGATTACGAACACGCCAGCCCCGGCGTGCGAGAGTTTTATCGGCTGAATCATACGCGGCAAACCTATGCGTTCGTGCAGGAAAAACGCGCACGGTTTCTGCCCAGGCAACAGCGAAAAATGGGCGTCTGGCAGGCGGTCGAATTTCTCAATACGCTGGTCGACCAGAGCGACCCAGACACCGAACTTTCGCAAATCGAGCACCTGCTGCAAACGGCGGAAGCCATTCGCCGCGACGGCCATCCCCGTTGGTTCATTCTCACCGGCCTAATGCACGACTTGGGAAAAATTCTCTGCCTGTTTGGCGAGCCGCAATGGGCGGTCGTGGGCGATACCTTTCCGCTCGGCTGCCAATTCTCGGCAGACATCGTGTTCGCGGAATTCTTCGCCGAAAACCCGGACGCACAACATCCTGTCTATCAAACCAAGTATGGTGTTTACGCTCCCGGTGGTGGACTCGAAAACGTGTGCATGTCTTGGGGGCACGACGAATATCTTTATCATGTGGTGCGGGATTTTCTGCCGGCCGAAGGGCTGGCCATGATCCGCTACCATTCGTTTTACGCCGCCCATCGGCACGGCGCCTACGACTATTTAATGAACGCAGAAGATCGGTCCCTCTTGCGTTGGGTGCGTGCGTTCAATCCTTATGATCTGTACACGAAAAGCTCGCAACGGCCAGACATCGCGGCCCTGACTCCCTATTACCAGGAGCTGATCGCGGAGTTTTTTCCAGACGAAATAGCCTGGTGAAAGCCCGGCACTAAAGACGTCCGGCCGCGCCAACGCCTTGCTTCCCGCAACGGCGGCTTGGTTCCCGCGCCATCGCCGGCGGGCTATGATGCAGCCACGCGTACAACCATCGTTCGTACAACCCCCCTGCTCAGAGATGTGAACCAGAATGCCGAAGATCCTCATGCCGATTGGCGACGCCACCGAAACGCTCGATACGTTTTATCCTTATTTTCGATTGCCCGAAGCTGGCTTTGAAGTGGTGGTGGCTGGGCCCGAAGCCCGGCTTTATCACAGCGTGCTGCATGAAATTCCGCCCGACGCCGCCGTGCCCTGGGATATCACCCAAGAGCGGCCCGGCTACCACATCAAGGCGGAGCTGGCTTTTCGCGACGCTCGCGCTGAAGATTATGCTGGCATGTTTATTTCCGGCGGGCGCGCCCCGGAGTATTTGCGTTACGACAAAGACTTGTTGCGACTCACCCAGGAAATCAACGCGGCGGGCAAGCCGATTGCTTCGGTCTGCCACGGCGTGGAAATTCTCACCGCCGCCGGCATTATTCAAGGTCGTCGCGTGACGACGGTCGCCAAATGCGCGCTCGACGCCGAACAGGGCGGCGGGAAATATGTCGACCAGGAAGTCGTGATCGACGGCAACCTTGTGTCGGCCCGAACCTGGCACGACAACGCGCCTTTTATGCGAGCGTTCCTCGAAATGCTGCAAGAAGCGTCGTGACACATGTCGCTTCGTTGTTCTCCCCGACCCCGCGAAACCGTGTGGACCGCCGCTGGGAATTGACTACGGAAATCGCAGGAACGACAATGAAGTCGGAGCCGTGATCGGCTCCTTACCGCCAAAGGGGCCGCCAAAAGGGTGCCGCCCGCGGGCCCTTGTTTTTTTACGCACCCACCGCGCGGTGGTTAGCGAGCGAAAGTCGAGCGCGACGCACGCGCGTTTTGAATGAGAGGATGCATCATGTTTCAATTCCTTGCCAATCCGCCGGCCGTTGCCGCCCGCCGCCACTCGCTCTTGAGGCATGCATTCTACCGAACGGCGGTCCTGGCAATTTCGCCGCTCGTAGTCTTCGCTTCACTGTTTCTCTTAGCGCAGCAAGCCGGCGCCGCTTCGACTGATCGGCCCAACATCATTTTCATCATGGCCGACGATCTCGGTTATGGCGATCTGGGCTGTTATGGCCAGACCAAAATCAAGACGCCGCATCTTGACCAAATGGCCGCCGAGGGAATGAAATTCACGCAGTTTTATGCCGGGTCGACCGTCTGCGCACCGGCGCGTTGCGTTTTGATGACCGGCCTCCATACGGGGCATTGCTACATTCGGGGCAACGGCAGGATCAACTTGCGGCCCGAAGATGTCACGGTGGCGGAAGTGCTCAAGCAACGCAATTATCAGACTGCGCTGATCGGCAAGTGGGGGCTGGGGAACGAAGGCTCCGTGGGCGTTCCCACGCGGCAAGGGTTCGACTACTTTTTTGGCTACCTCGATCAAGGCCACGCGCACAATTACTATCCTGCGTATTTGATGCGGAATGAAAAACGGTTTCCGTTACGCAATGTCGTGGAGGGCGTGGTCGAGGGCGTGAAACCCTTTGGAGTGGGTTATGCTGTCAAACGCGTCGACTATAGCCACGACCTACTGGCCGAAGAAGCTTTGCAGTGGATCGATCAAAACAAAGCGAAACCTTTCTTTCTTTATCTCGCACTGACGATTCCCCACGCCAACAACCAACGCAACCGCGCCTTGGGCGATGGCCAGGAAGTTCCCGACTACGGCATCTACGCCGACCTCGATTGGACCGACCCAAACAAAGGCCAAGCCGCGATGATCACTCGCATGGATCGAGACATCGGCCGTATTTTCGCCCGGCTCAAACAGCACGGCATCGACGACAACACCTTGGTCATGTTCACGTCCGACAACGGGCACCACCGCGAAGGCGGCAACAACCCCGAATTTTTCAACGCCAACGGCCCGCTGCGCGGCAAAAAACGCGACCTCTACGAAGGCGGTATTCGCGTGCCCACGCTGGCCCGCTGGCCGGGAAAAATCAAGCCCGGCGTCGTCACCGACCACATCGCCTATTTCGGCGACTTCATGGCCACGGCGGCTGATCTCGCGAATGTCAAGCCGCCCGCGAAGCTCGATAGCATCAGTTTTCTTCCCACGCTGCTGGGCCGGCCGCAGGAGAAACACGAATATTTGTACTGGGAATTCTATGAAGGCGCCGGCGGCAAGCAGGCCGTTCGCATGGGCGACTGGAAAGGAGTTCGCATTCCCGCCTTCAGCGGAAAAATGCAACTCTTCGATCTAGGCCAGGATCTTGGCGAAGAGCACGATCTTGCGACGGAGCATGCCGATATCGTGAAGCAGATTGAGGCGATCATGCAAACGGCTCATCACCCTTCGCCGCTCTGGAAAGTGCGTAAGCCTCGCAAAAAGAAACCCAAAAAGGCGGCCTAAACAACATTTGGAAATGATGACCAAAAGACATCCCCATCCCTGATTCCTCCGATGAAAGTTTCGCTGATGTTTCGATATGGAATGTTATGTTTGACGGCGTTGGCCGCGACAGACGCTTTGGTTGGTTCTCTAGACGCGGCCGAGACACGCCCCAATTTCATCGTCATTTTGTGCGACGACCTGGGCTACGGCGATTTGTCTTGCTACGGGCATCCTGCAATCAAAACGCCGAACCTCGATGCTCTGGCGGGGCAGGGCGTGCGGCTGACTTCCTGTTACTCTTCGGCGCCGGTCTGTTCTTCCTCGCGAGCCGGCTTGCTCACCGGCCGCACGCCCAGCCGGATTGGCGTCTACGATTGGATTCCCGGCAACCACCCCATGCATTTACGGCGGCAGGAAATCACCATCGCCACCTTGCTTCGCGACGCCGGCTACGCGACCTGCCACGTGGGCAAATGGCATTGCAACGGCAAGTTCAATTCTCCGGAGCAACCGCAGCCCGGCGACCACGGGTTCGAACATTGGTTCAGCACGCAAAACAACGCCTCGCCAACGCACCACAACCCGGTCAATTTTGTTCGCAATGGCAAGGCCGTCGGCGGGCAAGAAGGCTACTCGTGCCAAATCGTGGCCGACGCATCGATCGCTTGGCTGCGCGATGGCCGCAAAAAAGATCGGCCGTTCTTCATGTTCACTTGTTTTCACGAACCGCATGAACCGATTGCCTCGCCGCCGGAGTTAGTCGAGCAATATCCTCAAGCAACGAAAAAAGGAGAAGCACTCTACTATGCCAACGTCCAGAATATGGACCGCGCCGTCGGTCGGATCATGCAAACGCTCGACGAACTCCAACTGAGCGAAAACACACTCGTTGTTTTTACCTCCGACAATGGTCCCGAAACATTGAACCGGTACCGGGGCGCATGGCGCTCCCACGGCTCGCCAGGACCGCTGCGGGGCATGAAACTGCATTTATTTGAAGGCGGCATTCGCGTGCCGGGCATTGTGCGTTGGCCCGCGCGGCTCAAGCCCAATCAAACTAGCGACACCCCGATTTGCGCCCTCGATTTACTGCCCACCTTTTGCGCCTTGGCGGGAGTGCAACCTCCCGCCGACCGCGCGCTCGACGGCGCCGACGCCTCCGCCTTCTTTTCGGGGCGGCCGTTCGTGCGCAAGCAACCGCTCTACTGGCATTATTTCCGCTCGATTGGTCCGCCCAAGGCGGCCATGCGCGATGGAGATTGGATGATCCTCGGCCATTGGGACGGCGCGCAACTCAGCCCCGGCGGGAGTTTGCATCCCGGCGACATGGAGATCATCAAGTCGGCCAGACTCACACGATTCGAACTCTATAACCTGAACGACGACTTGGCCCAAGAGCACGACCTCGCAGCCCAACAGCCGGAGACACTGCGTGAACTCTCGGCCAAGTTGGTGGCCAAATACAATGAGGTTCAGGCAGAGGGCCCGGTATGGAAAGTTCAGCCTCGCAAACAGGCGAATCCCAAGAACAAGAAATAGCGAGCTTCTTCGGGAACTGGCCTTCTGGAAAATTACTTCCCCGCTCAGACGCCCGGCTTTTTCAAAAAGCCCGGCGTCTCGCGCTGCCAAAGTGGGTTCAGGGGTTGGAGTTCAGGCGTTAGCATGTTTTGGCAAGGTCTCCGCATAGTACGGCACGGCATGCCGCGATGGAACGCCGCCAATTGCCCAGTCCACACCCCGCCATTCCGGCAGGAAAAATGGGGAGGCGTTCAAATGGCGGGTGGCGCTTGTGTGTGTCGATTGTTCGATATGCGTGGCCCTACAAGCGGAACGGCTATTCAGGCGGCCGACGATCCTGTGCGTTTTCGCACAAAAAGCACATTTTTTACCAGTAAATGGGGTAGATAGGAAAAATAACGGGCCATTGGGCGGCAGGCTACGATGGATCGTCTGCGAACGACGAAGTGTTTGATATGGATAACGTTGTCGGGGGGTTCTTCTTTTTCGGCGTCGTTCCGTTCTATACCGATCATTCACGAAAGAGTTCACCACGATGAACATGCGGGAAAGGAAGCCGGGAATGTACTCTCGCCTTGGGAAAGTTGGGGCCGTCGCGGGTCTTATTATGGCCATGCTGTCGTCGGGGGCGTCGGCTGAAGGGCGCAAACCAAACAGGGCGCCGCTGATCGACCAGAACCGGAATGCCGCCAACGCTGACGAAATATCGTTGAACAACATTTCGCTGGCCAGCCACAACGCTGGCGATAACGCCGCCCCCCGAACCCGTGAAGGCCAAGCGAATACGCCGGCCTACTTTGCCTCCGAAGCAACTTCGCGTTCCGCGGCGGCATGCTCGAGTTGCGGCGCCGCCGGCTGTTCTGGAAACAAACATGCGCCGTCTTGCAAAGCGTGCGGTTGCGCCAAGAAAAAGAAAAAAGCCAATCCTTTGGCGAAATCTCACAAAGGCGTATTCTACGCGAATGATTTCAGCTACTTAAACGATCCAAACAACACCTACCACGGCTTGGGCGATGTCTTCAAACAACTCGACGTCGGCCATGATGGCAAGCTTGATGTGGGCGGCCAGTTTCGCTTGCGTTATCATCGTGAAAAAGGCATGAACAAAGGGCAGCCGCGTTTCCAAAACAATGCCGATGAATTCGTCCTTTCCCGACTGCGCATGTACGCCGATTACAAATGGCGAGATGGCTTCCGTTTTTACGTGGAGGGAATTTTCGCCGATACGACCGGCCAGTCGTTGCCGCCGCGCGGCATCGACCGCAACCAAGGCGACCTGCTCAACGCCTTGATCGACGTGGCTGTCACCGACCGCACCACCGTGCGGCTGGGCCGTCAGGAATTGATCTACGGCAACGAGCGACTCGTCTCGCCGTTGGATTGGGCTAACACGCGGCGAACGTTCGAGGGAATTAAGGGAATGTACAAATCCGACGATTGGTCGGTCGACGCCTTCTTTACGAACCTAGTGGTCGTGCAGCCGTTCGATTTCGACGAAGCCGATTACGATCAATCGTTCTACGGTGCGTACAGCGTGTACAGCGGATTCGAACACAACACCGTCGACCTCTACTACCTCGGCTACGACAATCAAACCACCCAGCTATCGATCCACACTCTGGGCGGCCGGCTCAACGGCGGCCGGAACGATTGGCTGTGGGAGGCCGAAGGCGCCACGCAGTTCGGCGACGCCGCCGGCGTGAACATCGACCAAGACGCCGGTTTCGCCACCGTTGGCTTGGGGCGTAAGTTTTCGCGTCTGGCCTGGAAACCCGAACTCTGGGCGTACTACGACTACGCTTCCGGCGACGCCCTGGGCACCGCCAACTTCGAGGGTTTTAATCAGTTGTTCCCTTTGTCGCACAAGTACTTCGGCTTCATCGACGCGGTGCAGCGTTCCAACATCGAAGCGCCGAACTTCCTGCTCAAAGCCAAACCGTCGAAGAAAACCAGCCTGTTGTTGTGGTACTACATTTTCCAGTCGAACACTTCGGCGCCGGTGCCCAGCCTTGGCGGAACACCCGCTCAAAACGCGGGTAAAAACCTGGGCCAGGAACTTGATTTGATTTTCAAATATCAAATCGCCCCCCGCTCCGACATACTCTTTGGCTACTCGCACTTTTGGCGAGGCAGCAAAATTTCCGAAACCAACGACGCAGACTTCATCTACACGCAGTTCACGGTGAATTTCTAGCCCCGCAAACCCTCGGCCTGACGCGCCTTGCCAACTGTTTCAAAAAAGCCCGGCATTTCAAAAATGCCGGGCTTTTTATTTCCCTTATCGCCGCCGTTGCCGGCGGGCTTCGTAAAAAACGGCTGCGGCCGCGGCTGAAACATTGAGGCTGTCGGCCACGCCGGCCATCGGTAAAACGATGCCCTCGGCGCCGACGTTTTTCCAAACCGGCCCCAACCCTTGCGCTTCACTACCCAAAATGACTGCCGTGGGCTGAGTGAAATCGAATTGCGTGTAATCCTTGGCCGCGTCGACTAGCATGGCCGCCATTTGCATTTGCCGCTGTTCGATCCACTCAATGATGCACGACCGCGGCGCCACGCAAACGGGCAGCTGAAAAACAACGCCCAAACTCGCCCGAATCGAATTGTGGTGGTAAGGATCGGGCCCTGGCTCAGTGACCAAAACGCCGGAAACGCCCGCGCCATCGGCGCTGCGTAAAATGGCGCCCAAATTCCCAGGTTTTTCCAGGCCATCGAGCACGGCCACCAGAGGCGCCGTTTCAGGGTTGAAATCGATGTCATCCAACGTGCGAACGGGACGATTGGCTACCGCGACGACGCCCTCGCGGCGGTTGCCAAACGCCAGCTTGTCGAACACCGCCGATGTCGTGGGGATGAGTTGGGCCGGCGTCGACCGCAAGGCGCCAAGAAGCATTTCAACATCAGACGAGGTCGCGTCTGATTCGCAAACAAAGGCTTCGGTAATCGCCACGCCAGCGTCGATAGCGCGCTGGATCTCGCGCCGGCCGTCGATCAGAATGCGCCCTTGCCGTTCTCGGCCCTTGCGGGTGCGCAGTTTGATGGCGTCTTTAACGCGTTGGTTTTGCAAGCTGGTGATGCAAGGGAGGACGAAGCGAGGCACGAAAGGCGAGTCCTGTTCAGTCTGATGGGGGAAACCGGTTCGATTCCGAAACCACGACCTTCTCGCCTTTTGCCTCGACAACCAAAGCTTCGGCGCCCGGCGTGTTGTTGATCAACGCCAAGCCCTTCTGTTTTCCCAGCACGCTTACCGACGAAGCGAGCGCGTCGGCGGTGGTGCAGTCGGGCGCGACAATGGTCACGGCAATGCGTTCGGTGAGTCCTAGGCCGGTGCGAGGATTGATCAGATGCGAATACCGCATGTTATCGATTTCGACGAATTGCCAAGCGTCGCCCGACGTTGCGATGGCGCCGTTTTCGAGCAACAGCACTCGGCTGGGTTCGGCATTCTGCTCCAGCAAAACGACGCCGATTCGCCAGCCGGGGCGACCGGGCGGCGGATCGCCCGCGACAATATCGCCTCCGGCGTTCACCAGCGCTCGGCTAATGCCCTTAGCGCGCAGGGCCGCCAGCGCCGCGTCGGCTGCATAGCCCTTGGCGATTCCGCCCAGGTCGAGCCGCATGTTCGGCTTGGTCAAACGAACGGCTCGCTGTTGGGAATCAACCTGAATCGCTTGGTAACCCACGGCGGCCAAGGCTTCTTGCAACCGGCGGCGTGGCGGCAAACGCTGTTGCCGACGCGCCCGCCGCCAAAGTTTGGTCAGCGGGCCAACGGTTACGTCGAAGGCGCCGTTGGTGCGGCAACTCCAAGCGACCGACGCCTGCAAAACGTTCCACAGGTCGGCACTGGCGAGACGCCACTTACCATCGCCGGAGGCGGCGCTGAGGCGGCTAAGTTCGCTCTTGGAATCGAAATCGCTGAGGGCGTCATCCAATTCACCGATTCTCGCGAACGCCGCCTTAAAAGCGCTCTCGGCCTGTTGCCGGTCGCCGGCGTGGAGGGAAATCGTGAACGACGAACCCATATGCACTTCCGACCGACGAATAACCCCTCCCAGGTTCTGGCTCTTGTCGGAAGCAGCATTGCCCAAAGCAGCACCGGCGCCAGCCGATGCTTGCGCAATCGCCAGCAGGCAAACAGGAAGTAGGGCGTTCATAACGTTCCTCCGTTCAACGTGAACAGACCAGGGAGACCCTTACTTCCCCTGGCTCAGGTCCTTGATGTAAATATTACGCCAGCGAACTTCATGGCCGACTTTGTCGGTGTTGCCGATACCGTGTACTTGCAAGGCGATGAAGCCCGACGACGTGAGGCCGTCCTGGAGGTCGGCGGCGGGAACGCCGTTGAGCCACGTTTTGATCGAATCGCCCACGGCTTCAATACGAAAGTGATTCCACGCGTTTTGCTTGAACGCCTTGCGGGCGGGTTCGTTTTCGAGCAGATTATTCAGCCAGCCGCGACGGCTCTCGTCGTAGATGCCGCCAGTCCAGGCGCGGGCCGAGGGGTCGATCTCCACTTGATAACCATGCACGCGCCCGGCGGGGATTTTGCGCTCCTTGGCTTCGCCCTGCGCGTTGGTGAATTTTACGACGGTCGGCTTGCCGAACACTTCGGAGCGAATTTGCACGCCTGAATTCATTTCAGGATGCACCAAAAAATCGAGTTCGAGAATGAAATCGCCGTAAGACTTTTCGGTGGCCATGAAACTGTTGGGCGTTTTGGGAACCGTCACGCCCACGACCATGCCGTCTTCGACTTTGTAAACCGCCTGGCCGCCGTGTTGCCGCCAACCGGTGAAATCATGGCCGTTGAACAAGGCCGTAAAACCGGGCGGAGGCGCCGCTTGAACAAGGCCGCCCGCGAAAATAAACAGGAGCGTGGAGAGTAAAATCGCTTTGCGAATCATGGGAGAACTTTCTTGTTTTGGAATATGAGGAAGTACTGGTCCTTGAGCAACTCTTTTTCCTCCGCCAACTTGAATCCGGCGGCGAGAATTTCACGCGTTACAACCGACTGCCCGGCGCGCACGTGGTTGAGAATCCAGGGGGAGCTTTTGCCTACTTGGCGGCGGAAATCGATCACGATCAGGCGACCGCCCGGCCGCAAAGCGCGACGAATCGAGGTCAGCGTTTGATGCGGAAACTCGAAATGATGGTAGGTCGCGCTGACGAACGCCAAGTCGATCGATTGCGGCGGCAGCATGACGTTATCTTGCATGCAGACCACGCCCTGAACGTTCTTCAACTTCAAATCGCGGCAGGTCTGTTCGATATGCGCGACAAACTCCTCCGCGATATCGACCGCGTACACCTTTCCTTTTTCACCCGTGGCGGAGGCCAGCAGGCGGGTGAAGAGGCCGGTGCCGGCGCCGATATCGGCGATCGTCATTCCCGGCGTGATGTCGCAGGCGGAAACGATCTGGTTGCGCAGGTCGAAAATCTCCCGGCCCTCTTTTTCAAAACGCTCGACGAAATCAACCGGTTTGACGTTTTCAAACGATTTGTTGATACCAGGATGGACGCTCAACTCTCGAATGCGAATATTGCGCCAACGCACTTCAAACGGGCCGGCGTCGGGACGAATGCGATGCACCTGCAAACCGATGAAACCTTCGGCGTTGTTGGCGTCGTCGGTGTTGTCGTCGTGTATGTCGGCGATGGCAACGCCGTTGATCCAGGTGCGAATATGATTTCCCACCGCCACGATACGGTATCGGTTCCACTCGCCGGGGCGATACGCTTTCTTCGTTTCATCACTGGGTTCGGCGTCGTGCCACTTGGTGTCGCGGCCTTCATCCCAGATTCTTCCCGCGTTGCCGTTGGCGGAAATTTCCACTTGGTAGCCGAACGTCTCTCCGGCTTTGCGAATGCGTTTGGGTTTGGAGCGTTGCGGCGTGTCAACAGCGTACACGTGGCTGCGAATCTGGATGCCGGAGTTAAGGCCGGGATCGCAGCGAACTTCTAGTTCCAGTTCGAAGTTGGCGTAATCTCGAGTGGTGCAGAGAAACGTGTTGGGGCCTTCCTTCGCCGTATGGCCGACGATCGCGCCGTCTTGCACTTCGTACTTGGCCCGGCCGCGGCGCGGCTGCCAACCGGCGAGCGTTTTTCCATCGAACAAGTCGACGAATTCCCGGCCGGCGGCTTGCCGGATTGCGGCGGCCTGATTGTCGGGTTTCACTTGCAGATGCTTTTGAAAAAACGCCAGTATCAAAGCGTTCATTTTCTCCGGCGGAAAACCCTTGGCGCCGTGCCCTTCGCCCGCCAACGCATGGTATTGAACCGGAACACCGGCGCGTTGGCAGGCTTTCACCAGCAGTTCGCTTTGATGGACCGGAACGACGGCATCTTGTTCGCCGTGAATGATCAGCAAGGGCGGGTCGGTGTGATCAACGTACGTGATCGGATTCGCCCTCGCCACTTTCTCTTTGTTCTCTTGGATCGGCCCGCCAATCAGCTGCGCTTCGGGCGAGTTGGCGGCGTTATGCACCAACCGGCCACCGGGAATGGCGTGGGCGTCCAACTGGAGGAAATCGGTGGGCCCCCAAAGGTCACACACCGCCTGCACGCGGCTCGACCGATCAACATTCCCGCCGACCTCTCCCTCCAATTCCGCCACGCCGCCGCTGGTTGCGAGCAGCGCCACCAAGTGCCCGCCCGCCGAGGAGCCCGCCGCGCCGATACGCTTGGCGTCGTATCCGTATTTCTTGGCATGAGCCCGCAGCCAGCGAATGGCGGCTTTGCAGTCATGAATTTGGGCCGGGAATTGGGCTTCGCCGCTTAGTCGGTAGTTGATGCTGGCGATGGCGAATCCTTGCGCGACCAAACCGCGAATGCGTCCGCCATTGCCCTTGCTGCCTTTGCGCCAGCCGCCGCCATGCACCCAGACCACCAACGGCGGGCGCTGCACGTTTTTCGGCACGGCAATATCGAGCAGCAAACGCTTCTCGCCCACGCGGGCGTATTCGATATTTCGCGAGATGACGACATCGCCTTTGGGCTGCGCGCCGCGCCGCTGCGGCGAATTTCCCTCTTGAGCCTGAGCCGTACCACAAGAAACGAACGCCAACACGAACGCGGCCGCGAAACAAGCGACGCGCCGCCAGACCCGAATTCGCCTTTTTGCATCTCGATAACACACAGCTTCAAATTGTGAACGTTTGAGGTGCAACATGCCAAAATCTCTCGGGTGATCGCGAAGTGAATGGGGATAAGGCCGCGTGCGGCGCCGGTAACGTGGAAAGCTACTTCCCGGTTTAGAAGCCCGGCTTTTTCAAAAAGCCGGGCTTCTCAAACGTCAACTCGGGATTTAACGGCTCCGCGCTTTCTTACGGAACAGGCAGCAAGCAAGCTCTCAGTTTTTCGCCGCTTGAAGCGTGAGGCCGGGCGCCGATTGCAGTTTAGCGATTTCCTTGCCGTCCTCCAAATTCCAGATGTAGACCATGCCGTCGAACCCGCCAGCAGCAACCAGCTTGGCTTTTTCGCTCACGGCGGTGGAAAGCGCCCAATCGGCGAGGCCCTTGAAGACGCGCACCTGCTTGCCGTCGGCCAAATTAAATTGCCGCACCGATTTATCGGCCGAAGAGGCCAGCAAGCCGTCCTTGAACTTGGTGAGCCGATACGCTTCGGCGCCGAAACTGGCGATGTCTTTCACTTTTTTGCCATCGGCGATTTTCCACAAGTGAATCTTTTTGTCGGCGGCGGCGGAGTAAATTTGCTTGCCGTCAGGATGAAACGCCACGCCCTTCACCGGCTGGCCGTGTCCTGAATAGGTGATGAGGAGATCGCCTGTTTTGGCGTCGAACACCTTGGAGGTTTTGTCGCGCGAGGCCGACGCCAACTGCTTGCCGTCGTCGCTCCAGGCGAGCGCTGAAACCCAATCAGAATGGCTCGTGATGGTCAGCGTTTCCTTGCCGCTGGCCACGTCGAACACGCGAATGATGGCATCGGCGCCAGCCACCGCCAGACGATCACCCGCCGGATTAAAAGCCACGTCCAGCACGACGTCGGTCGTGGTGGCGAGAACACTTTTCATTGCTCCCGTTTTTGCATCGAACAGCCGCACTTCGCCCCGCCGCCCCGGCGAACCGCCGCCAACCGCCAAAATGCCTCCTTGAGGTTGCAAGGCCAGAGCCAGCGTGCGTTCGTCCACATTGCGAATGCGGCGCAGAAGGGCGCCGGTTTTGGTGTTCCAAACCGTCAGTTCGTGGTAACCGCCGACGAACAGCTCTTCACCGTTGGCGGAAAAAACGAGCGCTGCGGCGGGCATCGATTGGGGATACGCCTCCGGCGGCGCCGGGTGCTCCGGCGGGGGCACGATCGCGGCCAACGGCAGTTTGGGGTCTTGGGCGTCGTAGGCGGCGCCTTGTTCGATCCACTGGCGAATTTTGGCGATATCCTGCTTGGAAAGCGGGTCTGCTTCGAGCGGCATGCGTTCGGATTCGTCGTCGGAAATAACCCGCCGCAGCAGTTCGCTATCTTCGATATCCTGGGCCGTGACGGCCGCTTCGCCAGATTCGCCGGGACGCATCAGTTGCTCAAACGTATCGACCCGGTAACCGCCTTCGGCCTTTTTAGGACCATGGCAGGCCGCGCAGTTTTGCAGCAACACATTGGCGACATCTTGCCGGAAACTCACCTTAGCCACTTCCTTTTTTTCTTCCTTTTTTTCTTCCGCCGCCGCGGCTTTATCTTCGGCATAAACGGCTGCGTTCGCGCCGAGAAATAACAGCACTACGAAAAAAGAGGCCAGCCCCTGCAATAAAGCCGGATGCTTGAGATTGGCGGCGATGGGTTGTCTCATTTTTTTATACTCACTCATTCTTAATGTTGGATCTTGGAAAGTGCGGAAAAGCTACTTTCCGGTTCAGAAGCCCGGCTTTTTCAAAAAGCCGGGCTTCTCAGGCGCCAATTCGGAACCTAATGGCTCCACGCTTTCTTAATGTTGAAAAAGAAATTCGTTGGTGTTCAGAATCGCCCAGCAGATGTCTTCCAGGGCCGAAACGCGGTCTTCCTTGGAAGCCAGATGTTTGATGCTGGCCGCCAATTCCGCCTCGTTGGGCGTTCGACTAAAAGCCGCCATGTACAGCTCCGTGACAATTTCTTCGTTCGACTTTTTCTCGGCGAGCATTGTTCTGAAACGATTGTTTTTCTGGCGGAGTTTGTCGTGAATCAATTTGCCGTTGAAAAGTTGCAACGCTTGCCCCAGGTTGGAGTCGGACGAACGTTCGCAGGCGCAAACGGTTTGACGCTCCGGCTGCCCGAAGATTTTGAGAAACTCGTTCTTCACGATATCGGGCGAGGGTAACTGCGTGGCTTTCATGCCGGCGGGCAACGCGGCGAACGACTCCGGCGCGCCGGTCACTTGGCCGATGGCGTCGAGCAGTTGTTCGGCGCTCAACAGCCGAGGCTGGTAATGGGAGAAGTAACGGTCGTCGTCTTGGTTGAAGGTGTTGGTTTGCGAACTGGCCTGATACGTGCGGCTGTTGAGAATCGTGCGCAGAATATGTTTGCGATCGAAACCGTGTTCGACGAAATCCTTGGCCAGTGCGTCGAGCAAGGCGGCGTTGGAGGGCGGGTTGGAATCACGGAAGTCGTCGACGGGGTCGACAATGCCGCGGCCGACCAAATGCCCCCACATCCGATTCACGCCCACCTTGGCCAGAAAGGCGTTGTCGGGAGCAGCCAGCCATTTGGCGAACGCCTGCCGTCGATCGACTTCACCCGGTAAATCGAGTTCGCCGACGTTGGGCAGCCAGGGTTTCATTTGACGGCCGGTGCGGGGCTGCGTGACTTCGCCGCTGCGGCTAACCCAAATAAAGATTTCGTCCGGCCGCTTGGTTTTTTCGCGTTTCAAACGATTGAAAAAGGCGGCCATGCCGTAGTAGTTGTCTTGCGTCCAGCGTTCAAACGGATGGTTGTGGCACTTGGCGCATTGCAGCCGGGCGCCGAGGAAGATTTGCGAGATAGTTTCCACGCAATCGTTGGCGTCGGACGTAGTGCGGTAGAAATTCGCCGGCGGGTTTTCGTCGGTGCTGCCGGCGGCGGTGAGCAGTTCTTGAGCGAATTGATCAAAAGGTTTGTTGTCGCGGAAGGAGCGCTCCAACCAACGGTGGTATTTATGCAAGCCGTCTGCGCCGACGGCTTTTTGGGTCATGCGCAGCAGGTCGCCCCATTTGAGCGCCCAATAACGAGCGTATTCGGGCCGCTCCAAGAGGCGATCGATTAGCTTGGCGCGTTTTTCAGGATCTTGGTCGGCGACGAAGGCTTGTGATTCCTCCACCGTGGGTAGAACGCCGATCACGTCGAGATGCGCCCGGCGGAGGAATTCGTCGTCGGTGCAAATATCGGCCGGCAAATAACGCAACTGGTGCAGCTTGCCATACACTAGGTCGTCGATGTAATTATTGGCCGTCGGGTTGCTCCACTTAAAACCCTCCACGTCGCGCACGAAGGTGATGTAGGTCGACTCAATGAATTCCAGGTAACGCACGATGATGGCCACTTCGCCGCGATCGTGGCCTTCGGTCCAACCCGATTCATCGACGCTCGCGACTTCGTCATCCGAACTGGAATACACGGCCAAATCGGTGACATCGCGGGTTGTGCCGTCGGAAAAATGAGCCAGCACAGATAACTGCTGCTCATGCGCGGGCATTTTCAGCACGCGGCCCGAAGGCGGATAAACCTCGATGCTGGTGCAACGCGGGGCGTCTTTCGGGTCAAGCTGGCAACCTTGCGAAATCCAATCCAACAGGACGGTGTAGGCGACGTGCTTCTTGGTTAATTTCAGCCCGCCGCCATGCGCGACTTTCATCAACGGCTTGGCCAACAAGAGGCTCGACTCCGGCTGGAGCGGGTTGGTGCGACGGCCGAAATCTTCGCGAATCAAGGTCACTCGATCAACAGCGGAATCGAAGGCCCGTAACGAAAGCCGAAAGCCGCCCTTGCCGCTGGGCGATCCATGGCATGCTCCGGAGTTGCAACCTTGCTTGGAGAGCGCCGCCAGCGTTTCATACTCGAACGAAACCACGTGTGGATTCTCAAAGCCGGTCACTTCACAGGAAACGACGGCCGCGCGGCCCGCAGCGCGAATGACCAACTCAGCGCGGCCATTGCCGCGAGGATAAACTACGCCATCACGCACTTCCACGACGCCAGGATCGCTCGATTCATATTTCACGGCGCGGGTGAGGTCTTGCACGCCCCGCGTTGTTTCTCCCGTAACGACCAACTGCACATGATCTTTTGCATGGCGGAGCGTGACATTGGGAGGAAAAACCTCGAACGTCAGCAGCGACAGGCTCTCGGCTGGCGGGTTCTTATCGGCTGCCGATGAAACACCGCCCGGCAAAAGGAACGCCGGCAGCGCGAAAGCGAACGCCACAACGGGCGCAAGCCAAAAAGGGCGCGAAAGAACAGTTTGAAAACTAGATCGGTTTTGCATCATCAATTCCCTTTGCCTGATTACTTATTTCTTAGCCGTTGGTTTTTTGGCCGCGTCTTTTTTGGCCGCAGGCTCTTTTTTCGGAGCGGGCGCGACCACATTGAGTTGGATCGGCGAACTTTTCACCGCCACTTTCTGGCCGCCGAATGTCGCGGTGGCTTCCACGACCACGTTCGCCGCAACGCCAACTTTGGCGCCCGCGGCGGCGGCCAGTTCTACTTCAATCTCGAAGCTGGGCGCTGTTACGGAAATCTGGCCCGGCCCCGTCACCGCAGCGGGAAGATTCTGGAACTGGAGCGTGAGCGGCGTCTGTTTTTCCGCATCGGTGGCGAATTCCCGTTTGACCGAAAGCCGGACCTTCTGCCGACCGCCCTGCGTCAAGGGCCCCGCCACCGTCGCGCTGACCACAATCGGCTGCACAATCGAAACCGGCAGCACCGTTTTCTGCAACCGGCCCTTGCCTTGGAAGTCGCCAAAGCTCAACACCTCCACTTGATGCGGACCGAGGGCGACTTTATCGGTCGCGGTGAAGGTGATTTCGTAGTGTTCGTCTTTATCCTTGCCGACTTTCTTCACGGCCGATGTCAAACCCACGGGCAGGTCGCCGACGAGTATCGTCAAGGCCGATTTGAAATCCTTATGCCGCTTGTCGAAGGCCAGGTTCACAACCGTTTGTTTGTTCGACTTGACCAAATAAACCTTCTCCCGGTCAGGCTTCAAAACGAAGAAAGGCGTTCCCACCGGCGCCACGGCCGTGCGAATCAAACTCGTCAGCCAAGTGGGAGGTTGCCGCACGGCGGGCCGTTTGGCTTGCAGCACTTGCGTGGTGCTCAGGCGAGCCGATATTTGGCGGTCGCCCACGGCGCCGCGCCCGACAATGGAAAGCGTCGAGAGCGCGCCCGGCGGCAGAGTATCGGGGATTTTGATCAGCATGGTCGCACGAGCGCCCTTGGCGGGAATCACATTGTTGAAAACGCGATACGCCGGCCCCATCAGCTCCAGGGGGCCGTCTAATGCGAGCGTAATCGGCCCGTCGTAACCGAAGCGTTGGCAATCCACCACAACCGCCACCGCGCCGCCAGGATGCGTGATAAATTTAATCCTGGCGTTTTTATCGTTCTTGATAAACAGGGAGAAGCCGGGGCCTTCCCGAACTTCCACCCGGTAGCCATATTCGCTGCCGCCGCGTTGCAGTAAATCTTGCACGCTGAGCACGTATTCGCCATCGGCTGGAACCGTGTACGAAAGCGTTTGTTCGGCGCCGCTGCCGTTGCCGACTTCCGCGAGTTTTTTGCCCTTGGCGTCGAACAGACGCATAAACAACACAGCCGATGAACCGAGTGAACGCGTCACTTCGCTGAATCGGAGGAGATCGCCCTTCTTGGCCGAGATGCGATAAAAATCTTGCTCGCCGGCGGCCGACAGCCGTCCGTCGAGCGCACACGGAATCGTGGCCGGCGTGGCTTGTTCGGCGGTATTGTTGGGGGATTTTTCGACCACGTCCGACAAGTCGGAGACCAACACGCGGGTCAATGCGGATCCGCCGCCTCCGGCAAACTTGGCCGATACCGACGCCAGCGCGCCAATCGCCGCCGGCGGCGGTGAAAATGCAAACGGTTCGATTTTGGCGCCGTCGAGGCTAGTGAAAGCCACGGCCGTTGTTTTTCCCGCCGGCGCGCCCAGCGGAAACGGCAAGGCGCCGATCGGAAAATCGCCCACGCGCAAACGATACCGCAGCGCCGCGCCGCCCCGATAGCGAACATCGCGCACTTCCAGCGTGTAGACGCCCGCTGCCTTGAAGGCGTGTCGGATTTGGACATCGCCATCCAAGCCGGGCGTGTCGTCGGCAAAGGCGAGTTCCTTGCCGGAAGCATCGAGTATTCTCAACACGGGGTCGAAGCCGTAGCCCAACCGCGCAGCCCACACTTCCGCCGAAACGGTCTGGCCGGCTTTCGCGGTGAACTTGTAGAAATCAAATTTCACGCCATCGCTCGCGCCGGCGACGCCGGTCGGCAAGGTGATTTCCTGCGCCGTGGCCAGGGTGTGGTTGGCGCCGTTGTCGGGCGTGGTGGGTAGGTCGTCGATCAATAAGAGCAAGGCGTCGGAAGCGCCCGAAGCCGAAGCCGCCACGATCCCGCCGATGCCCAGCGGCGTATTTTTCGCCACCGTGATCCGGCAGCGGATCGACTTACGATCCTTGGTCGGCTTCGGTTTGCCGTCTTTATCGAGTTCCGGGATGACGTCGATGTTCGCCGGGAAGTTGGTCCAAATGCGGAGCGGGTCTTCGAGCTTGGCGCCAAACAGCGTGACCTCAACCGTTTGCCCCGCCGGCAGCGCGATGGGCGAACTGTAGCTGAGGCTGGTTTGGCCCCAAGCCGAGGTCGCCAAGCAAAAGGAAACCAAAACGACAAACAGCGGAGTATGAATTCGCTTCATGAATCTTCCGGTTCGGCGGGCAGAGAACGCGAACGCCTCTGGCGGTTGTGGTGGTGTGGTTTTGTTCCGCAGTGCGGCCCGGGGGCGTCTGCTTTTCATCGCTCCAACGGCAATGAAACTATTGACACCCAATCAGCCATTGCGGCGGTGGGGGGAGGGCGGACGATCGGCCAAGCGGCTTTCCGCCGCTCCCTATTCTCTTCCCGACTTCGACCAGAGTCAAACGAATCGGGCGAAACTTTGCCTTTTACGCCAAAAACTTCCGACGTTGCGTAAGGCGCCCGCCGCTTATATACTTGTAAGATGAAGGGTTAGTCCTGGGAGGAGTTGTAAAATTCTCCACCAGGTTCGGCTCTCCTTCCCTCTGGTGCGGCAGATTCCATCCGCATGTTGATACCTCGGGAAAAAGAAGATGCCTCGGCGGCGGGGCTACTTTGCGGCGGGATTTGGCGTTTTTGCATCGATCGCGTACAAAACGCCAATCTTCAGCCGCGTGAAGTAACACCTCCGTTCTTGCGTCGCATGGAAGACGACCCTTGGTTATCAATCGCTCGAAGTGCGAATCGCTGGTGCGGCAGCTTCCTCCCGTAAAGGCCACTCTCTTTCGAGACTGGTTGCTCCCTCGTTTTTTTGTTTTGAATTGCGTCAACTTCCCGCCGCCCGCCGCGGCGGCTGGCTGCTCCGCCGATAGATCGACGCTCGAATTCCGGCTTTCTACTTGCTAAAAAAAGGGCGGCCATGGCCAACCATCCTAACGACGATTTGTTTGAATCGACCAAAATGAGTTTTGGCGATCATATCGAAGAACTGCGCCACGTTTTATTCCGCTCGTTATGGGGCCTGGCGATCGGTTTTCTGATCGGGCTCTTTATCGCGAAGCATGTCGTGATTCAAATCGAAACGCCGCTCACCACCGCGCTGACCACCTACTACCAAGAAAAAGCCCGAGACGAATTAAAAGAGCGCTACAGCGGCAAGATTCCCGTCGAACAACTGAACTTGATGCTCGAATCCAACTTGGCGCCCGACTATGTCTCAGTCGATCCTTACGGCTTTATCGATAACCTGCGTTCGCGTTACCCAGCGCAGTTCGCCAGCTTGCATTTGAAACCCCACGCCTTCACCGCGGACGACTTCTATTCCGGCATGGCCCACGATTGGTGCGCCGCGATAAAGAAGGCGTCGGCCGAGTCGGCTGATTCAACCGGCAAGGCAATTTGGAAAAACCTTTCCCAGGGCCAGCAGAAAAAACTGACGGCTTGGGCCGCGCTTTCGTCGCTCTCCGCCGAACAGCAACAAGCGTTGGTCGGCCTTTTGAACGAAGTCATTGATAAGCCGGCGCTGCACGATTCGGCCGCGTTTGCCGACGCCCCGGGCGCCAACCAAGATGCGAAGTCTGATATCAAGAGCATTCGCAAAAAGTTGGCCGCCGGCGCCGATGTGAATCAGACCCGGCGCCTGAACCGGCTCTTGATTTCCGCCGCCTTCGACTATTACCTGAAACCGCCCAAAATACTCATCGTGGAAATGCCCACCTGGAAACCGACCAAATCTCGGGTGCAGGCATTGAGCGTTCAAGAGCCGTTCATGATTTTTATCAAGGCCGCTTTCTTTTCCGGCCTGCTGATCGCCAGCCCTTGGATTTTTATTCAAATTTGGTCGTTCGTGGCTGCGGGTTTGTATCCGCACGAGCAACGTTATGTCTGGACCTACCTGCCGTTCAGTTTGATGTTGTTTCTCGCCGGGGCTTCACTGGCTTTCTTCTTTGTTTTCAAGCCGGTGCTGGATTTCCTCTTCCGATTCAACAAAATGATGAACATCGATCCCGACCCGCGCATTGGCGAATGGCTGGGTTTCGTGCTGTTCATGCCGATCGGTTTTGGGGTCAGTTTCCAACTACCGTTGGTGATGCTCTTCCTGGAGCGAATCGGCATTTTCACCGTGGAGGCCTACCTGGAAAAATGGCGGATCGCGGTGTTGGTTATTTTCGTGATTTCGATGTTGCTCACGCCCGCCGACCCGATCAGCATGCTGCTGATGGCCGTTCCGCTGACGATCCTATATTTCAGCGGCGTCGGCCTCTGCAACTGGATGCCCCGCGGCCGCAACCCGTTCGGCGATCCCGATCAAGTCTATGAGCCGTAAAGGAGCAGAACGTGCTCAAGCATCCCAAAAAAACATGTGAGATGAGCGAAGAAGAGTGTGTATTGCAGCCCGTGTACGGCCGCCGCGCCTTGAGCGAACCGGTGCCGAAATACGAGTTGCCCGAACATGAAATGGCGGCCCAGACGGCCTACGAACTGATTCATGACGAACTCATGTTGGACGGCAACGCCCGGCTGAACCTAGCCACCTTTGTCACGACCTGGATGGAGCCCGAAGCCGAGCGGCTCATGACCGAAACCTTCTCGAAAAACATGATCGATAAGGACGAATACCCGCAAACCGCGATGATCGAGGAGCGGTGCATCAGCATTGTGGCCCGGCTTTTCAACGCACCTCAAGATGGCAACGCCATTGGCGCTTCGGCGATCGGTTCAAGCGAGGCGATTATGTTGGCCGGCATGGCGTTGAAATGGAAGTGGCGCCAGCGCAGACAGAGCCAGGAAAAACCAGCCGACCGGCCGAACATGGTAATGGGCGGCAACGTGCAGGTTGTTTGGGAGAAGTTCTGCCGCTACTGGGAAGTCGAACCGCGTTATGTTCCCATGGAGCGAGGTCGATACATCATCACACCCGAAGAAGTCCTCAAACTGGTGGACGAGAACACCATTGGCGTGGTCGCCATTTTGGGAACGACGTATACCGGCGAGTTCGAACCGGTGGAGCAGGTCCACGACGCGCTCGTGCGGCAAAATGCGGATACCGGCTGGGAGGTTCCGCTGCATGTGGACGCGGCCAGCGGCGGCTTCGTGGCCCCTTTTCTCGACCCCGATCTGAAATGGGACTTTCGCCTGCCGTTGGTCAAATCGATCAATGTTTCGGGCCACAAATATGGTTTGGTGTATCCGGGCGTGGGTTGGGTTGTGTGGCGCGATGAGGCGGAGTTGCCGGCGGATCTGATTTTCCACGTCAACTACCTCGGCGGCGACATGCCGACCTTCACGCTGAACTTTTCGCGGCCCGGCAATCAAGTGGTGGCCCAGTACTATAACTTTCTGCGTTTGGGGCGGCTCGGCTACACGCGGATCATGGAAGCGATGCGCGACACGGCGATGTATCTTTCCAGTGAGGTTGCCAAACTGGGGCCGTTTGAGTTGATCAGCGACGGCAGCGCGATACCGGTGTTCGCCTTCGCATTGAAATGCTGCGACCATTTCACCGTGTTCGATCTTTCGGAGAAACTCCGCGAACGCGGCTGGCAGGTTCCCGCCTACACCATGCCGCCCAACGCCGAAGAAGTGGCTGTGCTAAGGGTTTGCATTCGCGAAGGTTTTAGTCGCGACATGGCGGAAATGTTCCTGGCCGATCTGCGCAAGGCGGTCGAATATTTCGAAAAACGACCAGCATACCAACCGGAGCAGACCGTGAAACGAGGCAAAGTGTATAAACATTGCTAAAATGTTTTATCGGAAACACCGGTAGGAGAATGTCGGGCGGCGCCGCGCTGGTGTTAGCCCACGGCGAAGGTGGGAACAAGCGGGGCGCTGGGGCGAGGTTTGCTGGGCGGTTGCCGTGAAACGCCGCGGGCCAACTTTACCGGATCGGTCAACACGACTTTGCAACGCCCGCAGGCAACGCTGCCTTCGGATCGCAATTGGCCCAGCACAACGGTGACCGTCTCCCGCGTGCTGCCGATCAGGTTGGCCAGATCTTGATGCGATAGCCTCACGCGCAAACGTATGCCGCTCTCGGAATGCGCGCCGAATTGATCGGCCAGGTCGAGCAACAGATGCACAAGACGCTCGCGGCTGGAGAGGAACAAAAGATTTTTCAGGCGGCGTTCAATGCGTTGCCGCCGCACGCCGACCAACTTCGTGACGCCCAACGCCACATCGGCGTTTTCGGCCATCAGACGATGCAATTCCTCGGTGGGAATCATCACCACGGTTGAACTCGCCACCGCTTCGACGTATTCGTCGCGCTCTTCGCCATCGAAAATCGCCAACTCGCCAAATAGTTCGCCCGGCTCGATGAACCCCAAGATCGATTCCTTGCCATCGGCCGTCAAATGCGAAACCTTGGCCAACCCCTTGGCCAATAGAAATACGGAATCGGCCTTCTCGGCGGGCAGGTAGATCGGAGTGTGCGCGGAAAACGAGCGGACGCGGCTCCGCGATTCGATACGTTGCATCTGTTCCGACGTCAGCCGCTCAAAAATATTACAGTGCTTCAAAAACCACAGTTTCCCAGACACGGCGTAACTCCTTAAGATCCACTGTTTATCGTCGGGCGGCGGTTCTGGCGGTTTGTTCGTTCAAATTCCAGTTGTAGCTGAGCGAACTGACGCTCACGGAGTTTTGCATCGCCGCCTGGCGCGATGCGGCGTCGGGTAGCCAAGGGGCGATTTTACGAAGCTGCGCCGCCTGATTGGCGCCAAAATCTTCTCCGAACCAACTCAAAATCGCCGACATATAAAAACGCCTGTTGCGTTGGTCATGGCGAAAGTTTTGCGGCCGGGAGAAAAAGTCGCGGGCGTTGGCTTCGAGCTGCTGTTGCACACGGTTGGCCACATAGGCTTCGTTCAGCAAACGCGGGCAGCTTATCGAAGCACACACGATGGCGAAGTGGATGCGAGGGTCGCCCATCTTGCGGAGAACTTGGTGTTCGATCTGCTCCAGCGAGTACGGTTGGCCGCCGACATAAAGTTGCAAGTCTTTCCAGATGTTGTAGCCGAACAGTTTCGCGGTGTGATTACGAATGCTGGAGGTAGGGTATTCACGCAGAATGCCGTGCATGGTGAGCGCGTTGTAGGCGTTGATCCAGTAGGCGAGTTGGGCGTCGCGAGAAGCATGAAGACGGGTCGAAGCCGCCGAGAGTGTTTTCAAATAGCCGGCAATTGCTTGCACGTCGTTCGACGACCCCTTCAACGCCCGATAGTTGACCATGCCGTTCTGGTCGACATATTTACGTAAAATGGAATTCCACACCGAATGGTCGATCCGATCCATCGACACTTGACGCCCCGCGGAAACCCTTGCTCCAACATACACTTTCGCTCCCGCCCGGGCGACTTGGCTTGCGGCGGCGGCGAGCATCATTGCCAGAGCGGCGTTGCGAAACATACGACCCATTTTCCTGTCTCCTTCATCGTCCTTGACTAGATAAATAAGAGCGCCCTGCGTTTCGCTCGAAACAAAACACTCGGCGAACCATTGAATTCTCCAACTTGGCCGATAGCACTGCTCGGAAGACGCTCTCCTTGGCCAACGCCTTACATTGTTTTTCAAGAAACCCGAAAAAACTCAAATACCTCGGTCAATGCTTATACCTTCTAACACAACTTGATAGGGCGGCATCAAACTCCGCGTTTCGCGACTGTTCCGTAACGAAGCCGCCCCGAACACCCGCTTCGCTTTCGACGCCCTAGACGCCTGCCGCAGAAGATAATGCATCGCGCCAGATGCATGGCGTTTGTTGAAAAAGGAAGCTCACTTGGCGTGAAGGAAAAAGGGGAAACCGAATCGCGTTGTTGGGTTTGGGCACTTTCGTTATACTCGGTCCGTCTTGTCGGGAGGGCCGTAAAGTTATCGCAGGCGGTAGAGTCGATTGCCAAGGGGCATCCTCTCATCATGAGTTTAACAACGGTAAACTGTTTCAGTCAAAAGAGTTAGTGGTTTATGTCATGCACAGCATCCTGCGCGTGGGCCTGGGCCACGATACGCATCGTTTGTCGGCCGGCAGGCGGCTGCTCCTGGGAGGGGTGGAAATACCCCACGAAAAAGGGCTGGTCGGACACAGCGATGCAGACGTTCTCCTGCACGCCGTGATCGACGCCCTGTTGGGCGCCGCCGCATTGGGTGATATTGGCGAAATGTTTCCAAACGACGCGGAGGAGAATCGGGGCCGCGATTCGGCCGACATGTTACAGAGAGCGCATGAGGAAATTCGGCGGCGGGGGTTTGAGATCGTCAATCTCGACTGCATCGTGTTCGCACAACTGCCGAAACTATCGCCCTACAAGCAAGCCATTCGCGAGCGGCTGGCCGAATTGCTGGAAGTCGACGCGGAACGCGTCGGCGTCAAGGCCAAGACTGGCGAGCAGGTCGGATTTATCGGGCGGGGCGAAGCCATTTCGGCGCAGTGCGTGGCGTTATTGGAAAAAACGACGTTGGAAAAGAGGGAATGAGAAATGTCGACAAGTGTTCAATCGTCGTGTGGCCCGAACGTGGCGCCTTTGGCGAAGAATATTCGCGTCTATAACACGCTCACAAAACATAAAGAACACTTCGAACCGGTGCAGCCGGGCAAGGTGGGCATTTATTTGTGTGGACCTACGGTCTACAAGGAATCGCACATCGGCCATATGGTGGGGCCGGTGATTTTCGACACGATCAAGCGGTATCTTGTCTATAGCGGATATAACGTTACGTGGCTGGTGAACATCACCGACGTCGACGACAAACTCATTGCACAATCTCGCGAGCGTGGTTTGCCGATGGCGCAAATCGCGGAAGAGATGACACAAGATTATTTGTCGAACTTGGCCACGTTGGGCGTGGATCAAATCGATCAACTGCCCCGCGCGACCGAAAACATGGGCGAGATCATTCTGTTCATCGAACAGTTGATCGAAAAAGGGTTTGCCTATGCTTCAGGAGGCGACGTTTTCTTCGATGTGCTCAGCGATCCTGAATATGGAAAGCTCACCAATCGGTCGGCGGAAAGTCAGCAGGGAGAAGGCGGCGGCGCGGCCGATAAAAAACATTCCGCCGCCGATTTCGCGCTCTGGAAAGCCGCCAAGGAAGACGAGCCATTTTGGGAGAGTCCTTGGGGCAAGGGCCGGCCCGGTTGGCATATTGAATGTTCGGCCATGAGCCGGGTGGCGTTTGGAGAAACGTTCGATATTCATGGCGGCGGATTGGATCTTGTCTTTCCGCACCATGAGAATGAGATCGCCCAGAGTGAATGCTGCCACGGCAAACCGATGGCCAAATATTGGTTGCACAACGGTTTGATGCGCGCCGACAGCGCCTCCGGCAAGTTGGGCGGCCGGGCCGATCGCGAAGAACAGACCGAAGAACAGGCTGCGGTACAGGCTACGGTCGATAACAAAATCAGCCGGTCGACGGGCGGCGGCGGCTTGGCCGATTTGGTCGCCCGGCAAGGCGGCGAAAAAATCCGCTTCTTCCTGCTCCGCACCCAGTATCGCAGTACGATTGTTTTTGGCGAGGCGCAAATTGCCGAAGCCGCCACCGGTTTGGAAACCTTTTATCGTTTCTTTGAACGGCACGAGCGCGTTCAAGGCCGGAGTTTTCATGACATCCAGCCGATCGCCTCGCGCGCCGAGGCAAACGCCGCCGACCAAAAACCGAAAGCCGCGGGCGATACGACGCGGGCGGAAATCACCCGGCATCGTGAAAACTTTCTCGCCAAGATGGACGACGATTTCAACACCGGCGCCGCGCTGAGCGAACTGTTCGACTTGGTCCATTTGCTGAACAAATTCGCCGACCAACACAACCTGGAAGATGCGTCCTTGCGAAGCGAACAAAACGTCGCCGTGTTCCAACGGGGCGCCGAAGTGCTGCGTGAGTTGAGCGCCTTGCTAGGACTCTTCGGCCAACCGGCGCAAGCCGCTTCGGCCAACGATGCAGTGATCGGCAAGGTGGTGGAATTGCTGCTTGAACTACGCGGGCAGGCCCGTGGGCGAAAAGATTTCGCCGCTGCGGATCAGTTGCGCGACGCCTTGGCCGCCGCTGGCGTGGTGGTGGAAGATCGGCAAGGCGGCGCCGGTTGGCGCATCGAATCAGACGATGCCGAAGTGCTGCCTCCGTTGGTGGAAGTGGCCATCGCACAACGAGCGGCGGCGCGGGCCAATAAAGACTACCCACTCTCCGATCTCATTCGAGATCGGCTGGCCGCGGCCGGCGTCGTCTTGGAAGACCGGCCGGAAGGCGCCACGTGGCGGCTGGAGTAAGGAAAAACCTCATGAGCCGGGAGAGCTTGCCGATCGGGAGTTTGGTGTTGGGCGTCGACCCTGGGCTGAACATCACCGGTTACGGCGTGGTGGAAGTGACTGCCGGCGCGCCGAAGTTATGTGAAGCGGGCGTCGTGCGAACCAAGAGCGGCGCGTCGTTGCATGCGCGCGTGCGGGAAGTGTACGACGGCATCAGCGAAGTGATCGCGGCGCATCGGCTCACGGCCCTGGCCTTGGAAAAACTGTACACGCACTACAAACGGCCGACCACCGCCATTCTCATGGGACACGCCCGCGGCGTTATCTGTTTGGCCGGTGAGCAGGCGGGCGTGCCGGTGTTCGATTATGCCGCCACGCGCGTCAAAAAGCTGGCCACTGGCAGCGGCCATGCGCCAAAAGAGCAAATTCAAATTGCCATGCAGCGAGAATTTCGCCTGCCGGCGCCGCCCGAACCGGCTGATGTGGCCGACGCCCTGGCGATTGCCTTGTGTCACCTCTATATGATGAATAGCGCCTTACCGACCTAGCACCCCAGCGTGCGTAATGAGGACTCCTCCAACGTGATTGCGAAAATTTCCGGCAAGCTGGTGTCCGTACATGATACGCACGTGCTCTTGGCCTGCGATCCTTTTGAATATGAAATTTTGGTTCCCGAGTTTGTGCGGCGGTCGCTGCAGTCGCAGGTGGGTAAAAAGGTTTCGTTCCACACCATGCATTACCTGGAGGGCAACCCGTCGCAAGGCGGACGGCTCACACCCCGGCTGGTCGGATTTTTGAGCGAAATCGAACGTGAGTTCTTCGATCTATTTTGTTCGGTCGACGGCGTTGGGGCCCGCAAAGCGCTGCGCGCCATGTTGCGGCCGGTGCGGGAAGTCGCGGCGATGATCGAAGCCCAAGACGCCAAGGGTCTTTCCACGTTGCCGGGCGTAGGCCCCGCGACGTCCGACCGCATCATCGCCAAGCTCCGGCGAAAAATGCCCAAGTTCGCTCTCTTGGTCAGCGGCGCCGATGGCCCAGAGGCGAATGTGCCGGCGGATGTCGTGCAAGAAACGTACGCGGTGCTCTGTTCGTTGGGGCATGTGGAGGCTGACGCCCGCAAACTACTCGACGCCGCCTTGGCCGACAAAAAGAAATACAAAGATGTCGACGCCCTACTCCAGGCCATTTATCAACGCTCCACCAACGCGGTGCGAGGTTGAGGGGATTCGCTTGAACGATACCGAACCGCCAGTTTTGAAAAATCCGCCCCTGAAAAAATCGCCCATGGCGTGGGCGAAAGTCGTGTTTCGCCTAGTGATCGTCGCGTTGGTGGCTTGGGGCGTTTGGCGGACCGGCCTCAGCGCGGCCGAACAGTTTCGCCAACAAGGCTTCTCGCTGTTGCGAGCCAATCCGCTGTGGCTGCTGGCCTCCGGCGTTCTCTATGCTTTGGGTCAGGCGCCCAGTTGGGTGTTTTGGCGGCAGACGTTGTGGGCCATGGGGCAACGCCCCACGTGGTGGGAAACGCTCCGCGCCTATTACGTAGGCTCACTGGGAAAGTACGTGCCGGGCAAGGCGATGGTGGTCGTGATTCGCACCGACCTAGTTCGCAGCGAGCGTGTCAACACCACCGTGGCGGCGGTCAGCGTGTTTGTCGAAACGCTCACCATGATGGCCGTCGGTTCGGCGTTCGCCGTACTCATGCTGCTGCTCTCGCAACAGGCAAGGGGCCCGCTCTTGTTTTGGGCGCTGGTGGTGGGAGTGTGCGCCGGCGCGCCGACGATTCTGCCGGTGTTTCGCCGTTTGGTGCGCTTGGTCGGCGTGAAGCGGGCCAACCCTCAAATTGATGCCGCCTTGGCCGGTTTGAACCTGCGGCTGATGGTCTCCGGCTGGGCGATGGTCAGCCTAGGTTGGGCGATGCTGGGTTTGAGCTTGTGGGCGGTGCTGCATGCCATGCCGGGCGCAACGCCCACGTTGGCCGACCTGCCGATGCTGGAAGCATGCGTCGCCTTGGCGATGGTGCTGGGGTTCGTTTCGCTGATTCCCGGCGGACTGGGCGTGCGGGAACTGGTGGTCATGACGCTCCTGGCGCCGACGTTTGGAGAAGCACAGGCGATCGTTTCAGCCGTGCTGCTGCGTTTGACGTGGTTGGTGTCCGAACTAACGACATCGTCGCTGCTCTACCTAATAACCTCCTGGCTGGCGCGACGCAAACCGACCGCGTCCCACGTCGACCAATAGTCAGATTAACAGCCACCGGCGCGTCATTTTTTTGGCTTTGCGGCGAGCGAGAACTCCACTAAGCATCGAGCGGAAAATTACTGTCGTAGCCATGCTCGCCAGAGCGTGGGATGGTTCACCGCTCACCCACCGTCTGGCGACGATGGCTACACACATGCGACAGTTATTTATCGAGCGGCGCCAAGGGACAGTCCCGAAATAACTTCCCGATTTCATGTCGGACCGAGCGGGGCACAGCCTGAGGTTATTCATGAACAGGTCGGAACTTCTTATAAACCTCTCCCCGAGAAAGTGGTTACGTCTTGCCAAAAACGCCGCGCAGATCAGCCGGAACGCGTTAGCGTCCGGTTCTCCGAGAATGCCGTAACCGTGAGCTAGCGCTCATCGGCTGATGAATCATCCGGGATAGTGCTCTCTCGCTTCCACGATTCAAGAAAATATTTCTGGCCTTTCTCGGTTCAGCGTTACATGTCCCGTGAGCGGTTACGAACAGCGGGATCTTATTTCGAGCCGGTTGCTCAACGGGCGTGTTGAGTCGGCGGCGTTTATTTCTTAGGCTGGTGCGCATTGCTGGCGTATCGAAATTTTTTCCTCCCCGCGAAATATTCCATGCCGTTTATCAATATTGACGACGCGCCGCCGATCGAGGTGTTGCCGGGCTGCCGGTTGCGAACGCCCTATGGCGAACACATCATGCTCTCGTATTTGGAGATGGACGCCGGCGCCGTCGTGCCGCTGCATCATCACCCTCATGAGCAGGCGGGCCGCTTGCTGGAGGGAAAACTTCGGTTGACTATAGGCGATGAAACGCGCGTCGTCGAAGCCGGGGCGATGTTTATCATCCCGCCGAACACGCCGCATCGGGCGGAGGCGATCGATGGCCCCGCCGTGGTGCTCGATATTTTCAGTCCCGTGCGGGAAGACTACGCAGACCTTTGCAACAAGTACATTCCCACCACGGAGCGTTGACCATGGCGACCAAAACCCGGCCGGAAACACTGCAATGGTTGGGCGAGACTGACGGCTGCCTGCGTTTGATCGACCAAACGCTGCTGCCGCTGGAATGCCGTCAGATCGATTGCCCCGACGTAACCGCCGTCTGGGAGGCGATCAAACAGCTTCGCGTGCGCGGCGCGCCGGCCATTGGCGTGGCGGCGGCCTACGGCGTGTGCGTCGGTTTGCAGACGTCGGCCAACGCCGACCGCGCCGTGTTTGACGAACAACTCAAAAAGACCACGGCGTATTTGGCCTCAAGCCGGCCCACGGCGGTCAATCTTTTTTGGGCGTTGGAGCGCATGGAACGCGTCGGCATGCACGACGCCGCGCGCAGTTCGGCGGAGCGACTAGCCGCTTTATTGGCCGAAGCGCGCGCCATTCATGAGGAAGATCGGGCGATGTGCCACGCGATTGGCGAACATGGCGCCCGCTTGCTGGCGTCGGGCGACAGCGTGCTCACCCACTGCAACGCCGGCGGCTTGGCCACGGCGGAATACGGAACGGCGCTTTCCGTTTTCTTCAAGGCGCACGAGCAGGGAAAAAAGATTCACGTCTTTGTCGATGAAACACGGCCGCTGCTCCAGGGCGCCCGACTAACGGCGTGGGAGCTGATGCAGCACGGCGTGCCCGCCACCCTCATTTGCGATTCGATGGCGGCGCAGGTCATGAAGGAAGGACGCGTGCAGGCGGTGGTCACGGGCGCCGATCGGATCGCCGCCAACGGAGACACCGCCAACAAAATCGGCACCGATTCGCTGGCGGTTCTGGCTCGGGCGCACGGCATTCCGTTTTATATCGCGGCGCCCACTTCCACCTTTGACACCTCCATTCAAAGCGGCGAGCAAATTCCGATCGAACAGCGACAAGCCGAGGAAATCACGTGTGGATTCGGCAAACAAACGGCGCCCGATGGCGTCGCGGTTTATAATCCTGCTTTCGATGTGACGCCCGCCGAGTACATTCAGGCCTTGATCACCGAACACGGCGTGATCTCCCCCGTCAACCAAAAGACGATCGCTTTGCATTTGTCTCTGGCGGGCGAACAAGCGTAAGGCAAGAGAGTAATTTCGTGAAATCGACGCTTCGCCCCTTGCCGATCCTGGAAAAATGGGATTGCCACAATTGCAGCATCTGCTGCCATGGGTCGATGATTTTTCTGAACGACGCCGACCTCGCCAAAATCCGCCAACAGGGCTGGGAAAAACACCCCGACTTTCGCGGACAAGCCGTTGTCGTTCGTGAATCGTTCCTAGGCGGTAAACACCGACTCGCGCAACGCCGCGATGGCCGTTGTGTTTTCCTGACCGACGCCGGCCTCTGCCGCATTCACGCGGAGTTTGGTTTGGACGCCAAACCGCTGACGTGCCGCATGTTTCCCCTGCAACTGGTGCCGGCCGAAAACGTCGCCTATTTGACGGTCCGACGTTGCTGCCCTTCGGCCGCCACGGAGCAAGGCCGGCCGCTTGAGAAACATCTTCCCACTGCGCGGTCCCTGGCCCAAGAAATGGGCTCGACCAACCGCTCCCACGCGCCGCCGAACATCACGCCACGACTGCGGCGAGATTGGCCCGATGCTTCTCGCGTATTAGCCGCCCTGCGAAAAATCGGCGCCGCGGATTCCCTCCCGCTGATCAGACAACTGCAAGTGGGCTGGCAATTCTGCGCGTTGTTGGATCAAGCCAAGGTTACGAGTTTCGACCAACGCCGGTTTGGCGAACTGGTAGACGTTTTGGCGGCCGGCGCGCCCGAGGAAGTGGCCGAGGTGTTTCGGAATCGGCAACCGCCGCGCTATTCCGCAAACCAATTGTTTCGCCAGGTGGCGGCCGATTATCTACGACTGCATCCCCGTTGTATTGCCGAGGCTGAAAAAGGGAGCCGTTGGAAGTTGGCCCGTTTCGCAATTAAGATGGCGCGGGGCAAGGGAAATACGCCCTCGTTCTACTCAGAATTTCCGCCCACCACCTTCAACGACTTGGAAAGGCCGCTGGGCGCCTTGCCCGAGGAAGTGTACCGTCCGCTCAACGCGTATTTTCGCGCTTCCTTGACCAGCGGCTATTTCGCCCTGATCAACCGCTCGGCGTGGTCGCTTACCGAGAGTTTTCGCGCCTTGGCCCTAACCTACCCGCTCGCCCTCTGGATGTTGCGATACACCTGCGGCGCCCAGCCGCCCACGCCGGAAGCCATGGCTGAAATCGTGGGCGCGATTGATCGCGGCCAAGGTTATGCACGTCTCGCGGGCCGGGGGCATCGGTGGCGAATCGGCGCCCTGGAAAGAATGGGAGAAATCCCCCGACTGATCGCCTGGTACGGCCGTTGATTCGGGCGGCAAACGTTCCATCCTTTTTCCAGAAATGCCAAACGCATCGCCCGATTTCCGCCGCAGTGAGTATTTGCAGAGGTCGAACCCGGCTTTCAGTAGAATTCTCGGGTTACTATACTACTGGTCTGTCAGCATTGAATTTTAGGATTAGCCGCTGGGCGCTAGCCCACCGTTGTACAGGAAAAACCGGACGCTAGCGCGTTCCGGCTGATTTGAGCAATCTGAATTTTCATCCGTGACAAACCACTAGGCTTTGTTTCAAAACTTCCTTCGTTGCCCCAGCTACCAGGGTTTTCCCCGTCGAACACGCACGGGCGCCCGTTTGTATCCCCCAGCCAAGACATGCCAACAGGACATGTCCGCCAGATCATGCCCAAGTATGTTGTGCGTTTTGGAGCGGTGCGTCTACTGGGCGTGCTGTCGACTCGCGGCGGCGATCAATATTCTCGCGGCGCCCGTGTGATTGCGCGCACCAATCGTGGGTTGGAGTCGGCCGAAGTGCTCTGCGAAGCCACGCCACAGGCGGTGAAGCATCTTAAAGACCCCGCCAACGGCCAGATTCTGCGGGCCATGAATGCCGAAGACGACAGCGAGTTGTCGCACATCGACGCAAACCTGGGCGACGATTTTCGCCTTTGCAAGCGATGTGTCGACGAATCGGGTTTGAACATGCAATTGGTCGATATCGAACGGTTGTTTGGCGGCGAACGGCTGATCGTTTTTTATCTGGCGGAACAGCGCGTCGATTTTCGTGAGTTGGTGAGAAAGTTGGCCACCGAATTCCAAACCCGCATCGAGATGCGTCAAATTGGCGTGCGCGATGAAGCCAAATTGCTGGCCGATTACGGCGACTGCGGAAAACCGGTTTGTTGCAACACACACTTGAGTGCGATGCCGCCGGTGTCGATGAAAATGGCCAAGCTGCAAAAAGCCACGCTCGACCCCACCAAAATTTCCGGCCGTTGCGGCCGCCTGAAATGCTGCCTGCGTTATGAGTACGACACCTACGAAAAAATCTACAAGGAGTTGCCTCCCATCGGCTCCGACGTCGTCACCGCCAACGGCAACGCCCGCGTGCTCAACCAGGAAATTCTCACCGAACAACTGTTGCTCCAAATGGAAGATAACCGCCGGGTGCTGGTCGACGCCGCCGAAATTCTCGCGGTCACCAAACGAGGGTCCGGCAAGCGGAGCCGGTAACCGTTCCCTCGCCTGAAGAATAAGAATATCGAGATCAGTAATAACCATGTCCGAAGAATCCCATTCCGTTTTTGAAATGCTGCGGGAAGATCCCCGCTACAAACTCGAAGCGTACGAGTTTGTAGGGGAAGCCTTGGGCTATGCGCAACGGCAGCTAGGAATGGGAGTCGAGGCGATTTCCGAAGACCAATCCGAAGAGGAGGCCTTGGCGGCCAGACACCTCACCGGACAGCAACTCTGCGAAGCGATTCGCCAGTACGCCTTGGAACAATTCGGCTACATGGCCAAAGTCGTGCTGAACTCTTGGGGAGTTTATGTGACGCTCGACTTTGGGGAAATTGTCTACAACCTGATTCGCATCGGCCAGATGAGCAAATCTCCGGGCGACCGCCTCGAAGACTTCGAAGATGTCTACGATTTCGGCGAAGCCTTCCAGCAAGATTTTGAAATCACGCTGCCGGAGTAGGAAAAACGCCCATGGCCAAGAAGAACCGGTCGGGAAAGACGCACCACGCCCCGCCTTCCTCCAAGCAATCTTCAAGCACCACTTCGCCATCTGCCCGGCAAACGGCTGCGCAACCCATCGAAGCGCCAAAACGTCGGCCGGCGCTGTTGGCGCTGAGCCTGCTGCTGCTCGGCCTTTGGCTGCTGCTTCTCAGTGCGCTCGCGGCTTGGAGTTGATGTTTGGAGCCTGAGGTGAATTTTCTGGTCGAAATAAAAGCCCGGCATTTTGAAAATGCCGGGCTTTTTTGAACCACAACCGGTAAGTTATTTCAGGAACGATTTCTTAATCAATAACGAACGATCCAGTCGAAGGTGAAGCGGTCGTCGATCAAATCTTCGTTCGAACCCAAGGGAATTTCGTAAGCGACGCCCAATTCCGTGCGAGCGCTCGGTTTCCATTTGACTCCCAGGGCGCCGGTCACGACGTCGTTCCCCGCGACGCCCGTTTGCCCCAGGTTGAATAGATCAAGACCGCCAATTCCCGGCAAGGCCGTCGCCTGGCCGGACTTCATCCAGTGATACCAATTCGTTTCTCCGAATAGATAGATCGTGTCGGAGATTTTTCGGTCGATATGATTCGACCAATACCAGATTTGGTTTTCCTCGACCGTATCGGCCGGCAGCCGGAAGCCGGTCGCGCTGAGCCAATGCCAGCCACAACCCAATCGTTGCCCGGCGGAAAGAAAGAGATCGAATTCGCCATCGCCATTACCCTGCAACGTGCGCCGGGCGCCGGAAGCCAACTCGTAACGGGCGCCAATACTCACGATGCTCCCGCGGCGGGCGTCGGCCAGCAAATTGTATTTCAGTCCGGCCGATAAATCAGCCCAGCCGTCGTTGAGCACCACGCCGCTGCCGCCCAAGGTGCTATTTCCGGTGGTGAAATACCCGTCTTTCGTGGCGATGATCGACAAACGCTCGGTAAGCGCCGCACGCACTTGCATCGCGAACAATTGCAGGCTGTCGCCACCCAGGGAATTGGGAAGCCGATGATTCACGAAAATAAAACGCGCTTCGGTCAGGGTGCGAGGGTCTTCAAAAAAGAAGGGGTTGGTCATCGGGCTAATGAAATCATCGAACCGATGGTCGGAAGAGGCGAAGACGCCGAACAACCGGTCGTCTTCAGCTACGTATCTTGCATGGCTTTCATGCATGATATTATTGGATTCGGGAGCCGTCAGGGCGTCGCGCAAGGATTGGTCGGCCGGCAGAGTGAGTTCCTGCGGCGGGTTGACGTCTGCCGGAGGCAGTGGCGGCGCAAGATCTTGAAAGTCGGCCAGCGCCGGCGCCGCCAACAGACAGACAACAACCACCCAGGCCGATGACAACGGGAGCTTCATGGGTTTTCCTCTTCCACAGAATGGGGATCTCGTCAGGACGAGTGTTCGTCGTTACCCAGCCGCCGTTTGTCGGCAACCGAATTCGAAACTGCTTCTCGATTGTTATCTTTCGGCGGCGGCGGTCTCGGCGCATGACTAAGTCGCTTCGGCGCGAAAAAGACGCCTTGGAGCGAAGAGTTCCTGTTGCACGAACGACGCATTCGTTCGTTGTTGTGCGACTCTCGACCGTGATCGAATTGAGCGGTCCGCCCACCGCATTTCATACGACCGCAGCGTCAGACTCCACGCAAACCTTGCAGCGTCTGCGGAAAAAGCGATCGAACCGCATAGACGCCATCGGCCTGAGAACTGTTGATTCCGCGCAAGGCCAAACACGCGTTGCAAACACAACGGCGGTTGCTCTTGGCGGCGGTGGAGAATTGGCGGGTTGTCCGGGAGATTCGGAAACGCCGTTTGTAGCGAGCCCTTTCAGAAACACCCTCTCTGGCTCACCGGCCGCGTTCCTCGGTTTCGCTTACCGCGGCGGGTGATTATCATGGTGCATACGGATAGATGGGCGTTTGCAATTATCGCTCGGCGCCCGAATTCCGAAAGTTTCCGTCCTCCGACGAGTCAAACGCAATGGGAGTGGTTCGCAGCATGATTTGTGTCAGTATCGGTCGAGGACGCCACAAACAGATAATTGCCGAACACCAACACTTGGTGGAGCAAGGCGCCGAATTGTGTGAATTGCGTTTAGACTACGTGCGCGGCGCGCCCGATTTGAAACGGCTCATTAGCGGCCGACCGGGGCCTGTCGTGATTACCTGCCGCCGCCCTCACGACGGAGGCCGCTGGTCGGGCCCGGAAGAACCTCGCATCATGCTGCTGCGCAGCGCCATCGCCGATGGCGTCGAATATGTCGACCTGGAAGAAGACATCGCGGCGAGCATTCCTCGTTTTGGCGCCACCAAGCGAATCGTGAGTTACCACAATTTCAATGAAACTCCCGATAACCTGGAAGAAATATACGACCGCATGGCCAAGTGCGATCCTGATATCATCAAGATCGCGACGTTGGCGCATCATCCGCGAGACAACACCCGTATGCTGTCTCTGATGCAGCGCAGCAAGGTTCCCATGATCGGCCTCTGCATGGGCGACATCGGCACGCCGACGCGCATTCTGGCCGGAAAATTCGGAGCGCCGTTCACCTACGCCACGTTCCATCATGAACGCGAATTGGCGCCGGGGCAGTTGAGTTACCGACAAATGCTCGATATCTATCATTATAACGACATCAACGCCGAAACCGAAATATACGGCGTGATCGCCGACCCGGTGGGCCACAGCTTGAGCCCGCTGCTCCACAACGCGGCGTTTCGTGAAGATGGTTTGAACAAAGTGTATCTGCCATTTCGCGTGCCGCGAGAAGATCTTGACGACTTCCTCGCAGACTGCCCGAAGTTGGGCGTTCGCGGGTTGAGTGTCACGATTCCCCACAAGGAGGCGATCTTGCCGCACATGACCCGGCACGACAATATCGTGGAAAGAGTCGGCGCCGCCAACACGATCGTGTTCCGCGGAAAGGAAATGGGCGCCCACAACACCGACTACCGCGCCGCCTCCGAAATTTTTGATGAAGCGCTCGCCGGAGCCACAAGTGAACAACCGAAAACCGCCTTGATATTGGGCGCCGGCGGCGTCTCGAAAGCGGTGGCTCACGGACTGAAACGTCGTGGGATGGACGTGGTTGTTTCCAGCCGCTCCGATCCTCGCGCCGAAACGTTGGCGGAAAAACTGGAGTGCCGTTGGCTGCCTTGGGCTGATCGATATAAGGTCAGGCCGGATGTGATCGTCAATGGAACGCCGCTGGGCATGCATCCTGATATTAACGAAACGCCGTATGAGGGCAAACATTTCCGTTCCTCGCAAGTCGTGTTCGACACCGTGTACAACCCGGAGCAAACACTGTTTTTGAAGGAAGCCAAGGAAAAAGGCTGCCACATACTGACCGGCGTCGATCTTTTCGTTCGGCAGGCGGCGCTCCAATACGAACTGTTCACAGAGAGTTCGGCGCCCGAAGACCTCATGCGACGCGTACTGAAGAACGCCACTTCGCCTGTAAAAATACCCGAAGCCACGGAAGAAGAAGATGACTTCAGCTAAATATGCGGGGCGGCTACGGCATATGCGCGGCGGCGGGCGGGCGAACGGAAGGCCAGAGATAATGGCTGCGGCATGAACACATTCTTGATCGGCTACCGGGCCACGGGAAAAAGCTCCGTCGGGCGCGCGTTGGCCATGAAAATGAACACGCCGTTTGTCGATTCCGACGACGAAATCGAACGTCGTGCTGGAAAATCGATTGCGGCCATTTTTTCCGAAGACGGCGAACCCGCCTTTCGAGATCTGGAAGTTGCCGTCATCACCGATTTGGCGGCGAACCGTTCGGGAGTCGTATCGCTTGGCGGCGGCGCCATTTTGCGCGAAGAAGTTCGGCGGGTCATTGCCGCCGGCTTCGTGATTTGGCTCAAGGCCAGCCCTGAAACAATCACCCAACGCATTTCGCAAGACGCCGCCTCCGCTGAACGTCGCCCACGGCTGACCACGCACGACGCCGACGACGAAATCCGACTTCTGTTGGCCCAGCGCGAACCGCTGTATGCGGCCTGCGCCGATGTTGCCATCGAAACCGAAAACAAAGCCACGGCTCAAGTCGTGGATGAGGCCTTCGCCGCGCTACTCAAAAACCAAGGATAGGAACCTCGCTGCGTGTCGCTCTTACTCGATTTGCCTCTGGAAGTGCGGCTGGCGGGACTTTTCCTGTGCGGCCTCGCCATTGGCGGCCAACTCAATTTCGGCATCTACTGGCTGGCCTTCGACCGCCGTCCGCTAAGTCCTTGGACGCCCTCCAAGGCAGTGGCCGAATACTTCGCGCATGAAACACTAGCCCTGGCGCCTCGTCAATGGGCCGATTGCATACCGGTTTTCGGCTGGTGGCGATTGCGGCGGGAATCAGACGTTTTTGGCGCTGGTTTTTGGCTGCGGCCGATGTTGCTGGAGCTTGCCTTTGGCGGCGCGCTGGCCGCATTGTATGGGTGGGAAATACGGGGCGGCTTGTTTCCCGCTGGCAGCGTTGCCGCCGCCAGCGTGTTGCACGCCCAATTCCTCGCCCACGCCGTATTGCTTTGTTTGTTGGTCGTGGCCACGTTTATTGATTTTGATGAATTCACCATTCCCGACGCCATCACCGTACCGGGTGTTTGGGCCGGGTTGTTGCTGGCCGTCGCGCTGCCTTCCTCGCATTTGCCGGTCGGCGGGAACAGCGCGCTCTTGCTCGTTACGCCCCGCGATTGGCCGACCGAAATCGACGGCCCTCGCGGTTTGATGTTTGGACTCGCGGCGGTCGTCGCTTGGTGTTTGGCGATCATGCCGACGCTCGTCGTCTACCGACCGCGGCGCGGCGTCGGCTATTCGGTGAGGTTGTTTTTGGCGAGTCTGTTTCGCCGCTCTCTCTCGCAATATTATTGGCTGATGATGCTCGTTTGCGGTGGCGGCGTGGCGGCCGTTTGGGGCTTTGCAGGCAGCACCGCTTGGCGAAGTTTATTGACTTCGCTGGCGGGTATGATGTTCGCCGGCGGCATCGTCTGGACGGTGCGCATCGTGGGCCGTATTTCTCTGGGCAAGGAAGCGATGGGATTTGGCGATGTCACGCTGATGGCGATGATCGGCGCCTTTCTCGGCTGGCAGCCTTCGCTATTGGTGTTTTTTATCGCGCCGTTTTTTGGCATTCTGTTTTCGGTGGTTCAAGCCGTGCTGCGTGGGGAAAACATGTTGCCGTTCGGTCCGTATTTGAGTTTGGCGGCGGCCTTGCTGGTGGTGAAATGGGCGGCGGTATGGCAGTGGGCCGAACCGATTTTTGAACTCGGCTGGCTCATACCTTCGCTGCTTTTTTTCTGCCTACTGCTGATGGCCGGGCCGTTGTTTGTTTGGCGTCTGGTGAAAGAGCACGTTTTCGGCTGGCGCGACGAATAACCGCTCCGGTGAACGCCAGTGGCGTTTAAGGCGAGCGGCAGAAAATAACTTACCCGCACCCTGCGGAAGTCCGTGGGTTTTTTTTGGGTTCCCGCCTACGCGGGAATGACCGTTTGCTGATTCACTCGCTTGCGCTTCGTGCTTGTATTAGGTGAATTTTCATCTGCCGCTCGCTTAAGACCGCCCGCCGTTCAGCCGGAACATTTGGCGCAGAGCGGAGCGACGTCGTCGTTCGTGAAGGCCACGGAAAATGTTCCGCGGCCGCAACCGCTGCAACGAATCGGCTCCAACTGTTTCAACAGCGGGTTCCAATAAACCGTGTGGTTTTTTTGAGCGCGTTTGCGTTGCACCGACAGTTCAACGGCCAAGGCCGGAATTTCCATGCGCGTGAGCACGATCGGGTTTAAGGTCAGATCGATCGCGTAGCGATCATCCAACTCATTGTTTTTGCGGCGGAGCTCCAGCTTGACGGCTCGCTCGCGGGCGGCCAGTTTTTCCGGATCGGGCTGCGTCCGGCCGCGCGTCTTCTTCTGGTGCGACTCCCGCAGCAGGGCGCTGTAGTACTCTCGCAACCGTTTTTTATCTCGCTGGAGGCGGCCGTCCATGCGGTCGAAAAATCCGGCGGCCATTTTTCGCAGTTGCAGTTGCGCCTCTCGCACCGCCTGTTGGTAAGTGGCCGGCGGTTGCTGGTTCGCGCCGGGGTGCGGCTCGAATTCCCAGAGGTCGAGCAAGTTGGGCAACTCCACCACGGTTCCAGACGCCGCGTTGATACTGATCGGAAACCGCGTTTCCCAGCGGTCTTCCGAAACAAGCAAGGCGTGGAACCACCACGTATGGTACTCGATGCGCACTTCCTGGGTGTCGAGCAAACGAACTTTGGCGTTCAGCCAAGTGAAGGCGCGCTGCACGGCTGTTTCAAGATCTCCGCGTTTGAGATACATTTCGTCAACGCGAAACGCGCCCACGCGAGGCTCCATTTCGAGCAGTTGGGAGGCTGTGTCGAGAAAATCGGAAGCCAGGCTGAAGCTCCAGCCTTCGCCGCCGGGTTGCGTGCTCAAGCGGATGATTTCGCCGTCGGCGTGCAACAAGTTGGCAAGCTCCTTCGGCGCCATGGCGGAGCCTTCGTCGTCGGCGGACCACTCCACCAGCGCGCCCCGACGCTCCAACAGTTTCGTGCCAAACTCCCGCAGTTCTTGTGAGATGCTTGTCATTCGTAGTCGTCTCCGAACAATGCTTCGTCGAGCTCCTTGGTCTCGACGTACTTCTCCTGCGCCTCCAAGAGCGACTGCCCAAACGTGTCGAACGAGCGCTCCAGTTCTTGATCGTCGTGCGATTGCAACCACAGGTTGAGCACCAGCGATTCGAACTCCTCGCCGCCGTCAAGATTCCCCAGAATAGACCCCACTTCGCCAACAACCAGTTCAAACATGCGAATTTTATCGGTCAACAAATCGAGCAGCCGGGCTTCCAGGGAATTGACCGCGCAAAGATTAAAGACAAACACCTCGCGCGTTTGGCCGATGCGATGAATTCGCCCCACACGTTGTTCGATTTTCATCGGGTTCCAAGGCAGGTCGAAGTTGACCAGCGTGTTGGCGAATTGCAGGTTGTGCCCTTCACCGCCCGCTTCGGAGCAGAGCAGCACCGGCGTTTGTTCGCGAAAAGCCTCAACGGCCGCGTCTTTTTGCTTCTGCGATTGCGAGCCCGAGAAGGTGGCGTAGGCGATGCCCGCGTCGTCGAGCAACTGTTGTAGATGCTCCAGCGTGCGGCGAAAACAGGCGAAAACCAGCACTTTGTCTTGACCGCTTTGCCGCAGCAACTCCAGCAGTTTCTCGTCTTTCGCAGAGCGTTTGATGCTGCGGGCCAGTTCGATAATGGGCCGGGTGCGAATGTCGTCGCCGGCCACGTTCTCCAACGACTGCGCCAGCGCTCGCGGATGACTCCCCGATGCCAGCAGCAATGTGCTCAACTGTTTTCGCGACAGAGGCGGGAAGGTTGAGTCCGTCTTTTCAGCGGCCTGTTTCTCCACGGCGGAAGCGTCCGCAAACCCATCGCTTGGATTGGCGTCGCTTGGTTTGCCCTTCGCGGCGGCGGGCGGCGTTTTGCGCAGACGCAGGTATTCATTCAATTGCTGGTAGAGCGTTTGCTCGGCGCCCCGGGGTTGGGCCATGAGCGTTTGTGCGTAACGCGGCGGCAGGTCCATTTGCACTAGGCTGCGCGTATTGCGAATCATCACTTCGCCCAACAACGACCGTAGCCGCTCCCGATTGAGCGGGTCGCGCGGACTGCCGCGTCGGACGTACCGCTTTTTGAAATCGGTTTCCGTTTTCAAGTGGCCCGGTTCGAGCAGCGTCAGCAGGTTGTAAAGCTCCAGCAGATTATTTTGGACCGGCGTCGCGGTGAGCAGGAACAGATGCCGGCGTTTCAGTTGGTTGACCAACTTCCAGTTGAGCGTGGCGCGGTTCTTGCAATGGTGGGCTTCATCGACAATGACCAGATCCCACTTGGCCGCCGTGACCACATCGAAGCGGCGTTTGCTCTTGGCGAACGGCAGCGACGACAACACCAAATCGGTGTTGGCCCAATACTCCGGGCGGTCGGAAGCGACCGTTCGCGGCGGAACGGAAAACTCCAACCCGAATTTCGACTGCAACTCCTCCCGCCATTGGGAAACCAGCGGAGAGGGAACGAGAATGAGCACGCGTTTGACTAACCCGCGCAGCAGGTACTCGCGCAACAGCAGGCAGGCTTCGATCGTTTTTCCCAAGCCGACTTCATCGGCCAGCAGAACGCGGCCCCGAAAATGCCGCAGCACTTTTCGAACTGTTTCGATCTGATGCGCCAAATGTGCGACATCATGCAGCCCTTCCAGGCAGAGCAGTTGATCGAACCCTTGCAGAAGCCCCAGCCGCGCGTGCTCCAGGTGCAACAGCAACGATTCGACATCGTCGGTGGCGGCGCCGTTCAGGCCGGAACCCGCGTGAAGCCTGATCGGAATCCCGCCGGGAGTTTTCCATGAGGGGTTCGGCTGGGCGATCTTGATCTTCGCAGGCGACTCTTTAGAAACCCTCTGCAAGCCGGGTTTTAACATGCATCCATTCCTCTCAACTGGCAAAGCTCCATACTCGTGCGGTTATTCTCGCCAGAGGCTCATGTTGCGTCAACTCCGAATAGAGATTCGTTTGAGTATTTGAGAAGAGTCAGAAATAGGAAGCATTGAAAATCTTGAAATTGGAAACGCTGTCGAACCAAATTGTCACCACGCCGTCCATGGATGCGAAAACCAAAACCAGGGCGATTAGTTTGCGCCGATACGGAATGGGTCGAGCGAGCCGAATGACAGCAGCCAGCAAAAGAGCGGGGGCGATCGCCATGATACCCATTGCCCATCCATGGCTGGAGATATAATCGAGCGAAAACGAACCTCGCGACCTACCAAGGGCGCTGGTCAAGAACATGAGGACGTCTTGAACCATCGATTTCAGAAACGACTTCGGCAGCTGGATGATGGCAAGCGGCGGAAATTCGCCGAACCAAATAGCGTCTGCCCACGGCAGCGTCAGGGCGCTGAGAGCGTAGTAGCTGCACATGCAGGCAACCACCACCACCGGCCATCGCGGCCAAACAGGCACCTGGCCCATGCTCCGACTTGGCGTTTGGGTCGATTGGTACGGATTTAATTCGCTCACGGTTGAAAATGTTGTATTTTTTCGTTTAACGGCAAGCCGAAGGCGGCTGTGTTTTGAGCCCACGCGTTCGGGCAAGACAGAAAAACGCAGTCGCCTTCGGCTTGCCGTTAAACGAGCCATTACTAGCCGTGTGAAGTATAATTCGCGCGCCGCCATTGAGTTGCCTGCGTAAGGCTTACTTAAGCGTCGTCTTCGGTGTCAGCCGCCGGCGGCTCGAATTTGGGAGCTGCGGCGACATCGTGTTCATCGATTTCCTGGCGGTCGCCGGCTGAGTTGGCGTTGTAAGCCGAGTTGTTGTTGTAATCGGTTGCCGCGCTGTAGGTGGTGTTCGTGACGTCATGCATTTCAGACTGAATATCGGTCAGCCCTTTGCGAAATTGCTGGTAGCTAGAGCCTACCGAACGTGCTACTTCGGGCAGTTTTTTCCCGAAAAGCAGCACCGCGATTCCTCCAATGATCATCATTTCCACGGGACCAATGCCGAACATATTTCAACCTCGTCGCAAGAGCCAACAACAAGCCGCCAAACCTGGAAACGCCGACCTGGAAACGCCGACCTGGAAACGCCGACCTGGAAACACCGACCTGGAAACACCGACCTGGAAACACCGACCTGGAAACACCGACCTGGAAACACCGATTCCAAAAACGTCACGCAACCGCATTCGGCGGAGGTTTATTCGTCTTTGTCGTTTGAATCGAGGTCGTCATCAAGACCGTTGACGCCCTTCTTGAACTCAGTAACGCCACGGCCCAGGTTTCTCATCAGACTCGGCAGGCGGCTCCCAAACAGGAGCAAGATGACCCCGCCAACGATCACCATTTCAAGCGGGCCCGGCATGCCAAACGCTAGTAAATTCGTCATTAGAACGCCCTCGCGCAAACAAAGGAAGGAAAGTGGGGATACGCGAACAAGCGGCGAAGGCCGGTTGCAGCCCAGTGGGGCGTCACCAGAACCGACTCGTGCGACGTCGCACATTCATACCGCACGCAGCCTAAAACCGAAGTTTTGCTTTGAGATCAACGCAAAACGCAAATTCAGACCATATAGGGTATAATGCACCACGTGAAGACTCACTAGCTATCTTATTCAACGGCGGCGGTCTGTCAATTCGTGGCCGCTGATATTTTCTGTAATCTAGTCCTATTAAATGAGTTGCGGATTTAGAAGATCTGGCGGGGACGATGCCTGCCGCGGAAATTTCACTACGGAAGCACTTCTGGCGAACATGCAGGAAGCTGCGAAGCCGCGGCTTCTATTGGCCAGTGTGTCGAGGGCCGTTGCTTTCAGGGGGAGTATGAGCATGCAATCGTTCGCTATTATTCCCGCCGCCGGTGTTGGACGCCGGATGGGAGGGCCGAAACTGTTGCTCCCTTGGCGCGGCGAACCGCTGATCGCGCATGTGCTCAAAGCCTGGCGGGCTAGTCGGGTCGACCACATAGTGGCCGTCGTGCGGGCCGATGACGCGCCGCTGGCGGACGTATGTCGTCAGTTCGGCGCGGAGGTGGTCCGACCGCTGGAACCGCCCGCGGAAATGAAAATATCGGTTGCCTTGGGTCTGCAGCATATTCAGGAGCAATTTTGTCCAGCCGAGCACGACGCCTGGCTGCTGGCGCCAGCCGATATGCCGCGTCTTTCGGTCGCGGTGGTGAACCAGGTGTTGGCGGAATTCGCGGCCGCCGAGCGGCAAATCATCGTTCCCACGGTGTGTGGACGGCGGGGGCACCCGGTCGCTTTTCCTTGGCCTTGGGCGAACGATGTATTTTCGCTCAAAGCCGACGAAGGCGTCAATGTGCTCCGGCAGCGGCGGCCGACGCTTTTCGTGAACGTCGACGATGACGCAATCGTCGAAGATATTGACACCCCCGCCCAATACCGCCAACTGCCCGGTCACGACAACCCCTAATACCGGCGCGTTCGACGCCGCAAAGCGGCCATCTACTCCCTAAGAGCGGTTCCATGGCCTCTTCCACCGCAAGCAGAAGCTATTTTTGAGACGGTTGCTCATGGAAAGCGTCCGGGCGGAAGTTGGAGCCGCTTCCTATGTCTTGGATTTGAGTATTGTCGAAAACATTTCGCAAATCGAATCGAAGCACGGCGGAGTTATTCTCGCGCGTCAACTTGCTGGATCGTGAGCCGTGCGATTTGCTGGCTCGTATCAACCTGTCGGAATACGTTTTATGCTTAGAGTTCCCGTCCGTCGGATCGAGCCTGGAATGGTTTTGGCTCGCCCGGTGCCGTATCCGAACGATCCTTATCGTTTCTTGCTCCAGCGAGACCGCGAAATTCCGATGAGCGCGATCCCGCAACTGGAAAAACTCGGCATTTTCGATGTCTGGGTGCGCCACCGAAGCCTGGAGTTTCTCGAAGATGTCATCGATGAAGGACTTGGCCAGCGCCAGCGAGAAGTGTATTGGCAGGTGCGGCGCAATTTTGAGGAGGTCATGAGCGGGGCCTCGCTGGGGTTGGATATCTCGGATTTTCAATCCGCGATCAGCAATCTGTTCGACTTCCTCAAGCAGAGCAGGTGCGGTAACGTGCTGCTCGACAAATTAGACTCCTTCGACTGCTATTTGATGTCGCACTCGACCAATGTCTGCTATTTGGCGATGCTGCTGGGCATGAAGTTGGAGCGTTACCTGATCGAGGAACGAAGCTCCAAGACGCCGCAACAAGCGAAAAACCTCAAAGAGCTGGGCCTGGGGTGTCTGTTGCACGACGTGGGTAAAATGAAAGTGCCCGACGAAATCCTCAATAAACCCGGCCGGTTCACGCCCGAAGAACGCGAGATCATGGAATTGCACCCGGTTTACGGGTACGAAATGGTGAAGGGACGCGTCTCGCCGACGGCCGCCCAGGTTGTGCTGAATCATCACCAGCGGTATTGCGGAGGCGGATACCCACAGCGGGTTGATGTCGCGACTGGCGACCCATTGCCCACCATGCAAGGCAAGCAGATTCCAATTTTCTGCCGCTTGGCCACACTCTGCGACGTCTACGACGCCGCCACCACCAAACGCATTTACCATAGCGCCAAACCGGCGGTTCAAGTGCTGCACGAAATGCGCACCTTCTGCAAGGGGTTTTTCGACCCCGTCATTGAGCAGGCCTTTTACGAGATCATTCCCGCTTTTCCAATCGGGCAGGTGGTCACGCTTTCCAATCGCATTGAAGCGGTGGTGGTCGATTTTAACCCCAGCCAACCGGGACGACCCAAGGTCCAATGTCTGCGCTCGGCAACCGGCGAGACATTCCAAGACCCTTCGCTGGAAGAAATCGATCTCGCGATCTTCACCGATATAGAAATCGTTGAGGTTGAAGAGACCGACGTCCGGCCCTATCTGGCGACCCAATACGAAATGGAATTGGCCCGGTAGCGTTTCCCATCGTGAACCCTAACGCTTGGCTGGAACAAAGCACTAGGCCGTCCCGAATTTACGTACTGAATTAAACGCCGGGCGTTTTCAAAATGCCGGGCTTTTTTTGAGCTACCACCGGGAACCTGTTTCAGAACGGTTCCTTATCGCCGCATGGCGCAGTCATGCAACTCGCAGCGGTCGCAGGGCGAACCAAATTGCTCGACCTCCGCCGCCGGGCCGATCCCGATCAACCCAGAGACGGATTTTAGCGGTCGCATCAAACAGTCAGCCGACAACGTAACGCCGATGTTCTCTTGATCGAACAACGAAAACAGTTTGGTCTGTTCGGTCAACGCCATTCCGCAATATCCGGGGCTGTAGGGCAACGTCGGCGCAAAGCCAACCTTCGCGGCTTGCTCACGCAACTCATCAATGACCGCTGCTTCGGCCGCTTCGGCGCGTTCCGCTCCGACGGCGTTGACCACCATCGCCGCCAAGGCGTCTTGTTTTCCCAACAGTTCGCTGGCCAGACGCACCACATCTCCTCCGGCCGTGGCGATAAACGCCGCCACGCTGCGCGCCGCACCCAAAAATTCGCCAATGGCGCCGTGGAACTCAACCATTCCGCGACCAGTTTGCAGACGCAGCCGGCGACGGTCTTTTTCCGCCACGGGCAACACCACATAGATGGCGCGCGGCGTGGCGAGTTGGTCGGCCTGCGCGACCCAATAATCGAGGATGTTTTGAATCTGAGCATTGGGGGAAACACCGACCGGATAACCGAGGTAGCGCAGAACTTCGGCGCGGTCGACAGCCTCATCCACCTGCTCGATGATTCGAGGCGGTCGTGCGGAAATCGGGCTGGACGATGGTTGTGGCACGACGCGATATCCTATGCGCCTGAGCGAAACGAATTCGCCAAGTGAAATAGTAGACAACCGGTATTCACTTTACATAGAATAGTGGTCACGTTCAAGGCAACGTCCATTTGGGTAAAGGAACCTCTCGTGAACGATATTGGCGTCGGCGTGATCGGCTGCGGTTTTGTTGGCCGCGGGGCGCATGTTCCTGCTTTTGCCATGATCAACGGCGCGCGACTCGCCGCAGTGGCCGATCCTGATCCAAAACGGCGAAACAAAGCGGCGGCGAAACATGGCGCAAAGTCGAGCTACGAAGACTATCAAGACCTGATCAACGATCCTGAGGTCGACGCCGTGGTGGTCGCCATCCCCACGCCATTGCACGCCAAGGCGGCCTTGGCCGCGATTCAAGCCGGAAAACATGTGCTCTGCGAAATGCCGCTGGCGGCGAGTTTGGAAGAGGCCGATGAAATGATCGAGGCCGCGGAAAAAAAGGGCGTCTTCCTGATGCCCGGCCTCACGTTTAGTTTCACGCCAAATTACGTAAAGGCCAAGGCGATGCTCAATGCGGGCGCCATCGGCAAACCCTCGGCGGTGCTGTATCGAGAGTTCATTTCCGCCAGCGATTTGGCCAGCCAGTGGCCCGCTTCCTCTTGGATGTGGAAAGTCGAGCAGAGCGGAGGGCCGTTGTACACGCTGGCGGTTTGGTCGATCGACCTCTTCCGCTGGCTGTTCGACACCGAAATCGACGACGTGCAAGCGGCTGTCAAATACACGACGCTTGAAAAGTTTGGCGGCACGCTCGGCTACGATGCGTGCGCCACGTTGAAGTTGGCCAACGGCGTCGTGGGGAGCTTGCAGTACAGCGGCTCGGTCCCTCGTTCGGCATCGCGTTCCGCCCTTGAACTCGTGGGCGATTCCACCTGCGTGATCCACGCATCGGGAAACGACAAAGTAACGTTGCTCGGCGAAGACCCCAGCGAAACGGTGTGGAGCGTCAAGCAGCCCGGCGCCGCGATGTGGGGCCATTTGCAACAAGACGGATATTTTGTGCACTGCATCCGGAATGGCCAACCGCCGGAAATCACGCCCGACGATGGACGCAAAGCTATGGAAATCGCACTTAAAATAGCCAACTCCGTCGTCAGCCGATCCTAAAACGAGGATGGTTTTCGTCGGGCCGATCGCCTTTTTCCATGACGAGTTGACTCAACGCCGTATCGATCATCGCGACCGCCGGGAACACATACTTGGCGTCTTCGATGGGTCCGTACAGGGCGAAGTCGGCGCCGACCGCCACCGCGGCGGCGCAGGCCGAAGCGACGCACGGTTTTTCGGCTTGCTCGCCCATTTTGCTTTTCAGTCCTCGCCACATGGCAACGGCATTGTGAACACCGCCGCCGGAAGGAAGGCCGAATTCATCTTTCACGTCGAAAATCGCGCTGAACGCCTGCCCCATGGTTGCGAGGTCCATCACGCAGGTGTCGACAATCAGTTTGCGAATCCCGGCTTTCTGCACGCGCGGCAGGAGTTCGCGAACATCCTGAACTCGTCCCTTGGCGCTAAAGTCTTTCAGGTAGTAGGTCAGAATGAGCGCGCACTCGACGCCCGCCTCGCGAATCGCGGCCAACTCCTGATCGTCGATCTCGGGTTGGATCGAATTGTAAACGGCGCGGCTTGCCAAGCCGGCCTGGGCGACATACTTCAATCCGGCGAGCCTCACTTCGGTGGTCGTGCCGTCGATCAAGAGAGGCATCTGTGTGACGCTCGCGGCAAACGCCAGATGATTCTGGAGCGCCTCGGGCGTCGCGCCGACGACATCCAACATGCCGGGGTTTCCGGTTCGTTGGGAAAAATCCTCTTGAAGTCGAATGCGTTTTGTTGCTTCGTCATGATCAAATTGATCACGATCTTCATCGATGAAAATCTTATGCCCATGATAAAAGATGCTGCCAATCAAAACCGTGGGAAAAAATCCCGGCCGCCCACCCACGCGCACGCCGCCGATCTCGAAGGTCTGCTGCTGGGCGTTGAATTCCAACAGGCCCCGCGCCGTCGACTCGCTCGTTCCAGAAGCCATGATCGTTCTCCGGGAGGTTTCCGTAGGGTGTCGCCAGTTGCTACGCCGCATACATTACACGACAATAAGAGTTTAGTATAATGAGTTCGTGATCCACCGACGACGCCTCCTCGATACGGGTTACAGATAATCATGCTCTCAGCGCCGACGCTGCTCATCATTCTCGCATCGACCGCAATGGCGGCCGACTTGTCGATCAACCCCGTTCCGCGAGCAGTACGCTCCGAGATCGCGGCGCGGTGGACATTCGACCATGGAAACCAAGATTGGCGGGCCATGCACGATTGCCAAGCGACCGCTTCGGCTGGAAAGCTAAGTATTCGCTCCTTGGGCGACGATCCTTATCTGCAATGCAAGGTTGTTCTGCCCGGCGGCCAGTTGGTTCTACGCATGCGCGCCAAGTGCCAGACCTCGGGCGATGGAAGCGTGTATTGGGAAACGGAAAATTCCGCCTGGGATGAAAACCAGTCAAAACGTTTTCGCTTGAAGCATGACGGGCAATGGCGGGAGTACGCCGTTCGTTTCTCGGTTACAGGGCGGCTAACCCAGTTGCGAATCGATCCAGGATCGGCGCCCGGCATGTTCGAGATCGATTGGATGGAACTGGTTCGCGAGGAGCTTCATCCGCTCACGATAGCAGACGTCGCCGCAGCCGATGCTTATGTCCGCTTCACTGTGAAGAACGACGGCGAGGCGCCGGTCGCATTCTCGGTATTCGGCGAACCGTACGAAATTCCTGGCCGCTCGGTGTTGGCGATTGATCGACCGCTCCAAAAGAGCCGGCCCTTGGAAGCCGTCTCCCTGGAACTGCAACTCGAAGGTTGGCCGGTGGTGCGGCGAAGCGTTTTCATTCACCATCCAAAGGTCGACACGCAATGGATTGACCGCCCCCTGGGCGATTTCCAATTGCGAGTGGCCCGCGATGGCTCGCTGGCTCGCATCGAAAGGCAAGGCGAGTTGATTTCGGTGATTGGGCCGCTCATGCACGTCCACGGAAAACTGCCTCCACTCAAGCTCGTTTCCGTCGATCCGATCCTGCATTTCCAAGGCGAGGCGATTTCCATGACGGTCTCGGTGTCGGGAAACGAAGCAACCTTCTCCATTGGCAGTGAGCAGCCATGCACCGGGCCGGTTGTTCGCCACATGGGCGCCTTAAAACAAGGGCTGTTGGCGGGGCTGGAATACTTGGGGCAAGGTGAATGCAGCTCGTCAACGCTCGATGTGGAAACGGAAGAACACTTGCGGTTCGCGCCCGCCCCGCTCAAAGTCACGATGCCGCTGATGGCCTTCGCAACCGAAAACGCGACCCTCGCCATGGCGTGGAGCGATACCAACCTGCAACCTCTTTTCGCCACGCCGAATTTCTTCGATGGCGCCAACGATCATTACATGGCGCTCCAGGGAAAGAAAATCGAGGCGACCATCCGTGTGAACCGCGCTTCCGTGGAAGAGGCTGTTCTGTGGGCCGTGAAAAAACGCGGCTTGCCGCCGCTCCCCAAAACGCCTCGCAGCGCCGCCCAACAACGGGAGCTTTGCCTCAAAGCACTGAACGGCTCTCTGAGGACCGACGAAGGTTGGGGGCATTGCGCCGGAAAAAAATGGCAGCGGCGTCCGTATGCCGACATGGCCTCCACGGTCTGGCGGCTGACGGGAGTCGTCTCGGATTTTCCCGCGTTCACACCGGGCGGCGCCCACATCGCTAACGACGCGATTTACTTCGTTAGCGGTCGAGCCGCGAAATGGTTGCAATACAAGTCGGGGCGCGTTCAAGGAATTCTGAAACGTCAACAAGCCGATGGCTCGTTTCGATACGACGGCAAATTCCGCCGCGGCCATTTCGAGAACACCGCCAGTGGAATTTGTGCGCGGCCGGCCAGCGAACTACTGGAATACGCGTGGCTCACCGGCGACCGTGCGTCGCTCGAAGCGGGTGTTCGCACGCTGGAATACATGAAACGGTTCCGCACTCCCCGCAGTGCGCAAACGTGGGAAGTTCCATTGCACACGCCCGACTTGTTGGCTTCGGCAAACTTGGTGCGGGCCTACGTGCGTGGTTACGAATTGACCGGAAACAACACCTACCTCGAACACGCTCGAAAATGGGCTTTGTCGGGCCTGCCGTTCATTTACCAGTGGGGCCGTTATCCGATCATGGCCTACGCGACGCCGCCGGTTTATGGGGCCACCAACTGGCAACGACCAATGTGGATCGGCTACCCGGTGCAGTGGGTGGGCGGCGTGTATGCCTACGCCATCGCGAAATTCGCCGTCCACGATCACACCTTGGATTGGAAGCAGATAGCGCGAGGAATCTTGATCACGGCCGAACAGATGCAATATCCCGACGGACCCTATGCGGGCCTGCTTCCCGATGCCTTTTCGCTTGAGTATCAGGAGCGCAGGCCGGCCAGAATTAATCCCTGCGCGTTGGTCAGCCTGCGGTTCGCGTTAGACCAAACACTCGACGCGCTCGCTGTTGCCGCCGATGGCGAACACCGTGTGGCGGCGCCCTTTCCCCTCACGCTGAAGAACGGCTTCGCCCATATTCGCGCCAAGCCGGGCGTCAACTACCAAATCATCGTGGACGGCAAACGCGTGGTTGACGTGAAATCGAAAGGCGACGACGCCGTTGCGCTGCAATAACGCGACCGCAGGGAATAAACGAACCCGGCAATCTGCTCACGGAGAAGTCGTACGACGACTTCGAACTGAGTGTGACGCTCAAGGTCGAGTACAAAGAGGAAGACGACGAAGATTCACTCGCTTGCGCTTCGGGCTTGTATCCCGGCAGTACAAGCCCGAAGCGCAAGCGAGTGAATAGAAGACGAACAAAAAAACGAGAACCAACGAACGACCAAAAGATAATCCGGGAAGCCAGCGAGGAATACCGGTTACGGCCCCTATTGATGACGCAGCGCTTCGATGGGGTTCATCATCGCGGCGCGGCGGGCAGGATACACGCCAAACACCACCCCCGAACTGACGGAAATACCGAACGCCAGCAAAACCGACCACCAACTGGTTACGGTTTGAATTTCGGAAGTCATCGTGACAACCAAGGGAATCGCGACGCCTAAAACAATGCCGAGCATCCCGCCGACGGTGGAAAGCACCATCGTCTCGACGAGAAACTGTGCGATGATATGCTTCCGCCGAGCGCCGATGGCGCGGCGAATGCCGATTTCCCGCGTGCGTTCGGTGACCGTGGCGAGCATGATGTTCATGATGCCGATGCCGCCCACGAGCAACGAAATTCCGGCGATCGAACCGAGCACCAAATTCCAAATTCGCTTTTCCCGCTCCGCGCGTTTGAGCAACTCCAAGGGCACCTGGATTTCAAAATCGTTTCCCTCGGGGTGCGATCTTTCGAGCAACTTGCGGGCCATGGCGGCGGTTTGGCTGACGAAACGTTCGTCGTTCACCGCGAGCGTGATCTCGCTGAGTTGCGTGCGTTCGTAGTCGCGGCTGCCGGCCGCGATAATCACTTGCAATTCGCCAAAGCGACTGCGGGCGGCCGAGAGCGGTATATAGAGGTCGTTGTTAAGGTCGGCTTGTCCCACTTCGCCCGGCGTGGCGTTGCCGGAACTCTGGGGCGCGAGCACCCCCACCACCCGATAAGCGCCTTCGCCCAGCAGCAGCGTTTGACCGAGCGGGTCTTCAAACGTGAACAGCCGGCGAGCGGCGCCTTCACTCAGTACGACCACGCTCGCGGTGGCGTCGAGATCGAGGTCGGTGAGAAAACGTCCTCGCTGAATATGGATATTCTTCACCTGCTTGAATTCGGGCGTGGTTCCCAAGATTCGTGCATTGGTGATCCGATGACGGCCGTGCTGCGCATTGCGACGGATCAGCGAAATCGGCACCGAGAGTTTGATCGTCGAGGCGAGCGCGGTGGTGAGCACGTCGTAATCGGAGTGGAGGAGTCCGTACTCCAACACACGGCTGACGCGTTGCCCGGTGTTTCCATCGGAGGCATAGGCGTTATTGTCGTCGAGCCCCGGTTTGACGCTCCGCACGATAACGTTGCTGGCTCCCAGTTGGCGAATTTGCTCCACCGCATGCTGTTTGGAGCCCTCGCCAATGGCCAGCATGGAAATCACGGAGGCCACGCCCAGAATAGTGCCCAGCATGGTCAAGAAACTGCGCAACTTATGCAGTAATAAATTCGTGACGCCGAGTTTGATCGTGGCCAGCCACATGGGCATCTCATGGAAAGGTGGGAAAGCGTGGGAAAATTACTTCCCGGTTCAGGAGCCCGGCTTTTTCAAAAAGCCGGGCTTCTTGGGCGCCAATTCGGGATTTTGTGGTTCCACACTTTCTAAGAACTCCTAACATAACCCCTGTTTGGCCTTTCAAACACGGAGTTTGATGCTGACCCAACAAGTTGTGTTAGAAGGTATAAGTGCGAACGGGCCGGAAAGTCAGCTTGCGGCGGCGGTTTCACCCCAGGCAATTTTCTTGGCCGGAGCTTTCACCGGCTGCCTAGGCGACGCCGAAGGCGAACGCGGAGCGGCCGACGGAACCGGCCCCAGCGTTCGGGTGGAATCAGCAATGGAAGCTTCGTCGGAAATCGACATGGGATTCAACACAACGCGTTCGCCGATATCGAGCCCGGCGGGAATTTCCACGAATTTCTCGTCGGTTAGTCCGACTTCCACGTGGCGCCGTTCAATGCTTCCGCTGGATTCGACGTAGCACCAATTCTCCCCTTCCGCTTGAACGACTGCTTGAATCGGAATCGCGATCACGTCGTGCAGCAAGTCGACATGGATATCGACCACGGCCGTCATACCGGGTTTGATCTGCGTTACCGCTTCGTCGATCTTGACAATGGTTTTGTAGACCTTGGTGTCGGAACTGCTCCAGCTCGTTTGGTCGGGCAGCACCGCGACCGACTGCACCGAACCGTGGTAGCAAACGTCGGCGCCGGCGTCGACGCGAATGGTGGTTGGCAACCCGGTCGCGATTTGGTCTAGCACCGATTCGTGCACCGATGTCTTGACTTGCATGTGGGTCAGGTTGGGCAACGAAAGCAGATGCTGCCGCTGGCGAACCGCAACGCCCTCGCGGATTTCACCATACCGAGAAACCGCATAGGCGACCATGCCGTCTTCGGGCGCATAGATCTTGCATTTCGCGAGTTGATCTTGATACCGGGCAAGACGCTCCAGTTCTTTTTTCAACGACTTCTTCGCCGACTCCATGGCCGCCTTCGACTGCGCCAGCTTGGCTTCGTTGTTTCGAATCGCCTGCTGCAAGTTGCGCTCCATCGTAGCCATGGCGCCTTCGAGCCGCAGCAACTCCATTTCGCGCTCGTAGGTTTCTTTTTTGTCCAGGGAAGAGAGTTGTGTGCGCAGGCGGTTCATTTTTGCCGCGTACTGGCTCTCGGCCTGAAGGAAGTCGAACCGGCTGCGCTCCAACTCGCTTTTTCCAGCGTATCCCAATTTGAAGAGCGACTCGATTCCCAGTTTTTGATTGCCTTTCAATTCCAGATTCGCTTGAGCCGCCAGTATTTCATTGTTGACATCGTCGATCGTGCGCTTGATCTGCTCGACTTCCAGTTGGTACGTGCCGCTCTCTTTGTCGACGTACATCTTCAACTCAAGCTCCGCCAACTTGACGCGAAGTTCGGCGTCGGCTTCGGACGTCTGATTTTGCGTGATTTGGTTTTCGTACTGGGCCAGGCTCTGAATTTCCAAAGCTTTGGCCCGCTCGGTATCGATGATCTGTCCGTCGACCCGTTCCTGGAGCGGCGAGGAATCAAGCTCAACGAGCAGATCGCCTTTTTTGACCGAAGCTCCGTTTTCGATGAGCCAGACGATCGGCGTGCCGTTGATGCTGTCACGGCGCACGTCGTCGACTTCGCAAATCACTTCGATATTTTGCTGGCTCTCCAGATTGCCTCGCTCCGTAATCGTGATCGGCAGGTCCATCGCTTGCACCGAGTGAAAAACCAATTCTTCATTCGATACGCGCCCGCCTCCGGCAAACAGACGATACCCGCCGAGTATCAGCAGGCTGAGCAACAATGTTCCGCCCAGCCAATAACGGTGGCGAGAGAACAAACGCATCGCTTTATTCTCAGTCATGATGGAACTCATCTTTCGCTTAATTTTCCCATCCGGCCCAGAACGCAAACAATCGCTCCGGTGAGGGGAGGAATCGGGCGACGGCAAAACGGGTGATGGTCGTTGGGTGGGAGCCGCGTAGGGTGAAGCGGCTTCAGGCAGGTTTATTCTGGTGGGGCGTTGCAGCGTTGGCCGCCGCGCGGCCGACTTCTGCACTCTAAACAGTACTTTAGCAATACCGGAATGAAAAATCCACCTCAAACTAACTTGCGAAACAGTCCTCGCGAGGGGGCAAGACAGTTCTGGAGAGCGGTTCTGGCCAGCCGATTCGTTGCAGTTCACATTGACACCCAACCCCCGGACCACGATACTTCCCCCCGCTGAATTCCGAGAGGCCGCGCTGCGCGCCTGCGTGTATCGACCTAATTCATCGGCTGGCCTTGCCGGCCTGATGATAAAAAGGCGTTTGCTCAGCACATTATATGGGACACGGCAAATGGCACATCCAAACAAGCCGAAAATAACCGTGCGACGCCACAGTATTGAGAAGCCGATTTCTTGCTGGTTCTGCGCCATCTTTTTGCTGCTCACGCCGCTTTGCATCGCCGCCGATGAGCCCGCCAACCACGATCAGCACTCCCACCACGATGAAAGCCCTACCGATGAAAGCCCTACCGATGAAAGCCCAGCCGCCGAATTCATAGAGGCCGATCTCGCGTCCGAAGCTATTCTCCCAGGATCGATTCTCAATAGTTCCGCATACCGGGCGCCGGCGATTCTGCCTTGGCGCCGGCCGCGTTTTCGTGTTTGGGCTGCTTCATCGCCGCTGCTGCATCCTCGCAAATGGATGAAAATCAAAGACCCCAACGATCGGCGGCGGCATCGCGGCAAGGGCTCGCCGCTACGAGGCACGAGCTGGCGGAACCGTCCTTATCACGTGGGCTGGTTCATGGGCGGGATCGTCGGCGACGCGCTGGTCGGCGGCTCGGTCGAGCAAGACGCCGGCCTCTTTGGCGGCTACCGCTTCGGAAAAGATTTCTCTCATTATTTCGGCTATGAAGGCCGCTTCGCGTTTGCCAACCTCGGCCTCACCGGTCCTGGCGCGTTGACCGGCCCCAACACGGCGCGGAACTGGTACTGGGATGTCGAACTTCTCTATTACCCCTGGGGCGACTCCAAATGGCGCCCCTATGCAACGGTTGGGCTGGGAGTGGCCAATTTTCGTTTTACCGACGCGGCCCAACGCCGCTTCGACGACACCCTGATCCAACTGCCGGTGGGATTCGGCGTCAAATATCTCTTCCGCAAATGGCTCAGCCTACGTTTCGATGTGCTCGACAACATCGCCCTTCGAGGCTCCGGGCTCGACACCATGCATAATTGGTCGGTCACGACCGGTGTGGAAGTGCGGTTTGGCGGCAGACGCCATAGCTATTTCCCCTGGAACCCCGGCAAAACCCATTTCTGATATTTTCCCGACGCCCTTATTGGTCAAGGCCGCACTCCGGCACAACCGTGACCGATTTCTGGGCGGCGTCGTTGGGAATCAAACACAAAAATCGCAACACGCTCTCGCCCGGATTCTTGAACTGATGCACTTCATCGGGCGTTACTAACAGTACATCGCCGGGGCCGATCGGGTGTTCCACGTCGCCCTCCACCGCCACGCCCGCGCCTTCCAAGACGTAAATCTCGTGCTCATAAGGATGCTTGTGTTTGGGCGTGTGCCCGCCGGGTGCGACCTCGAACTGCCGCATGGCGAAATTCGGCGCGCCCTTTTTTTCACCCAACAGCAGTCGGACGCGGCAGCCGGCGGCGCCCTCCATTTCGACGTTCTGTTGCTCGACGTTCTGGTCGTTTTCGATTTTCATGCAAGACCTCCAATGTCGGGAAAGCGGTAATGATCGAGAAAGCGGCCTGGTTAGGAAAGCGGCGGTTCGTCGGGCGCGTCGGCGGATGCGTCAACACTGGCGGCCAGCGAATTCGCGTCTCGCGCCCGTTTCTCCCAATACTCATCGGTGCCGATGGCGGCAAATGTCGCCACGGCCAGTAAACCCAGTTCAACAGCCAGCACGGCGGTTCCGTGTTCGTCGAACAGTTGAAAAAAGAAACCCGTCTGCGCTTCACTCACCTCGACGCGGCCCGACTGGCGCAACGCCACGACAAAATAGCAACTCGCACTGATCGTGAAGAGAATGCCCACCGCCACCAGCATCACGTAAAAAGGGTTACCGGCTTTTTTTTGTCTCGCCACGGTCGCGCTCCCGCCCATTCCTCAGCCAACCAGAAGGACGCGCTGAACACGCGCCAACGAGCGACAATTATAACAAAACTGCGGCGATCGACGACGCGTCCCATGAAAACATCGCCAAAAACATCGCCAAAAACATCGCCAAAAACATCGCCGAAGAATATCGCCATACAAACCATGCTTGGTTGAAAATGCCGCCGAGAGCAAAACCGCTTTGCGGTATTGGGGAAACGCCGCTTTTTTTCGCATTCGTTTGCTTGCGCCAGGGGTCGTGAACTATGATCAAATGCTGGTAGGGAGCGCTCGAGAAACGATTGCCTCATGGTCGCCTTTCACTCCGTGAAAGAACGCTACCTTCGCGGAGCGAAAGGCGACGCTCATTGCTCGAACGGTCCTGGCGAAATAACCATCCTTAGAAAGCGTGGAAAAACTACGTAACCGTTCACGGCGCCGCGGGAATTCGCGACGGCAATCTATCCCCCGGCGAATAACCGATATACGGTTACAAAGACGGGAAACGCAGAGGCCGCGAAGAGGCGGAGGGCCGCAGAGAAGAACGAAATGACGAAAGGCAAGAAAATCAAATCTCGGCGATGTTCATCGGCTGGGCGATTGCATTGCATCGTCAACTTGAGCCCGGATGCTTGGCGCCTTTCCTCTGCGGCCCTCCGCGCCTTTGCGTTCTCTGCGTTGAAATGTCCGCCCAAAAACCGCCGAACAATGCCTGAGCTTCTGCCGGCGCTGCGGGAAATCGCGATCACATCCAGCCGACAGATCAAAACCCGTGAACGGTTGCAAAACTACTTCCCGGTTCAGAAGCCCGGCTTTTTCAAAAAGCCGGGCTTCTCAAACGTCCATTCAGGATTTATTGGCTCCACACTTTCTTAATTATTCTCGAATAACTTGAAAAGGGTTTTCACGTGCAAACACCGCATCAACTCAATCGCCGTTCATTCCTGGGAACATCGAGCGCGCTCGCTGGAGCGGCGGTGTTGGGTTCGACACTCTCGGCCGACGCCCATTGGACCCCCAAACCGTTTAAGAAGTCGGTCAAAATCGGCATGGTGCGCGTCGAAGGCTCGCTGACCGATAAAATGAAAGTGCTCAAGGAGTTGGGTTACGACGGCATCGAACTGACCGCGCCCAACGGTCCTAGCGTTGAGGAAGTGGCCCGCGCCAAGGACGCCACCGGCTTGCCGGTGCATGGCGTGGTCGACTCGGTGCATTGGAAGCAGCGCCTTTCGGACCCCAACCCTGAAATTCGAGCAATGGGATTGAAAGCCTTGAAGCAGGCCTTGCGCGATTCCAAAGCCTACGGCGGCACAAGCGTGCTGCTCGTTCCGGCGAAGGTCACGCCGGACGCCAACTACGAACAATGCTGGGAACGCTCGAGTGGTGAAATCAGGAAGGCCGTTCCGCTGGCGGAGGAGTTGGGCGTTCACATTCTGATGGAAAACGTGTGGAACGATTTTCTCACCGACCCCAAGGAAACCGCCCGCTACATTGACGAATTCGATTCAAAAATGGTCGGCGCCTATTTCGATGTCGGCAACGCGGTTCGATATTCGCCGCCCCACACCTGGATTCCCATCCTGGGAAAACGCATCGTCAAACTCGACATCAAGGAGTACGACCTCACCAAGGGAAAAGCCGAAGGTTTGGGCAAGGGCTTCCGGGTGAAGTTGCTTGAAGGCGAATGCCAATGGCCCAAGGTAATCGCGGCGCTCCGACAAATTGGCTACGAAGGCTGGGGCACCGCCGAAATTCCCGGCGGCGGCCGAGAACGATTGCAAGAGATCGCCCAAAGGATGGATCGGATCTTCGCCAGTTAAGGAACCCGTTCCGGAACAAGTTCCCGGTGGTAGCACGAAAAAGCCCGGCATTTTCAAAATGCCGGGCTTTTAATTCGGTCGGTAAATTCGGTTCTGTTCCCAGGGAGTGCGGAAAGAAGACCCTTTTTTGGGACGTTTTCTTTCAGCGTTTGGCGCCGCCTGAAGCGTTGTCTGGCGATGGCGTTTCCAATGTCGACATGAAGTGGTCGAATTCGCGTTTGATGCGGAGCAACTGCGGCCGCAGACCGGTCAGCGGAAAGTGGCTATAGCGATACACCGGGCAAAGCGCCGTTTGCAGGCGTTTTTTGCATTCCAACGAGCCCACGCCCAGATCGTAGCGGCGGTCGTGGCGGGCGAAACTATCTTTAATCACGAGCGCGTAGAGAAGGTTGCCGGCGCCATCATGGGCGAATTCGGCGTCGTAGCCGATGCGCAGCCCCAAGATATTGCCCTGCTGGCAATAATTGTAGGCGAAGGCGGCCGGTTGGCCATCGACCAGCAGCAGGTTCAGGTCGAGCGACCCGGCGCGGACCGCCGCCAGGTGCGTGTCTCGGATATACGGCTCAATCGAAGGATGCGAAATGGTCGTGCCGGTTTGGGAAGAACCCTGCCAACTTTTCTCCGCGATATTCAAACACGACTGGTACAAATCCCAGCGCGGGTCATCGTCGTGTTTTTCCGACCCCAACGGCCGGTAACGCAGATGCTCCACTTCCCCGCGTTTTTCCAATTTGCGGCGCCAGCGTTTAAAATTATTCCGCCACTTCCCGCTTCGGCTGGCGAGGTATTGGTCCCATGTGTTCGGGGAATTCGCACCTTGAAGGTCGATCACGGCGGTATGATCCATCAGCGTTTGGCAGCCGGGCATGCCATTCGTTTTCATGGCGTGCGCTGTGCATTGGCAGGAGGTTTCCGCGCCGCCGACCCAACGCAGTTCGAGCACGTCCCAATCTTTGATCGCTACGTGGATATACGCCAAGGCGGCGTTCAAGGTCTCGGCGGGGCGGGGGCCGATGGGGCCATAGAAGGAGCCCCAGTAGTCGAGCGGGTAAGTCAGGAAGCGAAACGATCCGGCCCTGGTTTTTTCTTTTCTTACGACCAGCGGCAGAATGCCCACCGGCTCATCGTGATCGAGCACGAGCAGAATTCGCAGCTTTTGCCCGGCGCCGAAATGTTTCCAATAGACCTCCAGCCATTCCAACGATTGCATGAAAGTTGCGCCCTCGGTTTGAGAAAGCAGCGCCACCCACTCCGGGCGGATTTTTTCAGCGGACGCCAGGTCGTTTATTTCACACACGAACAGCATGGTATTAACAGCGTGTTTCAGAGTCGAGGCGTTGCGGAAGTGCGATTTAACGATGGCGCCGATCCAACCACGATTTCAATCTCGCCGATCTCGGCGAACCAGTATTTCAGTAGCGTGCGAATAAAAATCACGACGCCGATCATCTCCATGAACTCTTCGAGTGAAACGATCATCGCGTAGGTGACGTTTTCCTCCCCGTGAAGATCGGCCTGCCAGCCGCTGGCCATTTCCACGCAAATGGCGCCGCCCACGAACGTGGCGGCGGCCAGCAAAAAACCGTTGCGCGCGGGGCGGGGAAGGCGCCACGTGAACCGCAGGAACGCCAACCCAACCACCGCCACGAAGCCGGCGCCCAGCAGAACCCAGGGGTAATACAAAACGCCCTTGGCGTCGAACGCCCGGCGCATCGGCGCGATGGGGTACTCGTGAATCATGGCTACTTCATCGAGTGAAAGCAGCAGGAATAAAACGGAGAGCGCACACCAATGCCAGCGAAACCGGTCGTGGCGAATGATTTTCACCGTGGCAATCAGCGCCAACAGACTCGCCGCGAAACACAAAGCGAACGACGACCACCATGTCGGAACGTTCGATTCGTAGTCGACGTAGAACGCGGGTACGAATCCCTTGAGGGTGTCGTAGCCGAGAAAGTATTTCGCGAATTGCCCCGCCAGACTCAGGCAGGTGAGCAGCAACACGGCAAGGAGCAAAAACCGGCCGATGCGTTTACCAGCGGTAGGGGTTATGTTGATTTTCATGACGGCAAACATCCGGCGCCGGCGGTCGGGCGCGTGCGTGGAAACGGCGGGGGGTGTCTTAAGCGTAGCTTGCCGTGGAGCAGGGGCGCGACACTCGACGGGCAAAGCCGCCAATCGCTCGCCATGGGAACGCGAAAAAACGGCGTTACCGCGCCCGCTGCATCTGGCATCCCGCCGGGATGCATCGTTCGTTGCGTTGGCCTACCGGTGGTGTTCGCTGCGCTCGACCACCGGCTAATGGCTGGCAAGCCTCCGGCTTGGCGGGGATTTCATAAGGCGAGCGGCAGATGAAAATTCACCTAATACAAGCACGAAGCGCAAGCGAGTGAATCAGCAAGCGGCCATTCCCGCGTAGCTGGGAACCCAAAATTCACGGACTCCCGCTGCATGGTCGGGGAGGACAGGAGGCCAATCATCCCGGCTCAAGTTGACGATGCAATGCAATCGCACGGCTGATGAACATCGCCGAGATTTTGTTTTCTTGTCTTTCGTTCTTCTCAGCGGCCCTCTGCCTCTTTGCACCTCTGCGTTTCCCGTCTTCGTAACCGTATATCGGTTATTCGCTGTGGGATGGATTGCTGTCGCAAATCCCCGCAGCGCCGCGAACGGTTACCATTTTCGAAATGCCGGGCTTTTTTTGTGAAACAGTTCGACTTCGAGCAAGTTGCGTCTGTTACTTCTTCGGGGCTTGCTCGGGAAAATCGCGGCGGAAGCGCGCCAGCAGTTTATCGACGTCGGCCTCGACCAGATACAACTTGCCGCGAATGTGCTTGGTTTCGCCCGGCTGGAGGCCGCCGACGCGGAAGTCGTTGTGAATGCAGATGATCACGCCTTGAAAAATTTCCTGGTACGGCTCCCAGGCAATCGCCATGATTTGTTTATGGTCCTTGGAGAAGCAACCGCACAGTCCGCTAGAGGGAACGAGCGAACTCAAGGGGCGAGGGTTGACGTCGTTTCGGTCGACGTCCGCCGGGCAATAAACCTGCCCCGGAATATAGCGCGCTTTGTCGGCCCACGGCTGGGTGGGCAGCATCGTTAGCTTGCCGTTGAGCATTAAAAACGACTGCCGGGCATACGCTGGCACTAACGCGCGGGCGTCGTCTCGCGTGGTTCCGGTGAATTTATCGACGCGAATGCAAGGCTGCGCCCAATGCGCCTGCGATGCGGTATCGGTCGGATTGTGCGCAATCAGTTGGAATTCCACCGCATCGCGCGAGGCGGTAATGGTGTGCTTCACCACCACGCCGTCGGCCAGCACGTCTTCGAGTTTGATCTGACGCCCGCCGGGCGCATCGGTTTGCGAGACCAAGCGAGCTTTGTGCTTGATGACCGTTTTCCCCCACTCCCGATCCGTCTAACCCGGCCGACAATACGCCTCCAAATAGTGGATGCTAATCGGGCCGGGCAGCCGCTGGTGATCGATCGTGAGGTAGTTCTTCGCCCACTCGATATTCAGCGGCCCATCATTCAGCAACGCGCCATTCAGCGAAGCGCCGTCGGGCTCCGCCGCCGGTGCGTTCGTCTGCCAAAATATCCCCAGCGTCACAACAGCGCACGCAAACACGTTACGCAACATGATGGCTCTCCCTGGAAGTATGCGGAAACTCGGTCAAGCAGCTTGCCAATAGCACCAACTACCTGGGCGAAATGGTGCAGATCAAACGGCGTCCCTGCTTCGAGGGCGGAGATTCCAACTTGCCTTCCTCCAGCAGTTGGTCGACCACGCCCTGCATCACTTTCCGGCCTTCTTCCTCATGCGCGTTTTCTCGGCCTCGGAAAATCACCGAGACGAGAACTTTGTCGCGCTGCTTGAGAAAACCGATGGCCTTCTTGATTTTGAAGTCGATGTCGTGTTCGCCGGTTTTGGGGCGGAGCCGAATTTCCTTGGTCTTCGTCTGATACGAATGACTCTTCTTCTTTTTCTGGCTCTGCTCGTAGCGGTATTTGCCGTAATCCATGATTCGGCAAACAGGAGGTCGCTCATTCGGCGCGACTTCGACCAAATCCAGGCTGAGTTCCTTGGCCTTTTCGATTGCCTCGGTGGTGGGAAGAATGCCTAGTTGGTCTCCCGCCGGGCTTACAACTCGTACGGGACTAATGCGGATTTGGTCGTTGACTCGTGTCTGAACTCGGTCGATTTTGGCTATCCTTTCTCGATAACGAAATGGCGTATCCGGTCGATGCATCCAACGCACCGCCGCCGGTAGAATCGATAAAATTATAGCTTCTTTCGGCTGGAAATCGACGACAAATCGCCCCCAGTCGGTTTATTTTTCCGTTTTTTTTCAGCATTCCAGGCCCTCGGGGAGGCCTTTAGAAGCTGTGTAACATTTAGTCGCTAAGAAAAAGCTCGGCATTTTGAAAATGCCGGGCTTTTCTGCTGCCAACCGGTAACTTATTTCGCCACAACGCTTTAGTAACCGTTTTTCGCGCCGTGCTCGCCCCAGCCGGTCGAGCCGGTGTATTTCTGGCGCACCACCCGGTCGGCGACTTCTTTCAACAATTTGCCGGTGACTTGTTCCAGCGGCATGGCGCCCAGGTCGCCTTCGATGCGGTCGCGAAGTGAAACGGTATTCTCTTCGACGTCTCGATTTCCCACGATCAGCATATAGGGAATCAGGCTAAGTTGGGCGTCGCGAATTTTGGCGCCGAGTTTTTCGCCGCGATAATCGCCCGAAACCCGGAAACCCAACTGCCGCAATTTAATTTCCACCTGCCGGGCGTAGGTTTCGGCGCTCTCGGTCACGTTCATCACGCGCATTTGCTCCGGCGCCAGCCACAATGGAAACGCGCCGGCAAAGTGTTCGATCAACACACCCATGAACCGCTCGAAGGAGCCCAGCGGCGCCCGGTGAATCATGACCGGCTGGTGGGCTTGGTTGTCGGCGCCGATGTACTCCAAACCGAACCGTTCAGGACTCGGCAGGTTGTAATCGAGTTGCACCGTGCCTAATTGCCATTCACGCCCCAGGCAATCGGTGACGACGAAATCGGCTTTTGGTCCATAGAAGGCGGCTTCGCCGGGTTCTTGCGTCGCGTCGATGCCCACCCCCTGGCAGACCTCCACCAATTCACCTTCGGCCCGCACCCAATTTTCTTCCTCGCCAACATACTTATCGCTGGATGGGTCGCGAAAACCAAGCCGCACGCTGTAGTCGTCGAGCCCCAAACTTTTCAGAATGTATTGCGTCATTTCCAGGCAGGCGCGAAACTCCTCGGCCACTTGGTCGGGCGTGCAGAAAATGTGGGCGTCGTCTTGCGTGAAGCCGCGCACGCGCGTCAGGCCGGAAAGTTCGCCCGATTTTTCATAACGATACACCGAGCCGAATTCCGCCAAACGCAGCGGCAAATCTCGATAGCTTCTGGGCCGCGCTTTATAAATCATCACATGGTGCGGGCAGTTCATAGGCTTGAGCAAATATCGTTCTTCTTGCTCCATGGCAATCGGCGCGAACTGGCTGTCGGCGTAATAAGGATAGTGGCCCGATGTTTCGTACAGCTCCACGCGGCCGATGTTCGGCGTGTAGACCGGCTCATAACCCCGAACTTCCAATTCATCCTTGATAAAGCTCTCCAGCTTCGCTCGCACCCGGGCGCCTTTGGGCAGCCAGAGAATGAGCCCCGAACCGACCAACGGGCTGATGGTGAAAAGGTCGAGTTGCTTGCCGAGTAAACGATGATCGCGTTTTTTCGCCTCCTCGATTTTTTCCAAGTGGGCCTTGAGATCGGCCTTATTGAAAAAGGCGGTGGCGTACAAACGCTGCAACTGCTTGCGCGAGGCGTCGCCCTTCCAATAGGCGCCCGCCACCGAGAGCAATTTGAAAGCGCCGATTGTTTTAGGACGCGGCGTGTGCGGTCCTCGGCATAAATCGATGAATTCGCCCTGCCGATAAAACGACAACGAATTGTGCTCCGCCAAACCGGTTTCGAGGTGCTCCACCTTATACCGCTGGTGGAGATCGTGGCAGAGTTGCAAGGCTTCCTTGCGCGAGGTTTCCAGGCGTTCGAACGGCTCGTCGAGCGCGATGATCTTGCGCATTTCGGCTTCGATTTTGGGGAAGTCTTCTTCGGTGAGCGCGTGTTCCAGATCAAAATCGTAGTAGAAACCGCCCTCCACGGTGGGGCCAAACGCCAACTGCACGCCGTCGAATAGGCGCATTACGGCGCGAGCCATAATATGGGCGCACGAATGCCGAATGACGTCGAGCGACTCCGCATCTTTTTTCGTCAAGAGCCGCAATTCGACGGAGCCCTCCACGGGCAAGCGAAAATCGAGCCCGACCGTTTGCCCATCGACCTGCGCCGCAATGGCCGCCTTGGCCAAGCCGGGACCAATCGCGGCGGCCACATCATGGGGCGTGGAAGGTTGGCCGAACTGTTTTTCGCTGCCGTCTGGTAGAAGAACTGTAAGCATTTTATTTGCGATAGGTTAGGAATTTAGGAACTCTACTTCATCAAGTTAAGCCCTGTAAAGTCGGACACGCCCAACTGTTGTTAGGCGAGCGGCAGAAAATAACTTACCCGCACGCAGCGGGAGTCCGTGAGTTTTTTTTGGATTCCCGCCTACGCGGGAACGACCGTTTGCTGATTCACTCGCTTGCGCTTCGTGCTTGCATTAAGAGCTCCTAACATAACCCCTGTTTGGCGTTTCAAACACGGAGTTTGATGCTGACCTACCAAGTTGTGTTAGAAGGTATTAAGTCAATTTTCATCTGCCACGCGCCTTATTGCAGGCGTTGCTTGATTTCCTCGACACAGTCCTCGATCTTGACGCGAGTTTGTTCGAGTGTGTCTCGATCTCGAATGGTGACGGTTTTGTCCTTGAGCGATTGGCCGTCAACGGTAATGCAGTAGGGCGTTCCGGCTTCGTCTTGCCGACGGTAGCGGCGGCCAACGGCGCCCTTCTCATCATAAAACACATTCCCGATGGCCTTCAATTCTCCATAAAGCTCCTTGGCCACTTCCGGCATGCCGTCTTTTTTCACCAACGGAAAAACGGCGGCTTTCACCGGAGCGATGCGAGGATGGAGTTTCATCACGACACGAGTTTGCAGGTTGCCTTTTTCATCGGGGGCCTGGTCTTCGGTGTAGGCTTCGCAGAGGAAGGCCAACGTGGCCCGGTCGGCGCCGGCCGAAGGTTCAATCACATGCGGAATGTACCGCTCGCCGCTGAGGTCGTCTCGATAAGAAAGGTCTTTTCCGCTGCCCCGCCAACGCGGCTTGCCGTGCTCGTCTTTCTCCAATTCGAGTGGATTGGTGTTGGGATCGAGCTTGCCTTCCATGTGGCTGCGGAGATCGAAATCGCCCCGGTGGGCGATCCCCTCCAACTCGCCGTACTCGCCCTCCGGCAGAAACGGAAAGGCGTATTCGATATCGGCCGTGCCGGTGGAATAATGACTCAATTCATCGGCATGGTGGTCGCGAAGTTGGAGCCGCTCACCGGCCAGGCCCAATTCGGTGTACCAGCGGAAGCGACGGTCGCGCCAGTATTGGTACCACTTGTGCGACGTATCAGGATGGCAAAAGAATTCGATTTCCATCTGCTCGAATTCACGCGAGCGGAAGGTGTAGTTGCGAGGCGTGATTTCATTGCGAAAGCTCTTGCCGATTTGCCCCACGCCGAACGGAATACGGACGCGCGTGCTATCGACGATATTCTTGAAGTTCACGAAAATGCCCTGCGCCGTTTCCGGCCGCAGTTGGGCGGCGCCTTCCTCGCCCGATAACGCGCCGATGTACGTTTTGAACATCAAATTGAATTCTCGGGGCTCGGTGAGCGTACCCAGTGTTTTGGCGTCGGGCGCGAGAACCTGTTCGACTTGCTCGATGCCGATTAAATCGACGAAATCGCCGACCCACTTCAGGTCGTCGGCGTTCTTGGCGCGAAGATGAAAAAACTTCAGCGCCTTGCGCTGCACGTCGTCTTGTTCCTGGCCGACGGGGGCCATCGTCGCGACAAAAATCTTTTGGTTCTTGGCTTCCACCCAGCGGCCGCGAATTTGGTCGTGCCGGTAGCGTTTGTTCGATTCGCGGCAATCGACCATGTAATCGTGAAAAAGATCGTAATGGCCGGAACATTTCCACACCTGAGGGTGCATGATGATCGTGCAATCGAGCCCGACCATTTCGTGCGTCGACGGCGCGCCCGGAGATTGCAGCAGCTCGTTATGGCTGCCGATCATGTCGCGCCACCAGGCGTCCTTGACGTTCCGTTTCAGCTCCACGCCCAGCGGACCGTAATCCCAGAAGCCGTTGATGCCGCCGTAAATCTCGCTCGATTGAAACAAAAACCCACGCCGTTTGCACAGCGAAACCAGCTTATCCATTTCCATGATTTTGCTCTATGTGTTCAATTACGTAGGCCGGTGCGGGCGCCGACCGTTGCCGCTGGGGCATGCACCCCGCGCGTCTTCAAGGAAATTTTAACCACAGAGGGCACAGAGAGCACAGAGGGCGCAAAATTCACCCAGAAATGCATTCGCTGCCGCTCGCCTCATGGGCAGTCCCGAAATAAGATTCCTCAGCCGATGAGCGCTAGCTCACGGTTTACAGCATTCGCGGAGAACCGGACGCTAACGCGTTCCGGCTGATCTGCGCGGCGTTTTTGGCAAGAATAACCCTTGCTATCACCCCGCTCAGTCCGAGATGAAATACGGAAGTTATTTCGGCACGATTCCTTACGCCGCGCGTGAAATTGGAATCACGCGTGCTTCGGCGGGAACGATTTGCGTGACATTCACCTTGGTTCGCTCCAACTCCTCGATCCGCAACGCCATTCGCTGGATGAGGCTCGCGATTTCCTCGCCGGCGGCGTCTCCTAGTTGCACCATGAGGGTTTTTCGCGTGTTGAAGCTTAGTCCGGATTGAGGCATGAAGAACTCCTTTTCGAATCGACGAACGATTGGGGGGGTTTTTAACGTTATTATTCAACGGTGACGCTTTTAGCTAGGTTTCGCGGCTTGTCGACATCGCATCCTCGCAGAACGGCAATGTGATAAGCCAACAGTTGCAGCGGCGCGACGCTCACGATCGGCTGCAAATATTCGGGGGCTCGGGGAATATGTATGACATCGTCGGCGACGGCGGCGGCGCGGGTGTCGCCTTCCTCCACGATGGCGATGATCGGCCCGCCGCGCGCCTTGATTTCCTCCATGTTGGCCATCACCTTTTCATAGACATAACCTTGGGGAACGATAAACACGCTGGGCGTATTTTCGTCGACCAACGCAATCGGGCCGTGTTTCATTTCCGCCGCCGGATAGCCTTCGGCATGCACGTAGCTGATTTCCTTCAACTTCAAGGCGCCCTCCAAGGCGGTGGGGAAATTCACCTGCCGCCCCAAATAAAGAAAGTTGTTGGCGCCGCAGTATTTCTCCGCGATATCCCGCACTTGTTCGGCGGTGTCTAGGGCGCGGCGCACTTGGTCGGGCAAGGCGTAAAGATCGTCAATGATGCGGCGCCCGGCATCGTAACTGAGGTGGTTCAGTCGGCCGAAGAATAGGCCCAGCAGAGTGAGCACCAGGCATTGCGAGGTATAGGCCTTGGTCGAAGCGACGCCAATTTCCGGCCCAGCATGCAGGTACACTCCGCCATCGGCCTCTTGGGCAATCGTACTGCCGACCGTGTTGCAAATGGCCAGCGTGGGGTGCCCCTTGCGTTTCATTTCACGCAAGGCGCCGAGCGTATCGGCGGTTTCACCACTCTGCGAAAGTGCAAAGAGCAACGTGGCGCCGTTGATCGGCGGGTTGCGATAACGCAGCTCGCTCGCGTATTCCACCTCCACCGGAATACGCGACATTTCCTCGATCACGTAATCGCCCACGTGGGCCGCATGCCAACTGGTGCCGCAGGCGGTGAGCAGCAACCGGTCGACGTTCCGCAACTGCTGACGCGTCAAATTGAAACCGCCGAATACCGCAGTGCCATCTTCTTCGTTCAAACGTCCTCGCATGGTGTTTTGCAGCGACTCGGGCTGTTCGAAAATTTCCTTCAGCATGTAGTGAGGGAAACCGTTCATGCCCGCATCTTCTTCGTCAACCGGCAGAACCTCCACGTTGTGCTTCACTCTTCCTTGGCCGCGATGGGCCACCGAGAGCGTGTTTTTTGTGATGATCGCGATTTGATGATCCGCCAAATAAACGATTTTGTCGGTGTAGCCGGCCAGCGGCGAACTATCGCTGGCGACAAAATGCTCGCCCTCTCCGATGCCCACCACCAAAGGGCTGCCCAGCCGCGCCGCGATCATCACGTCGGGGAAGTCGCGAAACAACACGACCAGTCCATACGTTCCGCGAAATTGCGAAACGGCCTGCGCCACGGCCGCCGCCAGCATTTCGTGTTCGGCGGCGGTCTGTTGCGCCGCCGCTTTATTGGCGGCGTTTTTATGGCCGCCGGCGCGTCGAACGCCCGCCTCTCCGCCCGCTGCCTTGGGGGCGCCGGCGCGAAGTTTTCTGAGTTCGGCGGCAATCGCATGTGCGACAACTTCGCTGTCGGTGGCCGAGCGGAATTGAAATCCTTCCGACTCCAATCGTTGCTTGATCACTTGATAATTTTCGATCACGCCGTTGTGCGCAATGACTACTTCTTGGTCGCCTCCCAAGTGAGGATGCGCATTGACCGCCGAAGGAGGACCGTGCGTCGCCCAGCGCGTGTGCCCGATGCCCATAGCGCCCGCCGCCGGCGTTTCTTCCAAGAGTTCGGCCAGCGAATCGATGCGTTGGGTCGTTTTGACCAGCGAAAACGACCGCCGACTATTCAGCGTGGCCACGCCGGCGCTATCGTAGCCCCGGTATTCCAGGCGCCGCAATCCTTCGACGAGAAAATCGGTGGCGTCACGAAATCCTAGATAGCCGACGATCCCACACATGGCCCGCTCCTGTTCGTGTTGAGAAAAAACGCCTTTTGGCGGAAGCGCTCCAAATACAAACGCGTTTCCACCGCGCGTCCGTCGTCAGTTTAAAACAGGACGTGTCGGCAAAATGGGAGGCGTCTGAATTTTCAAACGGCGGATCGTAGCAGAACCGCAAACTCCGGCCTACGCCAATCGGTTCCGGTTTTGACCGAATTGACCGAAGACAACGTTTCCGTTTATAGGGAATGCAACGCGGAGCCCCCTGTAACAAGAGCGGATCCGGAGATAGGCCGCACGGAGCCCTTGAGGGGGATGGGGCGGCGTGCGAGCCCTGGGAGTCTTGGCGAGCAGCCCTGGATCTAGGTTGGCTACTTGGGAGCCAGTTAGACCTATTGGCGCCTTATACGCAACAGTATAAGCGTTGCTGCAAATAGAACGAATACGCCTGAAATCGTGGAAAACACGACTTGCCAAGAGAACACTCGGTTTTGCGGACGTGACGGAAAAGCCATGGCACACACCGCACTCCAAAAATCAAGCAGATCCTCGCCGCCAGGCTCGAATGCAATCGGACGGTTCTTCTCATCAACGGTGATCATCCCGGAAGGCGGCGTGAATTCGAAAATTGAGTCCGGAACAGCGTCATTGACGCCAAGCTTTTGGATATCGAGGAGAACTGACCGCAACGCCTTCTCCTGCCCCTCTACTATTTCAAAGCTGTCAGTCCTTACCTTCCAGGGAAGCCACAAACCTTCGGCGGCTTCTTTGAAGTCCCCGCAGCGGTAGATCCTCTTAAACCGTCCGCCTTCACCATGAATCGTGACACGTTTGACCAGGGCGAATCCAAGATCTGGCGCCAGCCAAAGCTGATCGGCCTTGGTGCGCGTCTCAACCTTCACGCACTCGTAGGTATCGACGATTTCAGTTTCGTCACCGAGCAGAAGCTCCGAGCGGCGGGCCGCGTTAAATAATTGGTCTAGGTAAAAAAGATCCTCATCGGGTTCCTCAAAGACCTTCGCCTTGGGATGCCAGCCGATCGCCGTAGCGTACGGTGATACCCAGTAATTCCTCCAAGAGCCCTCCATCGGTCTGGAGAGTTCCCGTTTGAAAGGCATGAACACCTTGGTCTGTTCCGATGTCAACCAAACTTGAAATCGTACATTGTCGCGCCATGGGGGATCCCCAGGACCTGTCAAATGCATGAAATCAAGAAAACACCGCCGGGCTGCAAACGCGACGGCAATTCGATCTGTCTGTGTTGCGTCTCCTTCGCTCGTCGTGATAAAAAGGTCGACGAAAAGCTCGCGGAGACCTTCGTGTCTGGCGACTACCCGATCCGCAACGACGCCGATCGTCCACTCTGGATCTTGCGAGGCGATGTCTTCATTGGCAATTAACGAGAGAAGAAGCAACCCAAAAGTCATTAAAAGAACCCATTTTCTGTAATATGTCGTTGGCCACTGCGTCAAGCCGACTTTGCGCGCCGCTTAAACATAACGATACATATAACGATGATTGCTAATAAATTCACGGCGAGCAAAACCGGCCGCACCGATGAGCCACGTTTCGCTGCCAGACCAAACTGTTCTTGTTGCTTTACAGCCGCTGCCACGACCTGATCCAAGTCTGCCGGATTGGCCGGTATTCGATAGTTGACAATCTCCCAAGCGCCGTCATCGCTACGGCGAGTATGCCTCAGGTCTGAAATCGTTGTTCCCGAGTCAATGGTCAGGGAAAATAGCGCATCGGGTACGTCTTCGATTTCAATCTCTAGGACCTTAAGAGTCGTACGAGCCATGGGGCGCGAGCCGTCAAAGGTTTCGGTGATAATCTTCCGGGCCAACCAAATGCCGGTCTGTACTTCTGAAAAATCCTGAAACAAGTAGCGAACTCCGACTAAACCACTATCCTCGTCGAGCAACTCACGCCGCACCATCGCAAAGCCACGCTTCGGATCAACGTAAATCCGTTGGGCGAGGCCGGCAATCTTGAGACATGTTGTTCCGCCAATCTCTTCTGAACCCTGAATTTCAAAATCTTGCTCTTGCAGCAATTTTGATAGGTCGCAAGTCACAAACTCGCTGTTAAACCAGATACGATATTGGCTTTTAGGGTAGCCCTGCAAGGCAAGGAAATCATCGGGAGGATCGAACTGCTCGCGTCGATCAGTGGGATAAATCCTGGCATGATCCGCCATCATCAAGATGCGTGTCTCCTGGCCATCGTACGACATGGCGCGATGCAGATGATATTCTTCCATCGGAGGCCCCTGAATCTGCCTCAGCTTGACATCGAAGAACCTCATGTCGTCTTTAATAGCAAAGCGACCATCGCGGTTTACGTAGACCCCAGAAGCATCCTGCAAGATTTTGACGTTGCTGCGCCAGTGAACAGACAGCTTCCGCAGTTTTCCTTGGTGCGTCGCATACTCTTTCCGAATCATTTCGATGGTTGCCTCGGCTCCGTGCGCGTTCGCGCCACTTAAGCCAATGGCGAGTGAAAGGGAGATAACATACAACGACAGATTTCTCGACAAACACACCATCGCGCCCGCCTCTCTTTTATCTAGCATTCTATCAGTGATAACAAGGACGATGGCCGCACCAACCTGGGCTGGCGCGGCCATCATATTTTCCTTCCTCAAGATCCGCTACTGTTACAGGGTGCGGACAAATTAACATCACCGCAAGGCAGCATGTTTGTACCAATGCAGATGACATTAATCACTTTCGAAGAACCCTTAAAAGGGGCGGCGCTAATAGCAGCGTTGAGGGCCGTACACGGCGCTTCCGAACAGCCTTGAGAATATTCATCTAGAACCACTAAGCTGCAGAGACTACCGGCGCCCCAAATCGAAGACGACTCCTCCAGGTTTAACGTCCTGACTTCACCAACGTCGGCAACCATGCCCAGTGCAAGATTTGCAAACAACAATGCTGCTCCAAAACCAGCCGCATAGCGTAAAAAACAACTCATCGATTTACTCCCCGTAAAAGAAAATCGGGAGAAAAACCACTTTCGAAAACCTCAAGCAATCATTGGTGCGTGCTTCGCTCTTCGCCAACTGACCAGACCGACAATAGCCAATAGGAGTAGAAATCCCGAAGAGACCAACAACCAATTATCGAGGTGACTATTTTTCAAGCGTTCTGACCGGACGACAACGACCCCACTCCAACGTGTCAGAAAATCACCCCTCGACAGACGCTCCATTCGACCACGCGTGCACTCAATAATAGTCAACGTGTCATCCTTACCGACGGACAACAAAACAACAAAGTGGCCTTTGTCGTCGCCCGGATTATTAAAGTGAACGATCGCCGGAAGCGGCAACTTCGAGAGATATTTAGCCCCGGCTCGCAGCGGAGTATACTGCATTCCATGCGTATTCGCGACGCGAACCAAATCGGCGACACTGGCGCCGCGGTCGGTCAAGTTCAACTCGTCAACGAGCGATTCGTAGTCAACCTGCTCCCCTTGCATCGTCAACACGACATACAGACAATTCGGTCCGCAACGGTAAACTGAGCGCCAGCCGAGGTCGTCGATAACGACCTCGGGAGTCGCCGCTTCAGGAGCCATCAAGGCGATCAGCATCAGTGCGACACGCATTGCTATTTTCCAGGTTCGCCAGGAACGGGTGTAAGCGTGGTCATTCTGAAGATTGCAACAGTACAAAGCCTGCGTGGCTGTAGTAGCAATACTCATCAGAGACGACTTGTTCGTCAGAGATTCTGTAAGCGCCAGCAAGATACCGCAGAGCCAATCCCGCAGCGCGGTCTGAAATACGGAGATCTTTCGGCAGATAAAGCTGCGATTCGAGAATGTGGCCGGTCAGGTGGACGCCGCTCCTCGCGTACTGCTCTCCGATCACATTGGCTTGCCTCCAATCGGATCTCCAAGCACCATCGGAATGCTGAGTTGCCTCAATCGTTCGTGAGAAGTTCACGCAAACGCGACGCACTCGCTCCGCGAGATCACGGCTCAATACCGGGTGCTGCGAGTTCGCCTGTAAAATCAACGCCAGCGAATGCAGCAAATGCGTCCCGCCACATGAGTATCTCGCGACGTCGCGATCGATAAGAAACTCCGTCCACCGTTCAAACGTTAACTCTTCACCCCAACGATTTCGCCATGAGCGGACTGGCGGCAAATAATGCACGAGCACCTGAGTTGCCCATTCAGGCTCTTGACACATCGCCTCGCGAACCTGAAGGTTACGAAGACAGTCGCGGATAGCATCTTTGAGCGAAAAATCGCCTACCGCTGTCGTGATTGTCGTGGACGATGGCAAGCCTATTTCGCCGAAGATCGCTAGTTCTTGGCAGGGATGCGACGGTCGGGAGTTAGATTTTAGGTCAAGGCCAGAAAGCCTCGACAGAAAACGAACTCCGTTTTTAGTCGGGACGATAACACCCGCTTGACCATATCGCTCTTCGATTCGCCTCGCATCTGTTAGAAGCGCCAGCGCGTCTCGACTTGATGCGGCTAGATATTCCGGCGACGCCTGAACGGCGAAGATACGGAGCCAGTGCAACAGATCGCTAAACGCCATTTGCGGGCTCACACGAAGCCGTTGCCGAACTACATCCAACACCGCAGGATCGAAAGTAGACTCAACATGCCCGAAAGGGAGAAGACTGAACTTCAGCGGTCGCTCCCGAACGCGCAGCGGCGCCTCGCGAGCCCTCCAGAGTGGCCATGCAACGCCACTGGCGATTGCGCCCAAACCCAAAAGAACTTCGCGGCGTCGGACCATTTCCACCCCCACAGGGAAACCGCACTGATTCGCCTTACCACATGCTCTAACTAACTCGCATCCGCGATAAAACCTCGCCAATCTCTGCTTGCACGAGATGGGCCCCGCCATTTTGCATACCTCAGGCCCTGGCCCCAATCGACGCTACTATACTTATTGAGAAAATGTTCACGCCCAATGAGCAGCCTACCAATTGCTTCACTAAAATTACTGAATAATTACCGAGTAATACATGGGTTGTAGCGATTTGGCCAAGAAGTGTCAAGGAAATTCCTGGGGTGTGGGTGCAGGAACGCACTTTGCCGCCTCGGGAGGAGATGGGATTTGGATTCCTGCATTTGTCGCGTTGTGCTATGCTTTTTCGGTTGGTTGGTGAATCTAGCATGTTTAGGAGGGAATCTAGCATGGGCAAGGACGCTC
>JAJRWU010000270.1 GCA_024276655.1 Planctomycetota bacterium
ATAACACAGATGGGCGAGGATGCCGGCAGCCACGACTCTTCTTCATCCGTGTGATCCGTGCAATCCGTGGTTCATTTATTACACGGCTAAGACCGCTCGTGAAATGACGGGATGCAATGAGGGCCAATCACGCCGTTGCACCGCAATGAGTTTAGCAATTCAAAACCGCCAAGTCGTCACTAATTTCGCGAGCGGTTCCTAAGAACCTTTCTGCTTCTCTGGCGCCGGGAGCGTTTTAAGTTCGAGATTGCGGAAGCGAACTTCCATGGGGCCGCCGGAGTGAATCTGGAGGCCGATCACGCCGCGGCGGGCGCCGTCGGGGTCGTTCAGGTCGACGCTCAAATGGCCGTTGATCCAGGTTTGGATGTGCGACCCTTCAGCGCGAATGCGGTAGGTGTTCCATTCCCCTTCGCGCACATGCTTCTCGGCCGATTGCTTCCAAAGCAAGGCGCGGCCGTGCTCTTCGTACAACTTGCCCCACCAGCCGGCGCCGATATCGGCCTGATAACCCTTCAATAAGCCGCCCGCCAGCTCCTCACAGCGAAACTGAATGCCGCTATTGCCGGCGTTGGGTGAAAGTTTGACTTCCAGGGTGAGGTCAAAATCGTCGACGGCAAAATCGCTAATGAGGAATTCGTTGCGGCCAATTCCAGGGCTGCGGCCGACAATCTCTCCATTCTCAACGCTCCAAAGCGACGTATTCCCCCGCCAACCGGTGAGATTTTCGCCGTTAAAAAACGTGGCGGTGTTATCGGGCGTGGCCAGCATCGGCAATTGGCCGCCGCTGGCCAGATACGCCACCAAGGCCCGCGATTCCTGCTGGCTCAAATTGGCCAGCAGGTTGTCAGGCATCATGGAATAAGTGCTCTGCAGTTCTTCCTCAATTTCGACCACCGGCAACACGACAATTTCATTGGCGGTTTGGATGGTGAGCGAGTTTTTGTCGCGCCGGCGCACGATGCCGGTAATCACCCGGCCGCTTGCGGTTTGCAGCACGCTGGGTTGGTACTCCTTGGCCATCACAGCGCTAGGATCGAGCACGTTGCTGAGCAGGTAATCGAGATTCGCCCGGTTCGAGCCGGTGAGATCAGGCCCGACCTTGCCGCCGGTTTCAAACAACGTATGGCATTGCTGGCATGTTTTGGCGAACACGGCGCGGCCCAACACCGGGTCGGCCGTGGCCAGCTTTCTGTTTTGCACCAACTTCTTGAACTGCGCGATCAGCCGCAGTTTGTCGGCCGGGCTATCTCGCACGATTCCCCACACCTGTTCGATGCGTTTGTTCAGCGCCGCGACATCTAAATTCCGCAACTGCCGCAATAAATCGGCGGTGAGGTGGTTGGCCGGCACCTGCTTCTTTTCGACGGCGTCTAGCAGGCGGTTCGCATAGTCGGGACGCGCGCTGAGCGTCGACAGCGCGTCGCGGCGCTCCGCCGCCGAAAGGGATGCGTACGCACCCAGTACGATTTGGGGAGTTCGAGGATCGTCGTATCCGGCCAAGGCCCGCAACGCTTCGGACGTCAACTCCCGGCGGCCCACGAGCAACAACAATACGTCGGCTAGTTTTTCATCGTGGGCTTTCACCAACGCCGCCAGCGCGCGGCGCCGATCGGCCAGCGCCGCTTTTGTATCACCAACAATACCTCGCAAATGCCGCATGGCGTTTGCACTGCCAAAGGTGGTGGCCAGGGTGGCGGCCGAGAGCCGCAGTTGAGGATCGTCGCTTGCCGCCAGCTTTTTGTAGACCGCCGCCCATTGCGTGGGAGGCTCGACTTTTCGCAGACCTCGCAGCGCGTCGGTAATGCCTCGCAAAAAGATTTGTTGCGTGGCCGTGCTGTTTACGTCGGCGTCGTTTACGTCGGCCAAGCCTTCCACCAACAGCGCCAACGCTTGTTTCGTGTCAGACCCGCCAATGCGGCGAATCATATATTCGGCCAGCAGCGGAATATGCTTGCCCGCCGCCAAGGCGAGGGTTAACGCCCGGCGAGAATCGACATCGGCCAGCGGCTCCATGGCGTACCAGTACATGAGCGGCAGGTTATGGTCGGCGGCGTCTTCGGAATGGGTGATCAGCAGCGAGAGTATTTCCCAGCGCGATTCGAGCGGAACTTGCTGCAACGCCGAAGCGATATACCTCCGCACCACGGGCGAGGTATCTTGCTCGGCCCTTTCTCGTAGTTTCGAGAGTAAGTCGGCCGACACCGCATGGCGGGGATTGTCGAACAACAGTTGGAGGGTCCAGCCGCGCACAAACGCCGATTCATCGCGCAACGCGCCCGCGAAGACCGACTCCGGCAGGCCGCCGGTTACGTGAAGAGCCCACAACGCGCGCAGGCGGCGGGTGCCGTCGGCGTTTTCATGCACGATTTTGACCAAAGCCTCGCGCGCCGCGGGCGATAATTTGCCGGCGGCCGCGCGGGCTTGCAGCACTTTACGAGCGTGGCGCACATACCAATCGTTCTGGTCCAACTGATGCCGCACCAGTTGTTCGTCGGTCTGTTTCGTAAGATCGACCTTCACCGGCTGCACGCCATCTTGAGCCACGCGATATATGCGGCCGTTGCTGCGATCGTGAATATCGACTTCGCGATGGTGGCATTGCTGCATGTCGTACCAATCGATCATCCAGACCTGGCCGTCGGGTCCGTAACGCAGGTTGAGAATTTGCGACCACTGATCGCCGGTGAGAATGAAATCGGGCGCGGAGTTACCCACATACCCCGACCGATCAGCGATCAGACGATCTTGATTGATCCGATTGCCATGAATGTTGTTCATGAAAATTTGGTCTCGATATTTCGCCGGCCAATCGCCGCCCAAGTAGATCATCGCTCCGGCGTGGGCGTGACCGCCGCCCAGTTCATTGGAGCGGCCGCGATCAGCGTTGTTCCACTGGTTGCCCACCCAGTGGCGATGCAGCGCAATGGTTTTAATGTCGTCGTAGGTATGCGGATTGAAATGTTGGCCGGCCTGCCGTTGGTACCGCGCTCCTTGAATAATGTGATACAGGTGGGGAATCACGCAGGCGGTGCAAAAGGCCTGGCCACGATCATTGAAATCGACGCCCCAAGGATTACTCGTGCCTTCGGCAAACACCTGGAATTCGTGGCGCGTGGGGTGGTAACGCCAAATACCGGCGTTGATGCGCTTGCGTTGGCTGTCGGGCGCGCCGGGGCGGCCCACGTTGGAATGCGTGAACACGCCGTGGCAGCCGTACAGCCAGCCGTCGGGCCCCCAGATGAAGGCGTTCAATGTTTCATGCGTGTCGTGATACCCCCAGCCATCGAGCAGTACTTGCGGCGGGCCATCGGCGTGGTCATCGCCGTCGGCGTCAGGAATGAACAACAGATACGGCGCCGCGCCGACCCACACCCCGCCAAACCCAACCTCCAAACCGCTCACCAAATTCAAATGCTCGGCAAACACGGTGTGCTTATCGAGCACGCCATCTTGGTTGGTGTCTTCAAACACCAAGATGCGGTCGCGTCCTTTTCCCTCCGGCGCGCGAATCGGGTATGCGTAGGCTTCGGCGATCCAGACCCGCCCGCGTTCGTCGAGCGCCATGGCAATCGGCTGGCGAACATCTGGCTCCGCAGCGGCGGATGCCACGTGGAAACCGGCGGGCAACTTCATTGCAGCCGCCGCTTTTTCCGCGCTCAGCCCAGCGTGAGGATAAAGGTCGACCAGCTTCGGCGCCGGCGGTTTGGGCTTGAGTGTCACGACGGCAAAACGCGGCTTTTTTTTGTAGAAGCGAAAGTCATCAAAGTTGACATGCCCCCAGCCTCCAGTGTGTTGATCGACCAAGCGGACGAACATCTGTTTGCCCTGCTGCTGGCGCAGATCGACGATCACGGGAACCAAGTTCTCTCGATTGGAGCCGGAAATGGTAAAAAACGGCTGGCCGCTGTCGGCGTCGACCAACTCCACGCGCGTGGATTGGTATCCTCCGCCGCCAATGAGAAAACTCGCGAAAGGATGCGTGATTTTGAACGCGGCGGAGGTCAAACTTCCTTGGGGCGCATCATGCAATTTTTCGTAGCCGCCGATCCAAAAGTCGCCGGTAGGATCGCTCCGCTTGCCTTCGCCAAAGGGCCGGTTGGCGCTGATCGGGCCTTTGATCGGCTGTTGCGTGAAGGCGGCGCCGTCGACCTTCCAATCGGTGAGATCGCCCGTTTCAAAATTCATATTCAGCGCGCGTCCTGTTGCATCTTGGGGCGCTGCGCCGGCATCGCCCACCGGTTCGTTCGGCGATTTCGACCACCCCGCGCCGGGGAGCATCAGCGAAAACAAACACGCCAAAAAAAAGAACTGCGTAAAACGTCTTTGAGAACTAAGGTTCATTATTTTCGTCCAGGTTTTTTACAACAACGCACAATGCGAACCGACCAAGTAAGTACTATAAAGTGCCGGTCGGACGTCTCCAACTTGTTTTGCGGAAAAACTGTCCCCATTGTGACTTGTTGACGCAAGTTGTTTTGTGGAAAACTCTTACCTCTGTTCTGTTGGGCTTGGCGAATTCTCGCCAGCCGCCCCGCTTATTTCTAAGAAAAAACTGGCATTTCTCCGACCAGTCTGGTTTAATTGACTCAATTCGTTCGGCTGTTTGCGGTTCACTTCTTTGCAGTGTCTGTTCTAGACGCTGCATTCGCCGAAGGAGAAAACACAATGTTAGTGGTTCGATTGATTGGGGTTCGCGTGATTGGGGTTCGATCGCGTCGCGGGCGAGGATTCACCTTGGTCGAGTTGTTGGTCGTGATTGCCATCATTGGCATTTTGGTGGCGATGCTGTTGCCGGCGGTGCAGGCAGCCCGCGAAGCGGCCCGACGTATGTCGTGCCAGAACAACCTCAAGCAAATTGGCCTCTCGCTGCACCATTATCACGACGTCCATAAGAAACTGCCGCCCGCCCGGAGCGGTCGCCCCCGCCATACCTGGGCCGCATTTCTCTTGCCTTATCTTGAGCAGACGAATCTGTATGATCAATACGATTGGAATCTGAACTGGGACGCCCCCGGCAACCAGCCGGCAATCGCCACGCACTTGAGTGTGTACCGCTGTCCGTCGACGCCCGGCGGGCCCGACCTGCTAGACACCATTCGTAGCGGCATTGTGGCCGCCCCTGCCGACTACGCGCCGGTTACCGGGGTGGCGAGTATCGTGGTGCGGTCGGGGTATATTCCCAACACCGACTTAAAAGGAGCGATCGGCTCTTGGCAGTGGGTGCGGCTGTCGCAAATTCTTGACGGCACATCCAATACCATTTTCATGGCCGAAGACGCCGGCCGCCCCGAATTTTGGACCAGCAACGGCAAGGGTCCTCAAAACAACAGCCCCGGCGGCGGCAACTTCGGCGTTACGAACGGCCGGGTGCGCGGCGCCGGTTGGGCCGACGTCGCGAACGCGATTCCCCTGCACACGTTTCGCAACGACGGTTTGAGTGTTCCGGGGCCTTGTCCGATTAACTGCACGAATAACAACGAAGCGTTCAGTTTTCATCCTGGCGGAGTCGATGCGGTCTTTGCCGATGGCAGTGTTCGGCTGCTGGCCGAAACCATCGGCACGCCCATCTACGCCAGCCTGATCACGCGCGGCGGCGGAGAGGTGGTGAACGCCAACTGAGAGACCGTCCCGAAAGAAGTTCCCGGTGGTGACTCAAAAAAAAAGCCCGGCATTTTGAAAATGCCGGGCTTTTAATGTTGGTCAATCGACTCCGCGCGGCTACCTATTATCCGCCCGCACTATCTCAACGCTTGCCCACGCAATAAAGTTTCGTGTTGGTGCGAATGAAGAGTTGCCCGTGCGCCGCGATGATGGACGATCGGATGAAATCGGAGCCAAGATTTTCTTTGTCTTCCATGGGAATCACGTTGATGATTTTTCCATCGGCGGCGTTCACGACGGTCGCCACGCCGTCGAAGTCGAGCAGATAGATTTTGCCGTCGGCGGCCAGTGGCGACGCTTCCAACGCCCGGCGACTCTTCAGTTGCGTGGTCCATTTGATCTCGCCGGTTTTCGGCGCCACGCGAGAAAGCGCCCGGCGGCTTTTGCTCAAGATGAAAAAGTCGCCGTCGTAGAATGCGGGCGTGGAAACATCGGAGGTGATATTCCGCTCGCCGGCGCTGACCCAATAAAGATCTTTGTCGGTCAAGGTTCCCGATTTATTTGTGGGCAAGGCGTAAACAGGGTTCTTCTTCGGAGCACAGAGAAGCACCACGCCTTCGCCGGCAACCGGCGAAGGCACCAGGCGCCAATGCCCAATCTTTTCGTGGTTCCAGGTTTCCCAACGCCACAGTTCCTTGCCGCTTTCCAGATCGTGGCCGGTGACGGCGTCGCCGCCGTTGACCAAGAGTTGCTTGCGGCCGTTATGCTCGTAGGGCATCGGGGTGTTGAAGGCTTCCAACGATTCTCCCACCGCCTGGCTGGGGCGGACGTGTTTCCAAAGTTGGCGGCCGGTGTTTGGGTCTAACGCCAGCAGGTACGACTTCACGTTGCCGGAATCTCCGCGATTCTGCAAGATTTGCAGGTATAGTTTGCCGCCGTGGAGCAATGGGCTGGAACTGAAGGTCCAACCGAAGGCGAACGGCCCGACGTTCTTCGTCCACTGCTGGTGGCCGGCGAAATCGTAGGCGAACATTTTGCCGTTGCCGTAAAAGAAGATCACGACCTTGCCGTCGGTCGCGGGGCTTGGCGCCGAAAACGTGCTGCGGCTGTCTTTGCGAATTCCCTGGCCCACCGTGTGCCGCCAACGCAACTTGCCGGTGTTGCGGTCGAAGGCCATCGCGATGAGTGTATCGTTGGCGGGGTCGGTGCTCGAAACGAAGACATGGTCTCCCCAGACGCAGGGCGTGGCGCTGCTGGGACCGGGCATATCGGCGCTCCAGGCAATGTTCTCGGTTTGACTCCAGTTCGTCGGCAGGTTCGTTTCGGTTGTCGAACCGTTAAAATGAGGACCTCGCAATTGAGGCCAATCGGCCGCCAACAGCGGCGTCGTCAACAGCAATAATGGAGCCGTCAACAGCAATAATAGTCGGGCGGGGAGCGTGAACTTCATCGGGTTTGATTCCGCGGGTTGATGGGAAAACGGTGGGTGGCCAATCGTGTTCCTGCACCCTGGCATCGCCATGGCGGCAGACACACATTGTAACCGGCCGACGCCGCCGATGCACGTTGTCTCGATCGCCCAAAACAAAACGCAAGCAGCCTTTAGGCATGCGGAGTAAACATTGTTTTACCACCAAGGTTGATGAACGTTAGCATCGAGCGGAAAATTAGTGTCGTAGCCATGCTCGCCAGAGCGTGGGATGGTTCACCGCTCACCCACCGTCTGGCGACGATGGCTACACAAATGCGACCGTTATTTATCGAGCGGTGCTTACTTTCGCGGATCGAAAGGCGACACGCATTACTCGAACGGCGCTCGGGAACCACGGCCGGCGTGAGGCGAGACCTGCCGCCGGCGAACTTTCAAAACAGTTCGAAAATCGGCTCGGCTTGGCTGGCCGCCCGCACGACTTCCGCCGGAGCGCCGCGGGCGATGCGAAGTTGGTTGACGTTGAACGCCGTGTTCATCACCGTGGAAACGAGGTGCGGGATTTTGTAGGGCGTGGAGAGCGGCGCGCTGGCGTCGCGGGTTGATTGCCCAATGACTTGCCCCATGCGCAGACCGCCGCCCGAAAAAAGCAGCGGGGCGGAGCCGCCCCAATGGTCGCGGCCGCCGTTCTTGTTGATTTTGGGGGTGCGGCCCATTTCACCACAGGCGACCAGCAGAATTTTGTCGTCCAGGCCGCGTTCATACAGGTCGTCGATCAACGTGGCGACGGCATGATCGAACGGCGCGCCCATGTAGCCCATGCCTTCTTGCACGGTGGCGTTGTTGACGTCGGCGTGCATATCCCAGACGAAGTTGGTGGTCACGGTGACAAAGCCGCAGCCCGCTTCGCACAACCGCCGCGCAAGCAGCAACAGCTTGCCCAACGACTTGGCGTTGTCGACATAGTTATTGTAGTTATTCCAACGCCGCGAGATTTGATCCGGCCGCACCAACGGCGCCGTATCGTAGCGGGCCACGGTGCGAGGATCTTCCTTCGACAGATCGAACGCATCGGCCACGCCGCCCAGAATAATTTTAAACGCCTGGTGCTGCATGTCGGACATGGCGCGTTCGTTTTCAATAGCGCGTTTGGCGCTGTCGAGCTGGCCCAACAACGCGCGGCGGGCGTCGAGACGCGTGAGCGGTATGTTGAGTTGCATGTCTTGTTGGAGGTCGCCGCCATCGCCGGGGGCGAACGGCGCGTAGGCGCTGCCGAAATCTCCGCTGGAGCGAAAGTTGCCGAAGGTGGAGGTTTCCTTTTGGCATTCCGGGGCCACGGCGCGGGGAAACAGCGCTGCGTTGGTCGGCATGCCGGAAACGGGATGATTCGCCCCCACCACGCGTGCGTACAGCGAACCCAAGTTGGCGTTGAGCGTATCGCGACAGACAATCGGTTTAATATCGTGGCGGCCATCGCCGGTGGTAAACGAACGCACCACCGCCAAGCGGTTGGCGCGCGACGCCAGCTTGGGGAAAGTGCCGCCGAACGTTACGCCCGGCAGCGAGGTTTTCACTTCGCCCGTAGCGCTGCGTATTCCGGCCGGCGCCGACATTTTGGGGTCGAACGTTTCGATCTGACTAGGGCCGCCGTGCATGAAGAGGAAAATCACTGATTTTCCCGTGGCGGTTCGCTGCGAGGCGGTTTTCGCAGACGCCTGCGCCGCTAGCACATCGAGCAGCGAACAGCCGGCGAAACCCAGTCCGCCGATTTTCAAAAAGCCGCGGCGCCCTAGACGGCGTTTTTCATCGTACAACGTCAGCATGGCCGAAACTCCTGCGATTTGAATTCCCACTGTTTCCGAGTATATCACAACATGAAGCCCGCCAAACCGCTAATTTGGGTGAATTCGCCGGCGAAGGCTGATTGCCGCCAGCACAAACTTTCGCTGGCGAGCGGCCGGGTTGTCGGGTAACATTTGGCAAGAGCCCACGGTTGTAGATTTGTGCAATATTTTAGGAACCCGCCATGCGACTGCCGATTTTTTTGTTGGTCATCTCTCTGACAATGATCAATCCCTTCTCCGCTCCCGCCCAAGAGTGGACCCGTTTCCATGGTCCTAACGGACAGGGCGGGAATGAAACAGTCAACATCCCCTCTGAATTCACACCAGACGATTTCAACTGGAAAACGAAACTTCCGGGTATTGGTCATTCGTGTCCTGTGCTTTGGGGCGACCGCGTGTTTCTTCTCAGCGCCGACCCCGAAACCGCCGAGCGCTACATGCTCTGCATAAACGCCGCCGACGGCGAAATTATTTGGAACCGGAATTACCCCTCAACGCCGCATCATTTGCATAGCCGCAGCAGCTTTGCCTCCTGCACGCCCGCCGTGGATGCGAGCCAGGTGTATGTCGCTTGGTCGACTCCCCAGGAAACAACGCTCAAATCGTTTTCGCACGATGGCCAGGAGTTGTGGAGCAAAAATCTGGGGCCGTGGGTGAGCCAGCACGGCTTCGGCACGTCGCCCATACTCTATAACGATTTGGTGATTCTCTCCAATTCGCAACAAGCCGCCCGGCTGAAGGAAGGACAGAAGCCGGGCAAGAGTTTTCTGATGGCCTTCAAACGGACGACGGGCGAACTGGTTTGGTCGACGCCGCGCGCCAGTGTGAACGTTTGTTATTCGGCGCCGTGTATTTATCGCGCGCCGGGGCAGCCTGATCAAATCATCAACACTAGCACCGGCGATGGCATCTATAGCATCGATCCTAAAACCGGTGAGCAAAACTGGCAAATCAAAGTGTTTCGCATGCGCACGGTGAGTTCACCGGTACTGGCGGGCGGCTTGATTTTCGGCAGCACGGGCTCTGGGGGCGGCGGGAATTATGTCGTCGCGATCAAGCCCGGAGAAACGCCGGAAGAAGTCTATCGGGTTACAACGCAGGCGCCTTACGTGCCGACGTCGGTCGCCAACGGCGATTTACTCTTCCTCTGGTACGACAAGGGCATCGTGTCCTGCATCGACGCCCCCACCGGCAAGGTGCATTGGCGGAAACGGCTGGGCGGCGGCTTTTCCGCCTCTCCGGTTCGGGCCGCCAATAAAATCTTTTGTGTTTCAGACGAAGGCGTCGTGCATGTGTTGGCGGCCGAGAAAGAGTTCAAGCTGTTGGGCGAGAATCCCCTCGGCGAAGACTCCCGATCCACGCCGGCCATCGCTGGCGGCCGCATGTACTTTCGCACGTACTCGCATTTGATTTCGGTGGGCGGCAAGCCGGAATGACCACCGCCCCCGGCTGAGCAAAAAGGGGATCCCCGTGTTGCATGCCTCGCATCGTGGTGCTCTAAAAACCCGGCGTGAACTGCTGCAATTGGGCGGTTTGAGCCTGATGGGTTTGAGCATGCAACAACTTACGGCGTTGCGGGCGCGGGCCGCCGACGATGCGCCGCTGGCCAAGCATCGGCAAAACTCCTGCGTGTTTATTTTTCTCTTCGGCGGTCCTAGCCATATTGATCTGTGGGACATGAAGCCGCAGGCGCCGGTTGAAGTGCGCGGCGAATTCAAACCGATGGCAACGGCGACGCCCGGCATTCATCTTTGCGAACATTTGCCGAAAATGGCCGCCCAGATGAATAAGTTCGCGCTGCTTCGCTCGATGCGGCATCGCATGCCGGTGCATGGCCCGGCGTGTAGCGAAATGTATTCGGGGCGGCCTTATTTTGGCCCGCCAAAACCGATCAGGCAACCCCCGAGGATTGGCCTTCAATCAGCGCCTTGGTCACACGGTATGGCCGCTCCGCCGGCAAGTTGCCGCCGGCGGTCGTGCTGCCCTGGTATTCGCAATTCGTCGGCCAAAGCAAACGCATAGCTGGCCAAACCGGCGGGCGCATGGGCGAAAATTTTAATCCTGTTTTGCTCAACGCCGATCCTGGTGAAGTCGATTTTGAAGCGTCTGGCTTCAAACTGTTGGAAGGCGTCGGCGCGGCGCGATTGAAGAGCCGGCGCGAACTGTTGCAGCAGTTGGAAGCGTCGATCCGGCAAACAGAAACCCGTTTCGGCCCCGCCGCCAAAACATTTAAGAGCCATGCGGAAACAGCGTACTCGATGCTCCAACAGCGCGCGTTCCGCCAAGCGTTGGATTTGCAACATGCGGCGCCGGGCGAGCGGGAAGCGTATGGCATGACGAAATTCGGCCAAAGTCTGTTGCTGGCGAGGCGGTTTGTCGAAGCGGGCGTTTCGCTGCTGACCGTTAACTGGGACGACGACACCAAGCACGATAAAGTGTCGCCCCAATGGGACACGCATCACGACAATTTCAAAAAGCTGAAACATGATTTGTGCCCCAAGTTCGACCAGGCGTTCGCCGCCTTTCTCCAAGACCTCGACCAACGCGGCTTGCTGGAAACCACGTTGGTGGTGGTCACGGGTGAATTTGGCCGCACGCCTCGCATCGGCGAGTTTTCTCAAAACGCCATGACACAAAAAACCGGCCGCGATCATTGGCCGCACGCCTTCACCGTGTTACTGGCGGGTGGCGGCGTTCGCGGCGGGCAAGTGTACGGCGCCACCACGCGCGACGCCGGTTATGTTGCCGACCGACCGGTTTCCCCCGCCGATTTGGCCGCCACGGTTTTCCGCCACCTGGGAATCGACGCCTCGCAGCGCTACGAAGATCATTTCCAGCACGTGCCGCGCAAAGTTTGCGAAGGCCGACCGATTTGCGATTTGGGCTGAATGGCGGGGGGGTGTCGCCCCAAACCTTCAATGCTCCCTATTTACCCGTGGCGCCCGCATAATCGTTAAATTTTCTCAACTCGATACATCGACGTCCCGATATGTGTTTAGGTTTGCGCGGTGTTTGCGCGCGGCTGTTGTTTGTTATTGGGGGAGTCTGGCTTGGATCGTACTCGCGTCTGTTTTTTGCTGCTGGTATGTGTGGCGCTCGCAGGCGGCGGATGTAGCCGCTCGCGCTACCGCCTGCGC
>JAJRWU010000271.1 GCA_024276655.1 Planctomycetota bacterium
ACCCAACAAGCGAACGTATGAAATGATCTGCTTCTACATGATGGGCTGGGCCTCGCTTGAAGAGCTGGAAGCCCATATCAAAAAGTTAAAATCGAACAAAGTTTAGGACCACTGCGCGCCAATCCCACCCTGGTGCGTGGAGCCGCTTACTGCTGCGCGCTTGAGAGATCAGAATCTGAACTTCGCCGCGACCTCAGTTTCTTTCCCGCTCTTTCCCGCTCTTTCCCGCTCTTTCCCGCTAAAAAACGACCTGAAAATCGACTTCACTCCATGCCGCTATTGCCGTGCCGAACACTATTGGTCCTGACCCCTTTGATTGTCCGACCCCTTTGATTGTCCGTAATATGATTAGACCTAGTAACGCTTCGGATCCTTTGACAGCTGTCTTTGAAATCTACTCTGACCATAGGTATGACAATCAGGTGATCGAGGATGGCGCGCTCGGCGTAGGTCTCCCGACCTCGCCGACTCCCCGACCGCAGGTCTCCCCGCACAGGACGGAATCACATTCCACCGCCTCCACGCTAAGCAAGACCGTCGCCCACTCGCCGCCTACCACAACCGGCTACCAAGCCGAAACGCTCAGGGGTGGAACGCTTGATTGCCGCAACCAGTTTTTTCTCCGAGGTGACGCGTCGTGAAATACCGCATTGAGAGCATCGATTTTTTTGTCCGCGAAACCAAGCCGGCGCGGTTCCCCTCCGCCTTGGGGAAGCAAGGCCGCGGGGCCACGGCCCAGCGCGTGACCAGCCCGCTGTGCCATGTGAGGATGATGCTCCGCGACGCTTCGGGCAAGGTTTCGTTTGGCTGCGCGGCCGACCGCCTTTCGGTGCGCTGGCTCGATAAACGGCCCGGTCGGAGCCAGACGCTCAAACTGCGGGAGCTGACCGCGCTCATTCGACAAGCCCGAGAGTGTTACTTGGCGCAACCCGCCTTCGATTCTCCTTTCGCACAATGGTTGGCGCGGCATCGGGAAGTGGTCGCGGCGGGGCGGGCGGCGCGACAGGAAGATCTTACCTCGACCTTTGCTTCGGCGTTGTTGGAACGCGCGCTGCTCGATGGCGTGAGCCGTCTTGACGGGAAGCCGCTGTGTGAGATGGTCCGCGACGACCGCTTGGGAATCGAAGCCGAGCAGGTGCATCCTGAATTGAAAGGAGTGAACTGGTCGGAGGTTTTGCCGGCGCGTCCGCTGCGAGAAATTTCGGTGCGGCATACGGTCGGTCTGTACGACCCGCTCAGCGAGGAAGATTGGCCCGCTTCCCGGCGGCTGAACGATGGCCTGCCGGAAACGTTGGCTGATTGTATTTCTTTTTATGGCTTGCGGCATTTTAAGCTCAAAATATCGGGCGATGCACAAAAAGATTTGCGCCGCTTGGCCCGTATTTGGGATCTGCTCCCGCAGCAGCGCCAGCCAATCATTACGCTCGACGCCAACGAGGCCTTCGACGCCTTGGAGCAATTCGCCCAGTTTGTCAAACGTCTGGAGAAGGAGCAGTTGGGGCTTTTCCAGCATATTTTGTTTATCGAACAGCCGTTGCCGCGGCGGCTGTCGCTTGCGCCGCGGGCCGAACGTTGGATCCGACAAATTAGCAGAGCGAAACCGGTCATCATTGACGAATCGGACGGCGCCCTCACTGCTTGCCGGCAGGCGTTGGCCTTGGGCTACGCGGGAACATCGCACAAAAATTGCAAAGGGGTGTTTAAGTCGCTGATGAACCGCGCGTTGCTGCTGCGTCGCGCGGAAGCCGGCAAGGAAACGGTGCATAGCGCCGAAGACTTGCAAAACCTTCCCGTCGCGCCGCTGCAACAAGATTTGGCCGTCGTGGGCATGTTGGGAATTACGCATTGCGAAAGAAACGGCCACCACTACAACTTCGGCCTCTCGATGCTTTCGGAGCAAGACAAAGCCTCGGTCGCCCGCCGCCATACCGATCTTTACGAACAGCGCGGCGGCGAATGGTTCCTGAAAATTCGCCATGGCGTCATGCAGTGCGGAAGCCTGCAATGCCCCGGCTTGGGCGTGTTCGACGAACCCGATTGGGCCTCCATGCCCAGCATGGCCCAATGGTCGAAACAACGCGGGATTCTTCCAGGTTGATGACGCCCGTTGTTCACTCGCTTGGCAACCGCCAACGCACGATTTCCACGTGGGTTTTGTCGTCGTGGCCACGATAGGAATAAGAGGTGACAAGCGTTCCATCGGCCAGTTGCACGGTCGGACCAAAACCGCCGCCTTGGTAGCGGGCGCCTGTTTTGGAGTCGAGCAAGATGCGGTCGTGCTGGAAATCGAAACGAATATCGCCGTTTTGCTCCTCACCTAGAATGGCTTGCACGCCCAGCGGCGGATTCCTCTTGCGCACGGTGAGCGTGAGCAGAAGTTTCGGTCGCTGTAGCCGCAACAACGACATATACATTTCGCCGTAGTCGCCTAAATCTCGCCGGCGGCGAAACGTTTTTCCACGGTCGGCGGAATGATAGAGAATGAAGTGGTCGTCCTGATCATCCTTACCGCTGGTGGGCTGGTTCAAAATGGGAAGCTCATTGCTGTCGACCCGCACCAGCGCCAGAATGCCGCCGGCGCGTGTGGCCCAGAGCCAGGTTTCACCGCCGAAAAAACCATAGCGGCTTTTGAAATCCAACGGCTGGCAGGTTTGGCGGCGGTCCCAGGTTTTGCCGCGGTCGGTCGAACGCCACATGAAATAAGGCCCGCCGCCGCCATCGTAGTCGACGCCCAAGAGCAGCGAACCGTCTTCCATTTCCAGCACGTTGCGCGTGGTGTGGTTGCTGGCGCCGGGTTTGATTTTTTCGGAGGGAATCCGTAGCGATGTCCAGGTTTTTCCGGCATCGGTCGAGCGGTGCAGATAGCCGTGCGTGTAGCCTTGCTGGTTGCGAATATCTTGCGGCAGCAGATGGCCGGTGAGGAAGAGCGTGCCATCTTTCAGGGCGGTCAGATAAGGCTCGCGGCCCAGAAGGTTCAGTTTCTCGGGGCCGGACCACGTCTTACCGCCATCGGTGGAGCGCCACAACAGGTTTTGCTCCATGATCTTGCCGCCCGGTTTTTTGTGTTGATGGAAGGCCGTTACGAGAAGTTCGCCGGAAGGCAAAAGTGCGATACACGGTTTGTAGTCGTCTGGTTCGCCCAAGGGAATTCGCTCGGCGGCCAGCGAAGCGCCCTTCAGTTTCAGCGGGTTTTTAATCGAGATTCGAGGCTCGGCAAAAGCGTTCGCGCTGTACGCAACCACAATCAAGCCGGCGAGGAAACCTCGCATAACAAAACTCCGGTGCTCTATTCGCGTGTACATGTGGAGGACCTCTCGGTGAACATAAACGGCGGCGCGATCGATCATTTCTCTCGTTCGCATGCTAACACAGTTCGCCGCGCCAAGCATGTGGACCGGGCGGTTACCGCTGAATCGCGCGTCTTCACAGAGTGGTTGTCGGTGAGGGTGCTGGTCGCCGCACCGATAATTGCCACTACCAACCGGCGGGGGCAGTAGTTATCCTCAAAGGTGCAGCCGCGTTGTGTGCTGCTCTCGCCCGCCGTCCGCTTTCTGGGCGAATGATCGCAATGGCCGCCTCCCTCGTTCCATATTGTTAGGTGATTTCCCCGTGAGTGTTTCGATGAATTTTCAGTGGATAACGCCGCGTTCGGCGATGACTTTTTTGTTCGTGTTCGCGTTGGTGTTGAGTTTCTTCGTCGCGGTTTCCTCTCCGACGATGGCCGACGAACACCCTGAATTGTTGGTCGTGCCGAATTCAGCGGCCGCCAATGAAGCGGAAATGAAACCCTACGCGGAGCTGATTGAACACACGTCTGAAAAAATTCAGATGCTGCCGATTCACGGCGGGTCGTTCCTGATGGGCAGCCCGGCTACGGAAGCCGGGCGTGAAGAAAGCGAAGGGCCGCAACATGAAGTCAAAATTTCTCCCTTCTGGATGGGCAAGTATGAAATCACGTGGGATCAATACGACGTCTGGATGGAAGACCTGGACATCGCCCGGCGGCAGGTTTTCGGCCGCAAGAAAAACATTCGCGATCAACTGGCCGACGAATATCAGTTGAGCCAACCGACCGAACCGTACTGCGATATGTCGTTCGGCATGGGCAAGCGAACATCGCCGGCTATCTGCATGACCCAGTTGGCGGCCCGCACGTATTGCAATTGGCTCAGTGCGAAAACGGGTCGGTATTACCGTTTGCCGACCGAAGCGGAGTGGGAATACGCATGCCGGGCGGGAACCCAAACGGCCTACTCCTTTGGCGACGACGCCGCCCAGCTAGGCGATTACGCCTGGTATTACGACAACAGCGACGAAACGTACCATAAAGTCGGGCTCAAAAAACCCAACCCCTGGGGCTTGTACGATATGCACGGCAACGTGGCGGAATGGGTGCTCGACCAATACACGTCCGATTTTTACGGTAAGGCGTCGGCCAACAATCTGTTCGCGATTCCCCAAACGCTCTACCCGCGCGTGGTTCGCGGCGGCTCCTGGGACGACGACGCACCGCTGCTCCGCAGCGCCGCTCGCGTGGGCTCCCATGAAGATTGGAAAGAACAAGATCCTCAAATCCCCAAGAGCATTTGGTACCACACCGACGCGCTGGGCGTGGGGTTTCGAATCGTTCGCCCGTTGGCGACGCCTTCGGCAAAAGAAAAAGCGGCCCTGTGGGATAAGTCGGCCCCCGTGCAGGATAGGCACGAACCGGAGGCGGAGTAGGCAAAATGGTTTGTCCCGGTTTGATGTCGTGTTTTCGACATCTGGCATGCGTCTGGAGAGGATCGTACACTTTACGTCGAGCGACCACTATTCTTGGGATACTCCTAGGACGCTCCCATCCCGTTCGAGGAGCCGACGTTGACGTCTTGGTTGCAAATCGCCGCGACACGACTCGTGGCCTGGCGTTGGGCCTTGCTTGCGGTGGCGGCGGTTTTATCGATTGCCGCCTGGCCTGCTTCGCGGCGTGTGGAGTTCGATCGCTCGATTGAGAATATGTTTCCGGCCGAAGCTCCCATCTTGGCGCCCTACGCACGCCTCAAGCGTGTGTTTGGCGGCAATGAAGTTGTACTGGCCGTTTACGAAGACGCGCATTTGCTCGACCCATCCGCAGAGGGCATCCGCCGGGTGGCCGAGGTAAGCAAACGCTTGCAGGCGATTCCCGGCGTTCAAGGCGTGCTGAGTTTGGATCGGCCCTTGGGCGAATTGATCGTCGACCCGAAGAGCAAAGTGGCGGCGGCGCTGCGCAATATTTTCTCGGGGTACACGCACAGCCGCGATGGCCGCGTGGTTTCAGTCGCCTGCATGTTGGACGACGAAAAGTCGGCGCCCGTTCCCAGGCGGGAAACGATTGATCGCTTGCGCGCGGCCATGGATTCACTGCCGCACGGCATGATCGCCGGCGAGCCGGTGATGGTGGTCGACGGTTTTCGCTACGTGGAGGAAGACGGCCGACGCTTGGGCGTTTGGTCGACCATCCTCTTGGCGGCAACCATCGTTTTGCTGTTTCGCAGCCTGCGCTGGGTCTTGATTCCGATTGCCGTGGTGCAAATGACGCTGCTCCTGACGCGGGCGGCGTTGGTTTGGTCGGGGCTAAGATTGAGCATGGTCAGCTCCATGTTGACGGCTATCGTGACAGTCGTGGGCGTGGCCACGGTGGTGCATGTTATCGTTCGGTTTCGCGAGTCTCGCGAGAAAGGCGATTCGGCGCCGGAGGCGATCGCCAGATGCGGCGTGTTGCTCGCGGCGCCGATTATGTGGGCCTGTTCGACGGACGCCATCGGCTTTTTGTCGTTAAAACAGGCCCGCGTCGGACCCGTGCAAGATTTCGGCGTGATGATGGCCATCGGCTCGCTGTTGGTGCTATTGGCCACGCCGCTGTTGATTCCGGGGCTTGCTCTGTGGGGCAAACGCGATCTTGACCCTCGACGCGTTTGGGGCGAATCTTTTTTAGACCGCCAACTCCGCGCTTCTGCGCGTTGGGTGGAACACTTTCCCGGCCGCGTGGTGATGATCTCCTTGGCGCCCGCCGTGTTGTTGGCCTCAGGCGCGTGGCGGCTCGATGTGGAAACCGACTTCACCAAGAACTTCCGCGCCGGCAGCCCGATCGTGAAGTCGTACGACTTTATCGAAACCCATTTGGGCGGCGCCGGCGTTTGGGATATTGTGCTGCCGGCCGAAGAGAAAATCACTTGGAAATACCTCCAGAAAGTGAACATACTCGAACAGCGGTTGCGCGAGGAGGTGGTCGTGCAAGACGCTCAAGGCGATCAGCGGCCCGGTCTGACCAAAGTGCTTAGTCTGGCTGATGGCGTAATCGCCGGCGCGCCGCTCGATTTGGCCAGCGTACCGTCTTCGACGATCCGCAATGGAATGATTTCCGCCGGCTTGGCCGGTATGCGGAGCCGCATGCCGGTGTTCATGCACGCGTTGTACTCCGAAGACCCCGCCCAGCCGGGCCGATATTACTTTCGCATCATGCTGCGTTCGCGGGAGCGGCAACCGTCGGCCGCCAAGCGCGCCGTTATCGAGCAGGTGCAAAAAATCAGCCGCGAGGAATTTCCCCAGGCGGAGGTGACCGGTTTTTTCGTCCTCCTGACGCACCTCATCGACAGCATGATCCAAGACCAATGGCGCACGTTCGGCATCGCCACGTTGGGCATATTTTTAATGATGTTCGTGGCCATGCGGAGCCCCATGCTGGCGCTGCTTTCGCTGGTTCCCAACGCGCTGCCGATTATTGTCGTGATGGGCCTGATGGGCTGGCTGCATCTCAAAATCAACATGGGGGCCGCCATGATTGCGGCGGTCTCGATGGGCCTTGCCGTCGATAGCTCCGTGCATTACGTGGCCGCCTTTCGGCGCGCCCGCGCGCAAGGACTGCGCACCGCGGAGGCGATTGGCGTTGTCCAACAAAGCGTTGGCCGGGCGATGATCTTTTCCACGCTGGCGTTGATCGTCGGCTTCAGCGTGCTTTGCACCAGCAATTTCGTGCCCACGATTTACTTCGGCGTGCTGGTCAGCCTTTCCATGCTGGGCGGACTGGCGGGAAACCTCATGTTGCTGCCGGCCTTGCTGCGTTTAACGGTCCGCGACCGCCCCGCTCCCGACGAACCTCCCGCCGCATCGTGAACGGGTTGATGAAATTGCTTTTCCGAGCAAGCCGCCCCTATTTCCCTTAACACCTGTCCAGGTGCTAACTTGAGAATTCAGAACCGACACCGCCCGCCGATCCGGTGGAACGCCTTGTTATGTCGGTTTTCGCGCATCGACTATTTTCAGCAAATGGCTTGCAAGGAGTAAGCGTTCGGCGGGGGTATGATTTTCTTTGTTGTTAGATTTTGGGTTTCAATCCACTTGCATGGAGAAACCTATGTCGCAGCGAAAGCAAATGTCTCAAGGCCGTGGTTCGGAGCTTGTCCGTCGGTGGCGGGATCGA
>JAJRWU010000272.1 GCA_024276655.1 Planctomycetota bacterium
TACTGGCGAAACGCCTCTTCTTTGTCTGGGCCGAGATTGACCTGCTTGCGGTTGATCTCGACGTACCAGACGCCTCGGGCCTTCTTGAAGAACGGCTTGGGAAAATGAGACATTGCGAACCCTCCAATCGAATCCAGGAAATGGAAACAACAGAGGCGAATGAAAAGTTCGCGTCACAGAATCGCAGTGGCTGCCACCGCCGCGAAACCGTGTTTTCAGCTCGACTTCTCGGACAACTTCTCGGACAGAGCCGATTTTTGAAGTTGCCGAATCGTCGTAAGTCCTTATGTGGCCTAAGCACGCCCGGTAGGATTCGAACCTACAACCCTCGGTTCCGAAGACCGATGCGCTATCCAGTTGCGCCACGGGCGCCTACGCACCTAAGTGCTGAACCAGAACTAATTTCTGGCGGCTCATGTGAGACGATATTTCGATCGCCTGCTGCGGTAATTTTACAATATTTTTGGACTTACGCCACCACCTCTCCCATAATTTACCTTGCCTCCACAGTGGTTTGTGCGATGATAGGTACATGAACAACGTTCGCACCAACGTAGTGCGAAGGACATTCGGCCCATGAAGCGTCCGCATCTAAGGCTTGAGCGGTCGAAATGGGAGGGCGTTAGTAGAAGGAGGTGATTTTGTGAAATATTTCTGTACTAGCCAACGAGGTGGCGTAGCCTAACGGCGCCGGCGGGTTGCCGGTAGGCAGCCACCACCCTCGTACGGCGGATCACCTAGGGTCCGAACTTACGAGTAATAGGGCCCGGCCTCAAAGTGAGGTTCGGGCCTTTTTTCGTCAAACCAGGTTTATTTAGTCTGTCGGGGTTTATCGTGGACAGTTCTTCGTCCGTGCTTTTTATCGCCGCACGGGTCCCCTATCTCGCCACGTTGCTCCAAACACACCCTTCGAGGGTGATCTGGCCGGAATGGTATTCCCCTGGAGGGGCGAATTCTGTTAGTAAGAGCGTCGCTGTCGGCGCGATCTGATCATTTTGACCGGCCCAACTGCCGATAATAATGATTGTAGCGATCGCGCCAACGTTGAGGTTTCACGCCTGAGGCCGTGAACTTGCAGTAAGCGTTCAAGGATGATGAGGACGACCTCCAGGATGGAATTGGGTCCGCTCTTACGAAGTCACAGCATGCAGAACTCCGACCTACTAAATCTTTACCGCGTGATGTTCACCGCCCGTCAACTTGAGGGGGTGGAACAACAGCTTGTAGCGCGCGGCGAGGCGTTCTTTTATACGTCGAGCGCGGGCCATGAGGCGACCGCCGCCTTGGCGTCGCACCTGACCGACGCCGACTGGCTGCATTGCCACTACCGCGACAAAGCCCTGCTGCTAGCGCGCGGCATCGAACTGGAAGCCTATTTGGGCACGTTGCTGTGTCTGGAAACGCCGTTCACTCAGGGACGTCAAATGACACCCTTCATGAGCAACCCAGACTTGCACGTGCTCAGCATGACGACGCCGGTCGGCAACAACGGGCTGCAATCGGCGGGCGTTGCCGCGGCGATTAAAAATCAACCCGGCGCGCCGATTGTTTATTGCGGCTTGGGCGATGGCGGAACCCAACAGGGCGAATTTTTGGAAGCCTGTGGCGAAGCGGTTCGCGAACACCTGCCGGTGTTGTTTGTCGTGCAAGACAATCGCTGGGCCATTTCCACGTCCACGCGGGGCCGCACCCCTTATTCACTGCCCAAAGGCGAGGCCAGTGAATTCTGGGGGATGCCGATTGAACGCATCAACGGCCGCGATATCTTGGCGTCGTTCGAACAGTTTGGACGCGTGGTTTCCCGAATGCGGGAAGACCGCGGACCGGCCTTCGTGGTGCTCGATGTCGATCGGCTCGACAGCCACACCAACGCCGACGACCAAACCCTTTACCGCAGCGCGAAAGAGATTGAACACGCTCGCGCCAAGGGCGATCCGATCAAGAACTGCCGAAAACTTTTGTTGGAGCGCGGCGTCGACGCCGCAACACTGGGAGTCTTGGAAGACGAAGTCAGCCGCCGCTGTGCCGATGAAAAAACTAAAACGCTGGCCGCCGCCACGCCGTACACCGCATTCACCGCGAAACGCGCGCTGCCCGTCGAACTGACGCATCCTTCCCGCGAACGCCGCGACGCCGAAGGCGGCTTGCCGAAAACGATGCGTGAAGCGCTCAACGACGTGCTCCGGCAACGTCTGGCCCACGATGCCGACGTGGTGCTGTTCGGCGAAGACATCGAAGACCCCAAGGGCGATGTTTTTGGCGTCACGAAAGGGCTCAGCACGGAATTCCCCCAACAGGTGAAAAACGCGCCGCTCAGCGAATCGACCATCTTGGGGGTTTCCATCGGCCGCGCCATGACCGGCCAACACCCGGTGGCGTTTATTCAATTCGCCGACTTTTTGCCGACCGCGCTCAACCAAATCATCACCGAACTGGGCACCCTTCACTGGCGAACCGCCGGCGATTGGGACACGCCGGTCATCGTGATGGCCGCCTGTGGCGGATACCGCCCGGGGCTGGGGCCCTTCCATTCACAGAGCATGGAATCGCTCATCGCACACATTCCCGGTATTGATGTCATGCTGCCTTCCAACGCAGCCGACGCCGCCGGAATGCTCAACGCGGCGTTTGAATCGAAGCGTCCCACAGTGTTTTTCTACCCCAAGGCCTGCCTCAACGACCCTCGCAATGTTTTGTTGGGTTCGACAAAAAAACACTTCGCGCCGATTGGAACATCGCGGAAGTCGCGCCTCGGGCGAGATATCACACTCGTCGGTTGGGGCAACGCCATGCGGCTCTGCGAAGAAGCCGCCGAACACCTGGAAACCGTCGGCATTGAAGCCGAAGTCATCGACCTACGCTATATTTCGCCCTGGGATGAACACGCTGTCGTTTCGTCGGCGGAAAAAACAGCCCGCCTGATCGTGGTCCATGAAGATAACCACACCTGCGGATTCGGCGCCGAAGTGTTGGCCACCGTAACCGAAAAAACACGCGTTCCCGTCGCCGCCCGACGCGTCACCCGCGCCGACACCTGGATTCCCTGCAACTTTCAAAACCAGCTTGATGTGCTGCCGTCGCTGAAATCAGTACTGAACGTGGCGGCTGAATTGTTGGATTTGGAAATTTCCTGGGCGGCGCCGCCCGAAACCGTTGCCGGTGAGTTCGTTGTTGAGGCGATCGGCTCTGGCCCGGCGGATGAAACCGTCAACGTGGTCGAAATTCTTGTCACAGCCGGTCAAACGGTGAAAGCGGGCGACGTGCTCGCTTCGCTGGAAGCGACGAAGTCGGTATTCGATCTTAGCGCGCCGGTCGATGGAGTGGTGGCTGATGTTTTGGTCGCCGATGGTGAAACGATTCACGTCGGCGCGCCGTTGTTCAAACTCAAAACGGAGGCGGTCGGCGCTACGGCTCGTGTACGAACGTTGCCCGTGGCGGACGTGCCGACGCTCGTCCGCAAACCGACCACCGGCCGCATGTTGCTGCCTCGCGGCGGCGGACGACCTCGCAGATTTTCCGTGGGGATTTCGGCCGTGCAAACCCAACGCGGCGGGCGCACCGTATCCAACCAAGATTTGCTCCGCGACCTGGGCGATAACTCGCCGGCTGATATCGTGCGACGAACCGGCATTGAATCGCGTCCCTGGATTGCTCAGGGCGAAGGCGCGATCTCCTTGGGAATCGACGCCTGCCGCAAAGTGCTCGACCAAGAAGGACTGATTCCCGAAGACCTCGACCTCGTCATTTGCAGCACCACCAGCCCCGACGCCGTAACCCCCTCAATGGCCTGCCGCATTCTCAACGGACTCAACAGCGGCGCCTCCGACGCCCTGGCCCAAGCATTCGATATCAACGCCGCCTGTTCGGGCTATTTGTACGCCTTGCAAGCCGGGTACGATTATTTGCAAAGCACGCCGGGCGGCCGCGTGTTGGTGGTCACGACCGAAGTGCTTTCGCCGCTGCTTGATCCCACCGATTTCGACACCTCGATCATCTTCGGCGACGCGGCTTCGGCCACGATTATGTACGGAGAAGATTACCTCGACCGCGCCGCCTGCCAACTCCAGCGTCCCGAACTGGCCGCCAAGAGCGAAGACGGCAGCTCGTTGTCGGTGCCGGTGTCCGGCGCGGGTTTCATTCAAATGAAGGGCCGCAGAGTTTTCACCGAAGCAGTTCGACTCATGGTGAGCAGTTTGAATCGAGTCTGTCAGCATGCACAGCTCGATGTCAACGACCTGCGGATGGTTGTTCCTCATCAGGCGAACCAACGCATTCTAGACGCCATTCAAAATCGGCTGGCCACGCCGGTGTACAGCAACATTCGGCTCAACGGCAATACGTCGTCGACGAGCATCCCGCTTTGTTTGAACGAAGTGATACCGAAGTTGGAAAAAGGCGACCGCATCGGCCTGTGCGCGTTCGGCGGCGGCTTCACCTTCGGCGCCGGCATTCTAGAGTCGCAAAAATAACCCGCCGCAAGCGGGCGCCTCGCACCGCATGAGCCGGTGATCGCGTGGAGCGAACACTGCGGGAGGGTCGCTGTTTTATTCGGCGTCGTTTTCTGTTGGCGAGGGAGAATTGTTTTGGAAAAACTGTTCGCCGATGGCGTCCAGTGTTTTCCAAAGGGGCGCCTTCTTGCTCTGGGGCGATGCTGCAAGGAACACCCACGCGCGGCGGTTTTGAGTCGCCCGCCAGACGCGAATTTTGAAGTGAAGCGTCTGCTTTTTCTTGGTGGCGAACGGTTCGGTCCAAACTAATGTGGCGCGATACACTTGAACGTTTTCCGCCGCCGGCTGGGCATCTGTTTTTAGCGTGAACCCGCTTGGGTCGACCTTGCCGCCGCTCACCGCCGCCGCCAGCCCCCGATAATAAACCAGCAGTTCCGCGTTCAGGGTATCTTGGTCGAGGGCGGGTTGGTCGGTCAGACGGAAGACCAAAACGTAGGTGAAAAAATCGGCCGCTTCAGGGCGAAACATGCCCGGCGCGAAACGCAGCTCCTCCATGCCCTTGAACTTCATGGCGGGCGCGAACGACGGCGGCAGGGAAAACCGCTCCTTGCGCCAAGCCTTGGGCGCTGGTATTGCAATTTCCTCCAGCGGTTCGGCGGCCGGCAATAACGCTCCGGGGAATAGCAGCAGCAACGCGAGCATAAGCAACCAGTATATTCGCACGTTTTGCATGAGCGATTTGCCGTCTTTGATTTCTAGTGTGGAAAACGGGGCGTCATTTCGTCAATGCTGAAATTACGGAAGAGGATGTCGGTGGTGGGGTCGTGCCCTTGGAGCATGATCGTTCCCGCTTCCAGCCGCAAACCTTTTCGAGGATTTTCGTGCGGCTTTCGTTGGTCGGTCCAATCGCAAACCTGCACGCCGTTGACCCACGTCGCGATATGCGGCCCTTCGGCGATGAGCGTCATTGAAAACCACGCGTGGTCGTCGGCGGCGACGAATCGCGCATTTTTTCGTCGAAAAATTCCGCCCGTGCCGCAATCAACCGGCTGCGTGCGGTCGCCACTGCGGTAACCGTTTTGGATCTGGCATTCGTAACCCATCATGACATCGCCCGGAATGCAGCGGAAAAACACGCCCGAATTGAGTTGGTCGCCCTGGCAGTTGCATTCCAGTTGCAAAACAAAATCTGCGTATTTTTCGTTCGTTTCGAGTTGGCCCCGGCCGTTCACCACTTGCATTTCGCCGCTGGGCGTGACGCTGAATTTGCTCGCCATTTCGGGATATTCCTTCCAGCCGGCGAGATCTTTCCCGTTGAAAATATTCGCGCCGCCCAACGGCTTGAGTTTGATGTTGCGAAACGCGATGCCTCCCTGCCGAAACTGCAAGCCGATAAATCCTCGTCCCAGCGGGAGCGGGTCTTGGTATTGAAGAATTTCCTCGCCATCGAGGCTGACAGTCACATCAGCGCCCTCCAACCGCACTTCGTAGGAACGCCAAACGCCGGCTCTTTCTCCGACGCCTTGCACGCGTTGCCGACCGACGAAACTGCCCGTGGGGAAAGGATTCTCGGGCGGCGCAATATTGAGTTCGTAACAGTATTTTTCCACATCGCCTCGGCCGACGCGCGGCCGGGTTCTGAGAAACACGCCGCTGTTGACGCCCGCCGCGCAACGAAATTCCAATCGCAAAAGGTAGTCGGAAAATTGGGTCGTGGTGCGCAGCAACCCGGCTTCGCCCGACGTGGCTTTAATCGCCCCGTCTTCCACCCGCCAATCGGCTTTGCTCTCGGCTCGCCATCCATAAAGCGATTGGCCATCGAACAGTGCGATCCAACCAGCGGCGATTTCTTCCTGGGAAAGCGGCTGCGGAAGTTCAACAGCCCGCGCCGGTTTCACCGTCGCCAGCAGCGCCAGGAGAACGACTACCGTACCAACAGCGTTCCAAAACGCGGTGAAAAAATGAGCAGGCCGGCTACGAAAAACACGATGCTGGTGCATGGGGAATTTACCAAGAATGAATAAGGGCGGCACGTAAGAAGTAGAGTATAGCGAGGCCGGCGGCCGCAACCAAATTCGCGAGCCAGCGACGGAGTTATACTCCACGCAGTTAGCATTGGCTCGTTTAACGGCAAGCCGAAGGCGACTTTTTTTTGTCTTGTCCGAACGGATTAGCTAGCTCAAAACGCAGTCGCCTTCGGCTTGCCGTTAAACGAAAAAGGCGCCATCTTCAACCGTGCGCGATATATCGACGAAACGCGAGCGAGTGACAAAAAAACATTGTAACCGTGTGCGGGTTTTGAACGGTCGGACAGCTTGCTACCGCAGCTCAAGGCGCGTCAGAATCAAAAACGCGCACGCGCTCCCAATTCTCCTTGTTCTCCGCGATAAACTGCAAGTGGCGAGGATGCACCTGGTATTTGTCTTGATCGCCAGCGCAAGCGAAAACGACATTCAAGGCGATGTGAAAATCTTGATCGTTGACCGGGCGTTTGAGCTTCGGGTTCAATTTGCCGACGGCGAAAAAGATGCAGCCATCGTGGCCGGTGAGATATTTTTCGGCTGCGGCCAGCAGCCGGTTTTGGGCTTCGTCGGAAGCATCCTTGAGTGTGAAATACACACTGTGTACAAGTTTGAGAGGCGCCTCGGCCATGGGGTCGGTTTCCAAAAGCGAGAAGGTTTCGAGTATCCTGTAAGACGAAAGTATGGCCCATTGGCGAAAATCTGCAACCGCTGGAGAACCGTTGATTGTGCGTTGTCGTGTGTCTATGGCTGGTATGCTGAGTTGTGGACTTTTTTTGGCAAGTCTTGCAGACTCGCCTTCGTTTTGTTTTGCCGATGAACCGCCGCCCCCACAGAGAAACCGTTCGGCGGCGGTCATTTCGGCGGCCGAAAAATCTCCCGCCGGTTTTCTCACGCACCGCGTGCAATCGCCGCGACAAACCGGCGACACCACCATTCGCGTGCTGTTGCCCGACCGGTTGAATATTGAGGTTCGCTACCCCGTGATTTACGTTCTGCCGGTCGAAGCGAAAGACGGCGCGCGCTTCGGAGACGGCCTGCTGGAAATCAAAAAGCTCGGCCTTCACAATCAGTTTGAGGCGATTTTCGTGGCGCCGTCTTTCTCGGACCTGCCTTGGTATGCCGACCACCCCACCGATGCGCGCATCGGGCAGGAGTCGTATTTCGTCCAAACTGTCGTGCCGTTCATCGAACAGACGTACCCCGTGCTTGCCAAACGCAAGGGGCGGTTGTTGCTAGGATTCAGCAAGTCGGGCTGGGGCGCTTGGAGTTTGCTGCTGCGGCATCCTGCGATATTCGGCCGCGCCGCCGCCTGGGATGCTCCGCTGATGATGCAGCACATCGGCAAGTTTGGAAACCGACCCATCTTCGGCACGGAGCAGACGTTCGCGGCTTATCGCATGACCGACCTACTCCGCTTGCGAGCAGCGGCGTTGCAAGCGGATGCGGAATCGGGACTGCCGGCGCGTTTGATTTTGATCGACCAGGGGAATTTTAGTGAAGACCATCAACAAATGCGCCAACTGCTGCTCGAACTAAAGATTCCCCATGTGTATCATGACGGCCTCCGTCGGCGGCACGACTGGCACAGCGGCTGGGTTCCCATTGCGGTGGCGTTGTTACTGCCTGGAAAGCATGGAGCGCCGTGAACCGGCGGTAATGTAAGACGCGGTCTTTCGTCTACTCGGCGCGCCAGCGCCGTAAGGCGGCGAGCGCCGTTTGTATATCTTCCGGAATGGGCGCCTCAAACGTGAGTGTTTCCCGCGTGGCCGGGTGCATGAGCGTCAGGCGGTGCGCGTGCAACGCCATTCGAGAGAGCACCGCAGCGCCGGCGTTTTCCTTATGGAGGTCGCTTTCCAGCAGAATGGCCCGCCCGCCGTAGAGGCGGTCGCAGAGAACCGGGCAGCCGATATGTTTCAAATGCAGGCGAATCTGGTGCGTGCGGCCCGTTCGCGGCTTCACACAGATAGCCGCGAAACCGCGAAACCTTTCCACGACCTCGAAAAACGTCTTGGCTTCGCGGCTGCTTGCATGGCCGGCGCGAATCGCTTTTCTTTCTCGCATGCGGGGGTGATCGCCGATCGGTTGGTCGATCATGTCGCGCTGCCGGTCGGGAGCGCCGCTGGTGAGGGCGAAGTATTCCTTGCGAACGCTGCGGTCGGCAAATTGTGACGCCAACGACGCATGGGTTTGATCGTCCTTGGCGACCACCAACACGCCCGAAGTATCGCGGTCAAGCCGATGCACAATCCCCGGCCGCGCCGCGCCGCCAATCTGGCTGAGCTTCTGGAAGCGAAACGCCAAGGCGCTCGCCAGCGTTCCCGACCAATGCCCTTTGGCCGGATGCACCACCATAGCGGGCGGCTTGTTCACGACGATCAAGTGGTCGTCTTCGTGAATAATTTCGAGGGCGATTTCTTCCGGCTGCGGGCCTTCGCGCGGGGCTTCAAATGCGTCGACGCAAACTTCGTCGTTGACTCGCAGGCGATAGGAAGCCTTCTTCTGCTTGCCGCCCACCCGCACGGCGCCATGCTCCATGACGCGGCGCAGATGCGAACGACTGAAATTGGGGAACTGCCGGCTGAGGAAGACGTCGAGCCGCTGCGATGCGTCGGCCTCCGAAACAATCAAGCGACTCGGAGTTGGCGGATCGTCGTTGGTCACTCTGGCTGCTCGTCGCCCTTGGGCTTCTGGGGAGCTTCCGTTTTCTCCGAAGTTTCAGCCGCCGGCGTTAGCTCGGGACCCTCTTCGCTTGGAGTTTCCGTGGCTTCGGCGTCTTTTGTTTCGGCGCCGCCTTCGGCTGGTGTGGCGTCATCAGAATCAAGGCCTTCATCAGGATCGAGCTCGAGAAGGTCGGCGCCTTGTTCGAGTCCGCTGCGTAAGGGGGCCTGCGCGCCGGGTAATGCATTCAGGTCGAACGCCCCTGGGCCAGGAAAACCTCCGCCGGAAAGCCCCGCTCCCGGCTTGAATGGCTCTTGCTGGGAAAACCAGACATAGAATTCCTGGCCTTCGGGCGTGCTGATTTGTTCGATTCGGGCGTTGGCCGACAAGGCCAGAATCGATTGCGGCCAGCGGTCGACCAGTTTTTGGTATTTGGCCCGAGCCATTTCGAGTTGGTTTTTTACCAAGTCTGGCTTGGAGGCCAATACCGCCATGCACTCATGGGCCTGTCCCAAGCCGAAGTACGCGCGCTGCAGGAGCATTGGCTCGGTGGCCGCGTCGATCACTTCGCCGTAGCCCGTGATTGCCAAATCGAGCGAGGCGCGGGCTTGGTCGCGGTCGGTATAGAGCTGCGCCGAACCTTCCGCAAGATGAACGTCGGCCGCCATTTGACGGGCCCAAATTCCCGCAGGTAATTCGGGGTTTTTCTTGGCGATCTCCTGCAGGGCGTCGGCATCGTTTTCGCCAAATGCGTGGTAAAAGTTGAGCCAGGCCTCGCCAGACGCTTGTGGCGAATAACCGAACGAAGACTCGATTTGTCGGCTCGAAACCGCCCAAAAGCCCGCCGCCACAGCCGCCAAAACGGCTACCGCCGCGATCGACTTGCCGTACGGCCGAGCTTGTTCATAAACACGAGCGATTACAGTGAGCAAAACGTTTGCCTGCAACTCGTGGCGTCGATCAGACTTCATGAAATTCCGTGCCTGCGATTTCCCAATTGCCCTCGGCGCCCCGCGCCGTTTCGATCCAACACCGTGCGATCGCACACTACCACTTCCATCTTTACCCAAAATCCCGCACCGCGATATTCAGGTATTGTGTGCGAACGTTACCGAATACGTAAGTATAAAAGTGATCGGGGGATATGGTCAAGACCGGGAAACCTGTTCGAGACCCGCGAAAGTAGATCTCAAATCGCGCCGGCCGCGTGCCGCTGGAGCGCATGCTTCAACTTGCCGGCGGGTCGTCGCCGGTGTTGTGGATGATGATCGGAATGGCGGCGCCGGCGAGAATGATGGCCCCCAAGATAATCGGGTCGCCGAAAATCGCGCTGCCCAGCGGCCGCTGCCCACGCATGATCAGTTCGCTGCCCGAAAGTTGCACGATTTTTCCGGCCGAAGGCGGCGCCGCGTTGACGCTCCATAGTCGGCAGGTGGCGCCCGAAGCGCCGGATTGGAGTCGGTACACGCCCGGGCGAAGTCCGCGAAATACGAAGCGGCCTTCCTGTTGCGTGGGCGTTTGGGCAATCATTTTCGCGCCACGGTGCAGAGAGACCACCGTAGCCAACTCGGTCTCGAGGACCTGTCCCGCTAGGTCGCCGTCCGGCGACAAGACAATATCCTGGACGACCGCTGTTTCTCGGCGGTTGGCCGGCGCCGCCGCGCTGGCTTGCAGGCACGGCGCCAAACAACTCATAAGCATTGCCGCGATCGTGAGAGCCTGGCCGAATCGATTGCGTTGTATCATCGCCGCCACTCCACTTCGTCTTTGGTGTTTTTTCCGGGCGACCCAGCGCCCCTACCTACAATTTTGTATCGCGGCGAGATCGTAGGAAAAGTTCGCTCGCAGGGGAAGGGCGGTTTTTCTAAGCCCACACCTCAAATCAAACCTCAAGCACCTCAAAGGGGGGCCGCAAGGATGTAGCGGGCCGTCAGAGCCGACGTCGGGAAAATCGCAACCGGCCCGCCGGGATTTTCTTTGTAATCGTTACAGTTTAACGCGGCGAGGGCCGATGTTTGCGAAGAAGCCCCACGAAAGAGGTTCGTGGGATTGCGGCTCGCAGCTCCGGGGAGATAGGCTGCGCACACTGCGACAAGGCAGTTGGCGGAAACAATGTGGTGTAACCGTTGTAAGCAAGATGTTCCGGGCGTTGCCGGTGGCGAGCAGTCGCAGGAGTTGCATTGCGCGCACTGCGGCGAACCGCACTCAGAGACAGCGTCCATGGAGAATCCTGTCCACCAAACTACCGGCGACCCCACACCATTGGATAACATCGACTCTCCCTGGCTCGACACCCCTTGGGCCGACGACTTCGAAGCAGCCGAAGGTCTGTTGGCTGCGTTTGGCGCCCATTCCGCGGAAATGGCGGCGGCGAATCCCCTTTCGCCGGACGTCAACGGGGCGGAGCATTCTACGGCGAATCTGCCGCCTCGATACCATGCCTCGCACACACCGCCTCCGCAAGACGCAGCGCCGAGTTCTCGCAAAATGCGAGGAAACGCCGTCTCGTGGGCGATGATCTTGTTGAGCGTCGCGACGTTCGTCTGCGGGAGCGTGCTTCTTGTTTGGTCGTTCGTGGCTCAGCGGGCCGACCTCTGGCAATATGGACTCCCTCTGACGTTAGCCGGACAGGCGGGGCTTTTTATCGGCGTGCTCTTGCAGTTGGATGGGCTGTCGCAAACGTCGCGCGCGGCCAGCCGAACGTTGACCGACCTTGACGAACAACTCCACGACCTCCGCCACGCCACGACGCTTTTGAGCCGCACCCACAGCGGCGCCTCGCAATCGTTTTACGCCCATTTGGCCGAAGGCGCGAGCCCTCATTTGCTGCTATCCGATCTCAAGGGGCAACTCGATCTGCTGGCCACCCAAATGGAAAAGCAGCGCCGCCGGTAAGAGATTTTCCGAGAAGCATCTACTTCGCTGGGTAAGTTTTGCCAAAGCCGCTCGTGGTTACGCGTTCGTTGTAGGTATTCCCGCCAAGCCTCCAGCTTGCAGTACACTCTTACTCGCAGCGAACGCCATTGCTGCTTCAAATGACGGCGCAAATATCGCGGCAAAAACAAGGAAAATCTCGTGGGTTGTCGGAGGACTCGTGTATAAACACATCTACTGACCGCAGGCCACGATATGCGCACAGTCCAGGAACTTCTGGGCCGCCAGGACGTTCGCACGACCATGATCCACACGCACGTTTTGAACCGTGGCGGGCGCGGCGTTCGCAGTCCGGCGGACTCTCTGAGTCGGCCGCCTGAGGCGCGTTAGACGGAAACAGCCTATCACGCGTGAATTGGATTGACATCCACTTTTCTAACGTTGTATCATGTGGTTACAACGATTCGCACACTGCACGTTAGGCTGCAACCCAGCCGCCTACAGGGAATACGCGGATCAGTCTATAACCAAGTTATGCGACTAAAACAGGGCCGTTGCTCCAACGCTGATGACTTACTTCGCCTACGTTCGCACAGATGACACGCTCCGGTTAGACTATGCCGGACGTGATGAGGATCGCGGCATCATTGGCACGGTCTACGACCTCCCTGAAGCAATTGCTGAATGCGATACGCTCGATGCAGCGGTTGCTGCGGGTTATGCGTACATAGGTCACCATCCTTCGGCTTCCGTCTACGTCGCCGACGCGAATGCGCTTTTGCACAAGATGTTGCTATGCCATCCCCATCACAAGCAGGTCTCCGGGCTGCAAAAGAGTCTGTTTGTTGCGTGGACCTGCTTCGCCTTTGCGGCACTATCTCTGGTTGCAACGGTGCTTTTTGGGCTAGGCACTGCGGGCCTTGCACTCGCTACGTTCTCGATTGGGCTATACTTGCTGATGATCCGTATCGGGTTCATGAATGAGGTCGAGTCGGCGATGATCAGCTTGATCTTCTCGACGCTTCTCTTTTTCCTGGTTCCTGCGATTCGGGCCGCGTGGGCTGCGTACCAACTGCGGAACGGATAACAAATCGGTGCATACGGAGTCGCGGGTCGCGCGGCATTTTGAAATCAAAGTCGTTCGCCGCGACCCGGTGACCTCAATCGTTCTGTCGATGACGAAGAAAGGTATCCTCTCAACGCTAGCATGCCTGGAGTTGCTTGGATGCGTATGATGTTAGCATGAACCGCATAGCTGTCGAAACGATACTGAAACAAGTCGAGCTGTTGCTGGCAACGGCCGGCGTGCTGCCGAGCGAGGTTGAGCA
>JAJRWU010000273.1 GCA_024276655.1 Planctomycetota bacterium
CCGTGGCGACCGCTGAGTCTGCGTGTGCCGACCGACGAAATGCCTTTGGTAAGCCGGATGCGGGAAATCCGCACGTCCGGTTTGATGAGGGGGGAGGGGCGTCATTGACGCTCCTCCTCTACTCGACCGTTTCCCTTTCCTCGTTGATTCCAGAGAGCCATGCAGCCGAGAGATTTCGTTTCAACGCAGAGGCCGCAAAGACGCGCAGAGGGCCGCAGAGAAGAGAGAGTCAAAAATTCATGACTTGAAAGCAACGGCCGACGCATCAAACTCTGTGTGCACGCTGACAACCGTGGGGTACGGCGATGTCTATCCCATAACAACTGGTGGAAGAATTTTCACGTTTTTTGTTCTTGCCACGGGGTTGGGCGTTGTATCGATACCCGCTGGCCTCGTGGCGTCGGCACTTTCGAAAGCTCGTGAAATGGAGGACGACGAAGCAAACACCGCAACGGAATAGTGACTGGGCAACTCCGGCGCCGTCGAAGAAGTAACTTGATGGCGGCGCCCCGCTCTTTCGCGGGGCGTTGCGACCGATTATCCTCATGAATTCTCGGCGCGCCGAAGTGTCTGATTCAGCGTGCAAGCGTGCAAGTGTGCAAGTGTGACAATCACCGAATTGAGAACATCGTGAACGAAATCAAGAATAAAGACCCAGACGCCGGTCTCAGCGGTGTCACAAGGTACCAATGGCTGGTGCTGCTTATCGCTTCGCTCGGTTGGGTGTTCGATGTTTTCGAGGGGCAGATTTTGGTCGCGAGCATGAGGGAGGCCATGCCCTCGCTGGTTCCTGAAGGCACTTCCGATGGAACGATGGACTACTATTACCAGATAACTCTGGCGATGTTCCTACTCGGAGGCGCTACCGGAGGGGTCTTTTTTGGCATGCTGAGCGACCGCATCGGCCGGACCAAAACGATGTCGCTCACGATTTTAATGTACTCATTTTTCACCTGCTTCTCCGCCTTTTCGCAGGAGTGGTGGCACATGGCGATCTTTCGATTTCTGGTCGCGATGGGCGTTGGCGGCGAATGGGCGGTCGCCAGTTCGATGGTGGCGGAAGAGTTTCCCACCCGTATTCGCGCTAAAGTCTCGGGAATCTTTCATGCGTCGAGCATCTTTGGAACCTGGCTGGCTATTCTTGTAGCAACCTTCCTGATCGGCAATGAATCGATCCAGGCGTTCGCAAGCGAAATGGGGTATCCGACCGCGCCGTGGAGAATCGGCTTCGGCATTGGCGTGCTTCCCGCTCTCTTGATCATCTGGATTCGGCGTTCTTTGAGGGAACCGGAGAGTTGGCGCCAAGCGCAAGAGCGCGCCGCCGATGGCGCCGCGGAGCCGCTGGGCCATTTCACGGAACTGTTTCGCGGAACACTACTGCGCAGCACGCTGGTCGGCGTGACACTTGCCGCCGTCGGCTTGGCGACATTCTGGGGAGCACATATTTATGGCAAAGACCTACTCCGCCGCGATGTGGAAAAGTCGTACATCGCTCAAGAAAACGGCGGTAACCTTAATGTCTCCCCCGAAGACAGAGCCGTACTGCTGGAGCCCTACAAACAATCGATCGTGCGTTGGGAAATGCTAGGTATGTTTCTCGTCACCACGGGCGGCGGCGCGGGGTTATTGAGTTCGGCCCGCTCAGCGAGCGGATTGGCAGACGCGGCGCGTTCATGGCCTTTCATGCGGGCGCCCTCGTTGCGTCGCTGGTCCTTTTTCAACTGCTTGAGGGGGTCACCGTACTCATCATCGCGCTGCCGATCTTCGGTTTCCTAACGTTGGGAATGCACGCCGGCTACGCCATCTATTTTCCCGAATTGTTTCCCACGCGGCTTCGCGGCACCGGCGCCGGTTTCTGCTTTAACTTCGGCCGAATTATTGCCGCTCCTATTCTGGTAATACGCGGACTCTTGCGCAAAGTTGAAACCGGAGGGGGACTCATGAGCATGGAAGATGCGGCGTCGATTTTATGCCTACTGTTCGTTCTTGGAATCATCATACCGCTCTTTGCAACGGAAACCAAAGGTAAGGACCTGCCCACGTAACCGGCGGTCCTCATCGCGGTTGTCATGCCCTGAACAATTGAATAATAGGAAAGAAGTGCAACACCATGAATGCAGCCGACGTCTCGTTTGGATTAGTGGGTTACGGTATGTTCGGCGCCCACCACGCCGCCGCCATCGCTTCAACGCCCGGCGCGCGGCTCACGGCGATTGCCGTGCGTTCGCCCGAACGTCAGCAGCAGGCGCGCGAGGCGCATCCTGGCGTGGAGGTCTATGCCGACTTTCGCCAGATGCTGGTCCGCGACGATCTGGAAATCGTTTCGGTGGCGGCGCCGAACACGTTGCACTATGAAATCGGGGCCGAAGTGCTGCAAGCCGGCAAGCATCTCTTTCTGGAAAAGCCGATGGCGCTCAGCCTGACGCATTGCGATGAACTGCTCGACCTGGCGCAAGAACACGATCGTATTTTGGCGATCAACCACGAGCTGCGTTTGTCGTCGTTGTGGCGCGGCGTGCGAGATTTAATCGCCGACGGCGCCATCGGCGAACCGCTGCACGTGCTCATCAATCTGACGCGTTTTCCTTATCGCAGCGGAACCGACGGCTGGCGGTACGACCGCGAACGCGTCGGGAGTTGGATTCTGGAAGAGCCGATTCACTTTTTCGATTTGGCCCGCTGGTGGATGGCGCCCGCCGGCCAGCCCGAATCGATTTACGCGCGGGCCAACGCCCGCTTGGCCGATCACCCCGAACTGCACGACAACTTCTCGGCTATTGTGAATTACCCCGGCGGTCCTTATGCGGTTGTTTCTCAAACCCTGTCGGCGTTTGAGCATCATGTGTCGGCCGTCGTGACAGGAACCGACGGCGCTATTTCAGCGCACTGGAGCGCCGCCGACGCCCGCAGCGAGAAACCGCTATTCGGCTTGCGCTATGGATTGGGCGACGACATCACCACCGTCAGCTTCGACAAACCGACCGGCGAACTGCTCGAACTGGCCGACCAAATGGCCGCCATGGTGGCCTGTGTTCGCCAAGGCGCCCCGCCGCCATGCAGCGGAAACGATGGCCGCTGGTCGACGCTGCTCTGTTTGGCCGCCGAACACTCCGTGGAAACGAACGCCGTTGTCTCGATCGATGATTTCGTCAAACGGTTTGGCGGCGGTTTGAAAATGTAGCAGGCCCGGTGTAGCAGGCCCGGTTTGACCGTCGTCGTGTTTTTTTCCTGAACACGCGCCGTTGCAGTTCATGTCTGCTCCTCTGACGAATCCTCGCCGCCGCCGCCTGGGATCGAGTATATTGCACGTTTACATTGCACGTTTTCACCGGCGAATTACCTTCTCATACATAGACAGGAGCTCCAAGCATGGCGGATCGGCGTCCTAACATTATCTTTATCATTACCGATCAACAGCGTTACGATACGATTCGCGCCTTGGGCCATGATTATGTCGATACGCCGAATATCGATCGTTTGGTGCGGGAAGGCGTTTCGTTCAGCGGTTGCCATATCACGGCGGCGTCGTGTGCGCCGGCGCGGGCCAGTCTGTTCAAGGGTTATTATCCGCACACTACGGGCATTTTGAAGAACGCCGATACTTGGCGCCGCAGTTGGATAGAGCTGCTCAACGATTCCGGTTACCACTGCACGAACATCGGCAAGATGCACAGTTGGCCGTTTGAAACGGAACTGGGTTTCGACGAACGGTATGTCGTCGAAAACAAAGACCGCTACCTGGAAGGGCGGTATTATTTCGACGAATGGGATAAAGCCCTGCGTTTCAAGGGATTGGTCAAACAGCAGCGCGAGCAATATCGAAAACTGCCCGATTACAACGAATCGCTGGGCGCCTTCGACTGGAACCTGCCCGAAGATACGCACCCCGATACGTTCGTCGGCGATATGGCGGTGTGGTGGTTGAAGTCGTATCCCAAAACGGAGCCGCTCTTTTTGCAGATCGGTTTTCCGGGGCCGCACCCGCCGTACGATCCTGTACCGCGTTATTCCGAGCCGTACATGAATCGGGAACTGCCGCTGTTGGAGGTCACGCAGGAGGAGCTTGAAAACCAGCCGCCGGCGTTCAAGGAATTGCGCCAGCACAATTTCGAGATCGATCACGACAGCGTCGTGCATTTGCCCAACCCCACGCCGGAACAGCGCCACCGGCAGCGGGCGTACTATCTGGCCAATGTCACGATGATTGACGAAAAGGTGGGCGAAATTTTGGACACGCTCGAAGAACAGGGCTACCTGGAAAACTCGGTGGTCATTTTCACTTCCGACCACGGCGACTGCCTCACCGACCACGGCCACAGCCAAAAATGGACCATGTACGACGCCATCACCCGCGTGCCGTTAATCGTCCGGGCGCCAGAGCGATTCGGCCAAGGCCAAAAAATCGAGGCTCTCTGCCAACAGATGGATCTTGGCCCCACGATTCTCGAACTGGCCGGTATTGAACCTCCGCCGACCTTGGAAGCCATTAGCATGTTGCCGGCGCTCGCCAATGAGGACGGCAACTGGGCCGGGCGCGACTACGTGTTTGCCGAACAGGCGGCCGATGGCATTCTCACCGGTTGTTCGTTCATGACCATGGTTCGCGACGACGCCTGGAAGCTGGTCCACTTTCTCGATCAGCCGCACGGGCAACTGTTCGACCTCCAAGCCGACCCAAACGAAGTCCAAAATCTTTGGTCTGACCCAGCCCACGCGGCCAAAAAACAAGAGTTGCTCGATGTCTTGCGAGAATGGCGGATTCGCAGCGGATTGCACACGGCGGAGTGGTCGGCGCCGTGGCGGTGAGCGGCGGGAAGCAATTCTCCCGACATTTTCCGCAAAAATGGAGAGACGCTCGCAGCCGCCGATATTTTTGTGAAAATCGACAAACCGACCGAATCCGCCTAGATCTGCCCTTCCTCAGACGACGAAATGGGTTTAAGATGCACCAGTAGTTAGCTTATTTTCCGGCACAACGGTTTTTCAGGCCGGAAGAAACAGGTCTTCCCCAGGCCTTGTTTATGGTTGGCTCCTGCGGGTTTCATGTTTTGTTCTGGAGGCGACCCCAGAGCGGCTGGCCGAAAGAACTTCAAGCGAAGCGAACCTCAAACGAACAGAAACCATCGTGCTTTCGACTATGTTGCGAATTCGACATGTTGCGAATTCGACGGCATGCTCCTTTTTTATGGCGATCGTTTCTGTCCCTTTGATGTATCGTTCCCCCATAATTTCGTGTCCCTGGTATTGGTGAATAGGGCGCTGTCCCTAATGCAAGATGAATCTCGACAAAGTACGTAACATCGGTATTTCCGCTCACATCGACTCCGGCAAAACCACGCTGAGCGAGCGCATTCTCTATTATGCTGGGCGAATCCACAAAATAGAGGAGGTTCGCGGCGGTGGCAGCGGCGCCACGATGGACCACATGGAGCTGGAAAAAGAGCGTGGCATCACGATCACCAGCGCCGCCACCACCGTCGAGTGGGACGGCCACACCATCAACCTGATCGACACGCCGGGGCACGTCGATTTTACGGTCGAAGTTGAGCGCAGCCTGCGCGTGCTGGATGGCGCCGTGTTGGTGCTCTGCGCGGTGGGCGGCGTGCAGTCGCAATCGCTCACGGTTGATCGCCAGATGAAGCGTTATCACATTCCGCGTTTGGCGTTCATCAACAAGATGGACCGCACCGGCGCCGATCCTCATAAAGTCGTGGCGGCCGTGCGCGAGAAACTCGGCGCCGACGCAATTCTGATGCAGTTGCCGATCGGAGGCGAAGACAACTTTGCCGGCGTGATCGACTTAATCACCATGCAGGCCATTCGTTTCGATGGCGAACGCGGTGAGAAAGTTCGCCGCGAAGATATTCCCGCCGATTACCAGGAAGACGCCGAAGAAGCCCGCGGCCACATGCTGGAGTCGTTGTCGATGTACAGCGACGACCTCATGGAGCGCCTGCTTTCGGAAGAAGACATTCCCGAAGATTTAATCCATTCGGTGTTGAAGTCGGCCGTCCAAGGCCTGGACGTCACGCCCGTGTTCCTGGGAACCGCGTTCCGCAACCAGGGCGTGCAGCCGCTGCTGGACGCCGTCACGCGGTACCTGCCTTCTCCGCTCGACCGCGAAATGACGGCCAAGGATTACGAAGACGCCGAAAAGTCGTATCCCTTGGAGGCCGATCCCGAAAAACCGTTTGTCGGCATGGCGTTCAAAATCGTCGACGACCCATACGGCCAACTCACCTTCATGCGAATCTATCAGGGCCGCATCGAGAAGGGCCAGATGTACTACAACCAGCGCACCAGCCGCAAGGAGCGGTTCAGCCGCATCGTGCGCATGCACTCCGACAAACGCGATGAAGTCGACACCGCCAGCGCCGGCGATATCGTGGCTATTATGGGCATCGACTGCGCCAGCGGCGATACCTACGCCGCACGACCGAAAATGTGTACGCTGGAAAACATGTTCGTGCCGGAGCCGGTGATCAAGGTGGCGGTGAATCCGACCGATCGCAGTTCGGCCGATCGTCTGGGCAAGGCGTTGCAACGCTTCCGCAAGGAATACCCCACCTTCCAAGTGGCCACCGATCGGGAAACCGGCGAAGTCATTATGGCCGGCATGGGCGAACTGCACCTGGAAATCTATATCGAACGCATCCGCCGCGAATACAAGGTGGAAGTGGAAGTTGGCGCGCCCAAGGTCAGCTACCGGGAGGCGCCCACGGTGAAAGCCGAGTTCAACTACACCCATAAAAAACAGACCGGCGGCTCCGGCCAAGTCGCGAATATTGTCGGCTACATGGAACCGTTGCCGAACGATGCCGAGGAAGAATTCCTCTTTGAGGAAAAAATCGTTGGCGGCCGCATTCCCAAGCAGTTCATTCCCGCGGTGGAAAAGGGCTTCCGCTCTTCAATCGAGAAGGGGCCCGTGGCCGGTTACCCCGTGGTGGGCATTTATATCAAGCTCGAAGACGGCAAATACCACGATGTCGACAGTTCGGAAATGGCCTTCCACACTTGTGCCCGGGGTTGTTTTCGCGAAACCTTCAAGAAAACAAAACCCGCTCTCCTGGAGCCGATAATGAAGGTTGAAATCGAATGCCCCACCCAGTTCCAAGGCGCTATCGTGGGCGATGTCACTTCCCGGCGAGGTTTGATCGTCACGACTGAAATGCGCGACGACGGCGTATCGAGCATCATCTGTGAAGTTCCCTTGGCGGAAACGTTCGGCTACGCCACCGACCTCCGCAGCCAAACGCAAGGCCAGGGCACCTTCACCATGGAATTGTCGGGCTACCGCAAGGTGCCCGCTAGTATCCAACTGGAAATCGTCGAGGAACGCCGCAAGGAAGAACTCATCGGCGCCAAATAGGGCAAGCGGGCGATTGATAAGACGCGTCCCGAATTCACACACCGAATTAAAAGCCCGGCATTTTCAAAATGCCGGGCTTTTCTGAACCACAACCGGTAACTCATTCAGGACTATGCTTAAGGCGGGCGGTATGTTGTCGGCCTGCTGGGGAACCGCTATTCTGAAGATGTTGCAAACCGGAGAATGCAACGCCTGCAACCTCCCCATACGCCGGAGAAAAACGCACGATGCCTTGGCTGCCCAAGAGCAATATCATTGTTCCCGCTGATTTTTCCGATGCCTCTTTCGGCGCCGTGACCGTGGCGCTGGAAATCGCCGATAAGCCGGAGCATGTGCATGTGGTGCATGTTCTGCCGGAACTCTCTCCCGTGGAGCCGGGCGTCGTGTGGGGCGACGTCAGCGACGAATCGAGAATCGACCACGCCAAAAAGTCGCTGCAAAAACAACTCGAAGAGCGCGGCTGCGGCGGCGTGGAGGCGAACGTATTGATCGGCGAGCCGGGCAGTCAGATAGCCGACTTGGCCCATCACACCAAGGCCGATCTGATCGTAATCCCCTCGCACGGTCGCTCTGCAATCGCTCGCATTCTTCTGGGTTCCGTTGCAGACCGCGTGGTGCGGCTGGCTTCGTGCCCCGTGATTGTCTTGAAACACTGAGTCGCGTGCCCAAGATCTATTTCACGCAATGGCTATTATCTTTCCGTGACACAAAACCAAAGACGCCCGCCCCTTCGGCCTTAGCCTGCATCAGAAAACACGGAATCGTCGCCAGCAACCGCGATTGTCAAAACAGACGGCGTTGCGGCGCGATGGTGGTTGCCAACAACCACCCGACAAGTTGCAAGTCAATCTGCTGGGGGCAGGGCGCCTTCGTCGGGCGACAGCTCCGCATCCATTTCGGTAAAGCTGTCGACAAGCTCCGCCAAGGCGTCGACGGCTTCGGCGGCGTCTTCGCCAATGGCTTCAATGGTGAGCTTGGTTCCCTGCGCGGCGCCCAGCGACATCAACATCATGGGGCTGGAGGCGTCGACGCGGTCGAGGTTGCAGATGAGTTCGACGTGCGACTTGAATTGGCTGGCAAGTTTTGCGAGCGCTCCGGCGGGGCGCAGGTGCATCCCCTGGGTATTTGCAATGACCACGTTTCGACTGGCTTTGGCTGCTGGCATTTTTCCATCCCAGACGGCAGTTCAATCGCGAGGCCCGCGCCGTGGAAGCGAGCGATGTTGTCGCGCAACTCGCTTCTGACGCTCGGCAATGATCACAAGCGGTAATGATCACAAGCAATTGCAAACAATTTTTTAGGCGCGTTCGAGAAATAGGTGTCTTAATAGTCGCCTTTCGCGGATCAGGCGACGCTCATTTGTTCGAACGCTCTTTTAGGAAACGAACTGGTTGTTGTCGGCTTCCTCGAGGAGTTGATAAATTGCTTTTGCTGTTTTCGACTGTTTGAGGAATCGGCAGAACGTGCCATCGCGAAGTTGCCGAGAGACACTCTCCAACGCACGGAGATGATCTCCGGGACGGTCGGGTGGTGAAATCAGCAGGAAGAACAGGTGGACCTTTTCGCCGTCGAGGCTTTGAAAATCGACGCCTTCCTCGCTGATTCCCACCGTTCCCACCAGACGGTCGACGCTGGGGTGCTTCGTGTGGGGCACGGCCAAGCCGCGGCCAATTCCCGTGCTGCCAAGCTCTTCACGATTCATGATCGCGCGGACGATGCTTTCTTTATCGTCGGCTTTGACACTTCCGGAGGCGACCAAAACGCCCACCATTTCTTCAATCAAACTTTCTTTGTCGACGGCGGCCAATTCGGGTGAAATGGCGTCGGCGTCTATAAAATCACAAAATTTCATACCTGAATTTCCTGTTGCCTTCTAACAATGTCGCGGGGCCGAGAAGGCGACTCAGCCTTCCGACTCAGGTTCCAGCGACTCACTATCCGACGGTGCGGAAGATATTTCCACATCGACGTCTTTGAGCCCCGTCACCCGGTGTTCCGTTTTCTTTTGTTTGTGTTTTCGAAGTTGCTGCTCCAACTTATGGAGGGCGCCGTCCAGAGCCGTCGAGACAGAGCCTGCTCTTTCCCGGGCCACGAAATCGGGGGCGTGTTCCGCTGAGACGCGCACCTCGACCGCGTTGGCAGCCGCGTCGGCAACATCAACCGTCACATGCACCGCTGTGATGCGGTCCAGATAACGAGGAAGTTTAGCGACTTTTTCCCGAATGCGTTGCTGCGTTTCGGAGCTTAGGGCTCCATGTCGCGTTGAAATATCGAACTCCACTCGCCAGTCTCCCAGTTTTAATTCTAATGGCGTGGGTGGCTTCCAACAAATGCAAATAGACTGTTGGGCGCCAACGATTCGTCGAGACTCCTCCCCCCGCCGTTTCCTTGCTTACTCAATAATAGCCTTTCCTTTTGATCCTCGATAGAACCGACTGCCGCATTCTGGCGTCTGCCGCCTCGGTTGCACTAAAATCAACCCTCGTAACCCCCCTCTGCAGAGGGTGTAGGTGGCGGCGTCCAGCATGGTCTGCCTATGCGAGCGGTGGATGAGAATTGCCGAGTTATAAGCCCGGCATTTTGAAAGTGCCGGTTTTTTTGGCGACTGAGAAAAATGCGGTTGGTAAATCCTCATCTGCCGCTCGCCTTATGCCTCGGCGCCGTCGGAAATAGGAACCGTGGCGTCTATTCCCGCCGCCGCGATTCCGGCCACCAAGAACGACATCGCGCAGGCCAAGAAGGCCAGCGTCCAGTTCGAGGCCTGTCCCGTGGCGACGGTCCACTCCAGGAACGAAGGCAAAAATTCTCGGCTTCCGGTGACAATCCAAATGACCAGCAGGGGCGCGATTGCAGCGCCCAAATTACCCCACATGTTTCCCCAGCCGAGAACGGCGCCGACATTTTTTCCGCCGACATCTTGCATGAAGCCCCAAGTCGCGGCGACGCCCAAGTCGGTGGCCAGCGCGACCACGGAAAAAGCCGCCACGGCCGCCCAAGGCGAAGGTTCGGTCAGACAAAACAGATAAGCCGCCATGGCCAGGAATCGAGAGGCCGACATCGGCAACGCGCGTCCCCAACGCAAACCGAATCGACGTGTGAGCCGGTCGGTGAGAATGCCGCCGAAGAGCATCCCCGCCATGCCCACGGCAACGGGAATGAAGGTCATTAGGGCGCGTTGCTCCACGGGAATTTTGTGTACGTCGTCTAGATAGCGCGGCAGCCAGGTGACCAGAAACACCCAGCCGATATTCGTCATGAATTGAGAAAGACAGCTCAACCACATACTGCGGCTGCGCACCAGGCCGACCAGCGGCGCTCGGCCGGCTTTTTCCCGCGGCGCGGCGCTGGCCGGCCGGCCATATTCGATCAACTCCACTTCCGCCGCGTTGCAGCCAGGATGCACCGATGGCTCATCGCGGAAGACAAACCAAAACAATCCCGCCACCAGCACGCCGACCAAGCCGTACGCCAGCAACACCGGCCGCCAGCCGGCGCCATAGATTTTCTTGATCGACTTTCGGTACGCCGATTCCAACAGCAGCCGATTCAACCTTTCGGTTTGCGCCGTGGAAAGCGGGGCGGCGGTATTGAGCAGTCGTTTGGCTTCGCGTTCGGGAGTCGCGCCGGCAAACGCTTTTTTGTCGTACAAATCGGGCTGGCGGAGAACGCGATTCAAATCGTCGAGCAGAATTTGCACCTGCGCGGGCTCAGGGGAGAGTGCGTCGGCGGCAGGATGGAGATCGCCGCCGGCGCGCGCGGCGCTGGCCTTTCTCTTTTTTTGCAATGCCTTGGAATATTGCGAGGAAATCGTATTCACGACTTGCCGGCCCGCCGGCGAAAACCGGCCCACCACCAGAAAACCCACGCGCGCCGCCGTATTGTTGCGGTCGTTTTCCGGCGGAGTTTGGCGAACATCGCTCCCGTAAGAAAGTTCGTAACACAAGCGGCCCACATCGAGCAGGTCGTCTGGCTTCAATTGCGAGGAGACATGCGTTCCCACGAACATCACAATCAAAACGCCCGTCAAGAGCGGCGCAATGGCCCCGCCGACTCGCCCTCCAAATGACACGATGCTGCTGGCCGTTCCCCGGTTCGCGAACGGCGCCCACTTGCTCAGCAAGCTGCCGCTGCTGGGATACGCCCCCGCCTGCCCCACGCCAAAACCGAAGCGGAGCAACAGCAATATCAACAAACCGCTGGCCAGGCCGGTCAGCGCCGTGAACAGCGACCACAGCAATATGTACGTTGTCAGCATGATTCTGCCGCCGAAGCGGTCGGTCAGCCAGCCCGAAGGAACCTGCGACAGGGCGTAGGTCCAGAAGAAGGCGCTGAGCATCATGCCGATTTGCAAATCGGTCAGCCGCAAATCTTCCTTGATGAAGATTTCCGCAAAGGAAATACAGAATCGATCCAAATACAACAAAACCGACATCAAGGCCGTTGAGGCCACCACCCAATGCCGAATAATCGTGGGACGTGCGGAATCTTCCGTTGCGGGCAGAGAGGGCATGGGCTTGCTCAACACGTTGCGAATCGATGATAACGAGAGAGGACGATGTGTTCCGACTTCGGCCGCCAAGAAAAGAATCACTCCCACGCCGCCAAAAAACTACCGCCGCCAAAAACCCGGCGGCCACGATCGGCTATCATTCTAACAGGTAGCGTAGGGTGGGTGCTTGCAACCACCGCCGCGTTGGGCCATCGTGGTTGCTGGCCGATCTCTCCACTATCTACCTCCACTATCTACCTCCACGACCTATCTACACGACCTATCTGCACGACCTATCTACTACACAACAATCGATGAACACACCCACGCGACTCGAAAAAATTGAAACCATGCTCGCCGAAACGCCGGACGATGCGTTTTTGCGTTACGCCTTGGCCATGGAGCTGAATAAAGCCGGGGAGCATGAACGCAGCCTGGCCGAATTAAACACGCTGACCAGCGCAGACCCGCCACACATTCCGGCCTGTTTCATGACCGGCCAACAACTGGCCCAACTGGGCCGTATTGATGAAGCGCGTGAAATCTTGCGGTTTGGCATCGAAAACGCCCGCCAACAAGGCGATGCACACGCCGCCGGCGAAATGAGCGAACTGCTCACCGAACTGGGCGCGGCGGGGAATTGACCGGCAGCGAGAGCGGGTGGAGTGCGCAGGTTTTTAGGCGGCGACGGCTCGTTCTGTTACTGCCGAACCAGTCCGGGAACAATGTCGAGTTCGAGCGAATCGAATTGGCCGGCGCGTATTTTTTCGATCGCGATGGCGCCCATTACGGCGTTGTCGGTGCAGAGCGCCATCGGCGCGATGTGCAATTCCCAGCCGCGCTGCTCGGCCGCTATCGCCAATTCCTCCCGCAGCCGTTGGTTGGCCGCCACGCCGCCGCCCACGCAAACGGTGGAAAGGCCTGTTTTTTCCGCCGCCGCAATCGTCTTGCCGACCAGGCTGTCGACCACCGCTTCTTGAAAACTCGCCGCAACGTCGGCCACCTGTTGCGGAGAAAGATCCAACTGGGAAAAGTCGACGCGCCCTGGTCCTGCAATGGCATAACGCACCGCTGTTTTCAGGCCGCTAAAACTGAAGGCGATTTTGTCGGGTTCTCGCAGGAACGAACGAGGGAACTGATACGCCCGCCGGTCGCCATTGACCGCAGCGCGAGAAACCGAAGGCCCGCCAGGATACGGCAGGCCAAGCATCACCGCGACTTTATCGAAGGCTTCGCCGGCGGCGTCGTCAATCGTGCCGCCAAGGTAGTGAAAGTCGCCGGCGGTATGGCACTCATAAAGGCTGCTGTGCCCTCCGCTGACGATCAATCCCAGACACGGAAACACATCCCTGCCGGCCGCCAAACGGCAAGCGTAGATATGGGCATGCAAATGATTCACGCCGACCAACGGCAAGTCGGCCGCGACGCAAAACGCTTTGGCCGCCGAAAGCCCCACCAACAACGAACCCGCCAAGCCGGGTGTGTGGGCCACCGCCACGGCGTCGAGATCGGCCAGGGCGACATCCGCCTGACGCAACGTTTCATCGACCACCGGCAACAAACGCTCCACATGCGCCCGGGCGGCAATTTCGGGCACAACGCCGCCGTATATCTTGTGGAGATCGACCTGCGACGCGACCACCGACGAAAGCACTTCAAGTTCGTCGGTCACGACGGCCGCGGCTGTTTCGTCGCAGGTGGTTTCCAGGGTGAGAATTTTCATGCTTATTTCGATGGCTCGCCTTGCGGAGCGTCTTCGTTTTCCTTGGCCAGTTCACCGCGAAGATACGCCAACGCTTTTTCCAAAGGACGATCGACGAAAGGGTTTTCGGATGTTTGATCGCCGGCGCGGCGGAGCACGTCGCGCTTACGGCGGTAGTCGAGGTACGAGGCCAGTTCATCACTACTCAGTATGACCTGATACCCTTCGCTCGGCCGCACGCCCCATTCTTCGTCTTCTCCGGCGCCCTTGGCGCGGTGAATGTTTTTTCCATTGGGACGCAAGTAGCCGGCCGTGGTGATTTTCAACGCGCTGCGGCCGCTCTCCAGTTCGACAATATTCTGCACGCTGCCCTTGCCCCAGGTGCGCTGGCCGATGACCACCGCGCGGAGGTTGTCTTTCAGACACGCCGCGACAATCTCGCTGGCGCTGGCGCTATAATGATTGACCAGCACCGCCATTGGGAAACCCTCGAAGGCGCCTTGGGATTCGGCGTCCCAGGTTTGCCCCTCGATGTTGCGGCCGGAAGTGCTCACGATGCGTCCCTGGGAAATAAACAGATCGCTGATTTCAATCGCCGACGACAACAAACCGCCAGGATTGAACCGCAAATCGAGAATGCAGCCTCGCATATTTTGCTTCGCCAACTGCTCCAACACGACGCGCAACTCCTTGGCGGTGCGGCGGCCGAAACCGGTAATGCGAATGTAGGCCAGCTTTTCTTCGCCGTCGTACATGAAGCTCCATTGGTTATCGTCCGCACGCCGGTCGCCCAGCACCGTCGCGACATGGATTACTTCGCGCTTGATCGTGACGGTTTCCGTTTTTCCACGCAGCGGATGGAAAATGGTCAACTCCACTTCCTCGCCGGCGCGCCCCTTGAGCCGCTTCACGGCCTCATTGATCGTGATGCCCCTGGTCGGCTGGCCATCGATTTTGGTGATGCGGTCGCCGGCGGCCAACCCGGCGCGGTAAGCCGGTGTGCCGTGCAGCGGACTGCTCACGGTGAGCCCGCCGTTCTCCGCCGAGATCCTCACGCCGATGCCGCCGAATTCATTCTCCACGCCGCTGCGAAAGCGTTCGATTTCCGCCGGCGGGATATAATCGGAGTATTGGTCGAGTTTAGTGAGCATGCCGTCGATGGCGGCTTCAAGCAGTTCGCGGCGGCTAACATCTTTTACGTAGTTCCGCTCCACTTGGTCGAGGGTATCGGCGAACAATTTCAGCAGTTCGTAATACTCCTTCTCATCCTTCTGCTTCTGCTCCTTACTTTTTTCCGCAGGTTCGCCATCCTTTTCATCGGCTGCCGCCTTTTCATCGGCCAGCAACACGCCAAGGGGCGGCTGGAAACCGTCGACCGAAAGCATCACCCAGCCGGCAGCCGCCAACAACACAACCGACCAACGGAGATTAAGAGACCAACCTGGCATAAGAAAAAATCCTGTCTGGAGATCCTGTCTAGATGGGCGGCAGGCCCGGCGGCGGCTCTCGCACTTCGCCGACGCCTCGCAGCGGGAATTCACACCCGTAGTATATGTTCTAACCGAGTGCCAGGCAATTGTTTAAGGCGCCGGCATGGCGACGTTATTCATCCGCGGCGGGGCGCCGCTTTTTGTGCGCCGCTCCGGGTAAGCACCGCTCGATAAATAACGGTCGCATTTGTGTAGCCATCGTCGCCAGACGGTGGGTGAGCGGTGAACCATCCCACGCTCTGGCGAGCATGGCTACGACACTAATTTTCCGCTCGATGCTAAAGAGGTGGCCACGCGCCGACTTGTGCGTTGCGCCGCCGGGCCCTAGAATGGAGCACTTGCGTTATTAGAGGTCTTGAAATCTAATCGGATTGGGAAAACGACACTCGCTCCAATGCAGCGCGTCGTTTGGGCAGAGGCGAGTTTCACTCCCTCTTCTGTTCTACTTTCGCCTGGGCGCAAAGTTATCTGAATTTCCCGCGAGCCGGTTCGCCTGGGCGAAAAAAACGGCTCACCTCTCGTTTGTCACTCCTTGAAAGCATTCTTCGTATGTCGCGCCGTTACGTTCGAGATTTAAGCGAAAGAGACGAGCTTGATCAAGTTTTCCTGGCGGCGGATAAGCAACTCCGCGCCAACCGCGCCGGGAATCTGTATATGCATGTCCGCTTGGCCGACCGCACCGGCGTCGTCTCGGGCATGTTGTGGAACGCCAGTGAAAAACTTTCCAGCACCTTTGAAACCGGCGATTTCGTCAATGTGCAGGGTTCCACGCAAATTTACAACGGCAACCTGCAAGTGATCGTGAATCGGATCGACCGCGTCGACCCAAGCACGGTCGATGAAAGCGAATTCTTCCAACTCGCCACCGCCAACATCGATACGCTCGGCGCCCGGCTGGCGGAAATGTTGCGATCGCAGAGCAACGTGCATTTGCGTAATCTGGCGGAGTGCTTTTTGGTCGACGAAGAGTTCATGGACAAAATCTCGCGGGCGCCGGCGGGCGTGAAGAACCATCATGCCTATCGCGGCGGCTTGCTGGAGCATATCGTTTCCGTGATGGAGTTGACCGCCATCGTCGCGCCGCGCTACGAAGACGTCGACGCCGACCTGCTGCTCATGGGCGCGTTTCTGCACGACGCCGGCAAGATCGACGAACTTTGTTACGACCGCCAACTCGGCTATTCCGACGAAGGGCAACTGGTCGGCCATTTGGTGATGGGCGTCGGCCTGCTCGACGCCAAACTGGGCGAAGTCGAAAAACTCTCCGGCGAGCCGTTCCCCGCCGAACTGGCCCACCGGCTCAAACACATGATTGTCAGCCATCACGGGTAATACGAATATGGCAGCCCCAAACTTCCCATGACCATGGAAGCCGTCGTGCTGCACCACCTCGATAATATCGACGCCCGACTACATAATTTCCGCCAGCTGATCAGCGAAGACCCTGTCGCCGATAGTCGCTGGACCGCCTACCAACCCAACCTAGGACGAAAGATCTACAAGGGCGCCATTTCTCCGTAGCCCGCTCCGGCGTAACCCGCCGAGCGACCAGCGTTGAGAGCGCCCGGCTCATTTATGAACACACCTAGCCTCCGCACGTTGATATTGACGCACGTACTGCGTCCGGAATATCACCCCGTCAAACCGAAAACCATTACCAAGCAGTTGGGCCTTCCTCCCGACTTGCAGAAAGACGTTCGCAAGGCCGTCCGAAAGTTGGTCAAGGCCGGCAAGCTGGCCTACGGCGATAAACATTTGGTGCTGCCGGTTTCCGCTCCAGCCACCGACGCCGCGCAGACAAAGTCGAAAGACGCCGCTGCGGAAAACACGAACCGCCCCGCCAAGAAGGAGCGTTCCAAGCAAGAGCGGCCCAAACAAGAGCGGCCCAAACAAGAGCGGCCCAAGCAAGAGCAGCCCCAGGGCAAATCGGAAAAAGCCTCCGGCTCGCAAACCAAGCTTGTCTCGGGAGTGTTCAGAAGGGCGATGGGCGGCTTCGGTTTTGTGCGTCCGACCGGCGCGCCCTCGCGCGGCAGGGAAAACGATATTTACATTTCTCGCCGTAAAACGCACGACGCCGCCTCCGGCGATATCGTGGAAGTGCGTTTGAGCAGCAAGCCGGGACGCGGCGGCCGCGTTCAAGGCGAAATCGTCGATATTGTCGAACGTCA
>JAJRWU010000021.1 GCA_024276655.1 Planctomycetota bacterium
CCTGCTTGCATCCCCCGATATGATCGATTCTCGGATGCTTCTGGTTTATTCAATTGCCACTTCCCTACTGGCCGGGTGTCTTGACACCTAAGAATACCGTTTTCTATCTGTTTCTGGGGTGTTCTTTCATGGGTGATAGCCGGACAAAACCGCTTGTTTTGTAGTGTAATACTTGTTTTCAAGAGTGAGCGACAGATACCCCATTCCTTATGTATAAACAACAGGTTCCCGCCTACGCGGGAATGCCCGTTTGCTGATTCACTCGCTTGCGCTTCGTGCTTGTATTAGGTGAATTCTCATCTGCCGCTCGCCTGAAAGCCCGCATTTTCAACATGCCGGGCTTTATTTCAACCACGGGGGAGTTATTCTATCCCCAGCAGTTCAACACACCCTTGCGAGAAAAGTTTGCTTCGATGAATCATGCTGACGTGGCTATTGTTGGCGGGGGAATTGTCGGACTCGCCACCGCCTACAACCTGACCCAGCGGTATCCCGACCTGAAAATCGTCGTCCTCGAAAAGGAAAAGCAGCCCGCCGCTCACCAAACCGGGCACAATTCCGGCGTGCTGCATTCGGGAATCTATTACCGCCCCGGTTCGCTCAAGGCGATTAACTGCCGCACCGGCAAGGAGGCGATGGAAGCGTTCTGCGCTGCGGAGTCGATCGATTACGACATTTGCGGAAAGGTGATCGTCGCGGTTCAAGAAAGTGAACTGCCGCGTTTGCAAAACATCTACGAGCGAGGACAAGCCAACGGCGTCCGCTGTGAGATGATCGACCAGAACCGGCTTGGCGAATTGGAGCCGCATACCGCCGGCATTCAAGCGATTCACGTGCCGGAAGCGGGCATCGTCAATTACCGGCAGGTCTGCCAACGGATGGTTGCCATCGTCTGCGAGCGAGGGCATCGGGTGGAGTTAAACACCCGCGTGACCGCCGTACAGCGGCGGGCCGATGAAATCATTGTCAAGACATCGCGGGGCGATTTTCCCACACGTTATCTGGTGAATTGCGCCGGGCTGCAATGCGACCGCGTGATGACACTGACCGGCGTCAAACCGCAAGCCCCGATCTTGCCCTTTCGCGGCGAGTATTTTGAACTCAAGCCCGAAGTGAAACACCTTTGCCGCAATCTGATTTACCCCGTGCCCGACCCCAGCTTCCCTTTCTTGGGCGTGCATTTCACACGCATGATAAATGGCGCCGTGGAGTGCGGACCGAACGCCGTTCTGGCGTTCGCTCGGGAAGGCTATAGCAAATTCGATATTTCGCCGCGCGACTTGATTGAAGCGATCACGTATCGCGGTTTTCTGCGCATGGCGGCGAAGTATTGGCGCGTGGGGCTGGGCGAGATGTGGCGGTCCTGGAGTAAGGCGGCGTTCGTGAAAGCCTTGCAGCGGTTGATTCCGGAAATTCGCGGTGAACACATTACGGCGGCGCCGGCGGGCGTGCGGGCGCAAGCGATCTCGCCGCAAGGCGAAATGGTCGACGACTGGCTGATCCAATCGGGCGCGCATATTGTGAACGTGGGCAACGCGCCTTCGCCGGCCGCGACATCGTCGCTCAATATCGGCCGGTTGATTGTCGATGAGTTGGAATTGCAGTTCGATTGAAGTTCGTGCGCGGCTTGACGAGAACGAGGCGGCTGCCATTCAGAAGCCCGGCTTTTTGAAAAAGCCGGGCTTCTCGACCGCACGTTCAAGATATTACAGTCGCAGTACGACGCGTTCGGTGTTCGGCGGCGACCCATTTTTCTCGTCGTTCAGCGAATTCACAAGGCCCTGCACCGACTCCTGTAAACGCAAGGTAAGACTCCTCACCGACTCGCGCTGCCCTTTCTTAGCCGCGATTTCAATCGGCTCGCCGAAACGAATCACCACGCGGCGCGTGCCTCGAATACGAGGCAGGTTGAGTTGGAGAATGTCTTCCTCGAATTTGTCGAGCGTCTCGGCGAGTCGTTCGATGGTGGGGTCGTCGATGAGATAATCACCGGGATAGCTATAGAGTTGCATGGCGAAGAACAGGTCGTCCATCGCTTCGGCCAGTTGGCGCCTGCGAGCGGCGCTTTGCATGCGGGTTTCGGCGTTTTCCTCCAACTGTTGCAGTTCCGAAATGATCGTTTGCCGTAACTGCTTGACTCGCTCGGGAACCCGGGCGTCGGCGCCTGCTGGTTGGACTGTCTGGCCGGAGAGAAAATCTTTTTCGAGTTGCGCGAGCACCGCTTCGATGAGAAAGGGAATTCTCTCTCGCAGGCGACCTTCCCGCGTGCGGCCCAGATAGTCAAGCTCTTTGAGCGCCAAGACCGACTCCGCCAAGCGGTGGATTCTTTCCCGCAGCGGCGCCGTTTGCAGGGGCCGCAACAGCACCCGCTCCTCCAATTCAATCGCGGCGGCCTCCAGTTCGGGAGTGGGATCTTCCACATACCAAAATTTGACGCCGCAAGGCATGGCCACGATCGGCCGTTTCGAGCGCTTCGCCGCCGCCATGGCAATTGCCGCGGCGCCCTCGCGGAAGCGCGTCACGTGGTCGGTGGTGTGATAAATATCGCCTTCGGGGAAAATGACCAAAGGGTGTGGTTCTTCTTGCAGCACGCGCAAGGCCTGCTTGAATGCCTTGCGGTCGGTGCTTTCGCGGTCGACGCTAAAGCACCCCAATCGCTGCATGGCCCACTGCTCCCACGCGCTGCTCATGCCGAACACCTGCCACGCCGTCATATAATAGAGCGGTTGTCGGAGCAGGTCGGCCGCCAAATAGAGCGCTGCGGAATCGTAGTGCGCTGAATGGTTCGGAGTGATCATCACGCCCCGGCCATCATTGAGAACTTCACGCAATCGGTCCAGACCCTGAACTTCGATCGACTGCACTTGCAATTGCCGGACTTGCCGGCGCCGAAACCGCACCGAAAGCCGGACCCACCACGGCGTCATTTTCGGCTCCCACCACTTGGGCGGCGTTCCGTAGGGTTGTCGATTCACGTGTCAGCCTTTGTGATTGCTGTGTTGTGGCAATACCGGGACGATAAAGCTCCGAATTGGCGGCGTGAGAAGCCCGGCTTTTTGAAAAAGCCGGGCTTCTGAACCGGGCCGTGGTTTTCCTCGCGTAAAAACGGGGAAAAGTATCCCCTGCTCCCGGCGATTAAGAGTGCTGCGGCAAAGTCTTGGCGTCGACGGACTTTAGCCAATGGAGGCCACCTGTCACGAAAGAAAGGAAATACGCACCGATGAACAAAGCCGCGATGACTGGCGCTGCGTAAGGGACCAGCCATGCCAGCGCCAATGCACCATTCACCAGACCAATCGCAAACGCCGATTTGGTCAGGCTGCGAATCAGGTAGGGCATACGGAATGGAACAAGCATGGTCACGGCGTGCATTACGAAAACCACGATCAGAAATGGTTCGGGTGCGAACTTGAAGATCTGTGACAAGACGATGACAAACAAGATGTGGCGGATCAACTCGTTGGTGGGAGAACCGGCGCCCGCTGGCGACGCGGGGTCCAATCGGGAGACACTACGTAGGATGATCGCAACCGTTGCCAGCAAGCCGCCAGCCATGCATACGCTTCCCATCGCGGAACCGTTCGCTTGCTGAAAAAAATGCATGCCAATGACGAATACGAAGATCGGATGCGAGATGGCGTCACAGACGTTATCCAACATCGCCCCGAACTTACTCCGGATATTCAGTTTGCGAGCCAAGACTCCGTCCAAATCGTCCATGATATTATTGTAAACGATCAGCGGTAACAGATACTCGTATCCATGTTCCGCGAATAGAATACTGAGCGGCAGCACACCCAGAATCGAGACGATGTTTGCTGCGTTGCGGAGAAAGACATTTTTCCGCGTTTGCTGATCGAGAGTAGGCATGTTGATAAGCCGTCTGAAATCAAGGCATTCAAATCAAGGCATTCAAGAGGCGATATGAAATCGGCGCACCGCTAGGCGGGAGTATCCAGAAGCCCATGATGCGGTGGGAAGAGGCGTTCCGCCTGATGCAGATCCTCCAGGGTGTCGACTTCGTACCAGTGGTCGTTGTCAAAAAACGCCGCTTGAAACATGAGCCCGCCTTCAGCAACCAGTTCGGCGAAGACCGTCTCGTAATATTCACCCACGCGGCCAATCGAAACATGCCGCTCCAAGCGCCGCGCGACGCGCCGCCATGCCGCTGGCGAGAAGCTGTACATGTTGACGGTCTTGTAACTGGCCTGCTCCATCGGCGAATCACCGCCAAGCTGAAAACCGGTCACGCGCCGACGGGAATCGAGAGTAACGGTTGTCCCGTTCATCCACGGCAGCGTGTGAGAAACAGCGATTCTGTCGGGCTCTAACATTTCATCCAGCAAGCCGGAGTCGAAGACAAGATCGGACTCGATCAATACGAAAGACTCCTGAATCGTGTTTCGAGCCATCCACAGGGAATAGATATTGTTCGTTGTCCGGTAGCGAGGACTGAGGATGAATTCAATAACGAGGCCGTCTATCGAAGTATGGAGCGCCTTACGGATGCAGAGATCGAGATGGCCCACGACGACAACTAGACGTTTGATTCCGTGCGATCGCAAGATGCGAACGAGCCGTTCCAGGATTGTCGTTCCGCTGACATCCGTCAGACATTTTGGTGCGTCGTTGGTAAGTGGCTGAAGTCGACTGCCGGTTCCGGCTGCAAGCAAGAGTGCTGTGGTAATACGCCGTGTACCGCTGGCAACCGTATTCATTAACTACTCCAAAGGGTGACGTGAGAAAGAACAAATCCCCAAAATCTTAACGGGAACCTGACGGGAACTTAATGAGAACTTAACAGATCGACCGCCGACAACAATCCGTGAGATAGAAGGTAAAACGACTGCATCGGCCGTTTTCTCCGGAGTCAACCAAGGCTTTTGCGGCGAATGAGCTTGCGCGGCCCGCGAAAGATATGATTCAAACGCCTCAACGCCTCAGGCAGGCAGCCCGTCGATGGCGGCGCGAGAAGCCCGGCTTCTGAATCGGGGCGTAATTTTCCGCGCTTTCCTAGGGCGATCAGTGGGTTTGCAAGCGGCGGCGGGCGAGGCGAGAGAGTTGTTGCAAATCGTCGAGCCAGCATTCCAACAGCGTGGCCTGATTTGGCGTTTCGATCGATATGCTCCAATGTCCGCTAGCAGCGTTGCGGGCAGTCGGCCAGGCTATTGCCGTCGAGTTTCTAGGCGGTGGCGTGTTCAACGGGGACAAAACCCTGAAAAACTTACAAAGCGCGGAAATTACTGGTACCATGTAACTTAACGCTAGTCAAGGTAAACAAACAGTCGAAGTACGAAGATGACTAAAAAGAAGACCGCCAAGAAGTCGAATGCGTACAACGGTCGCGCGCGGCGCGTTTCCAGTGGCGATACGCCGCCGGCGCAAACCGAGAAAGGGATCGAGCGGTTCGTTGTTTCGAAGTCGATTCAGGCTGCTCAGGAGGCGAAAATCGCCGCCGTTCGAGATGTGATCAGCGAAGTTCCGCCGCACGACGCCGACACGCTGACCAAGGTGTTGGCGGCCATCATGGAAGGCGCATCTTCCGACGATGCGGCAGTGCTGCGAAACGCGCTGCTTAAAGGCGCGCTGCCGCGCGCCCCAAGGAGGGCGGCAAAACCGGATGACGCCTTGGCGGCGAACTGGCGCCAGGGAGGATATCCTTATAAAAACTTGTTGTCTCGCAAGAGCTACGAAAAGCAAAAGTATCGTCTGCAAGTCGAACTGCTGAAACTCCAGGCGTGGGTCAAGAAGACCGGGCAAAAAGTGGTGATCATATTCGAAGGGCGCGACGCCGCCGGCAAGGGAGGCGCGATCAAACGGTTCATGGAACATTTGAACCCTCGCGGCGCCCGGGTGGTGGCTTTGGAAAAACCGAACGAAGTGGAGCAGGGCCAGTGGTACTTCCAGCGTTATGTGCAACACTTGCCGACGGCGGGTGAAATCGTGTTGTTTGATCGGTCGTGGTACAACCGCGCCGGAGTGGAGCGGGTGATGGAATTCTGCACACCCGACCAATACAGTGAATTCATGCGGCAGGTTCCCGGGTTTGAACGCAACCTCGCCAGAAGCGGGATACATTTTGTCAAGTTTTGGTTCTCCGTCAGCCGCAAGGAGCAGCGGCGGCGTTTCAAAAATCGGGAGGTGCATCCACTCAAGCAGTGGAAGCTTTCACCGATCGACAAGGCCTCGCTCGACATGTGGGATCAATACACCAAGGCCAAGGAGGCGATGTTCTTTTACACCGACACCGCCGCCGCTCCCTGGACAGTGGTCAAATCAGACTGCAAAAAGCGCGCCCGGTTAAATTCCATGCGATACGTTCTGCACAAGCTGCCGTACGCCGAAAAAATTCCAGATACGATTGGCCCGGTCGACCCGCTGCTGGTGGGCCGTGCTCAAGTGGTTTACGAACGTGACGAGCGAAACACCGACGTTCCGCTTCTGTAAGGCGAACGACGCGTTGTGCGCCGCCGCCGTTCTTGCTGGTATGACCGCTGTTACTTTCGTTGGGTTTCGTTCGCCGACGCCGGCTTCACCTTGGCCGCCGCCAACGCGGGTTGGATATGCTCGTAGACGCCTATCATCGCGAGATGCCCCGCAGAATCCACGCCAAAAAACCGAACATCGGGAACCGATAAACTCTCTCCGAGCACGCGGCAGCGCATGGCAAATGGCCGCAGTTGATCTTTGTGCATCGAAATGGAGCCATCCAGCCCTTTCCAGGCGATGCTGCGCACCACCCCGAAGAGGATGCCGTCCTTGGAGAGTTGTACGTCGTCGGCCCGCATCGTGCTAACGCCACGACCAGCCACTTTGCCCTCCAAAACAAAACGACTTTTGTTGATATCAAGGACGAACTCATCGTCGCCGACCTTTTTACTCCATCTGCCCGAGATGTCTTGCATGCTTGGCGGCGCCGCGGATGGATCTGCATCTTGAGCGGCGGAATCCGACGAAAGAGCTCCGGTGGAAACCAAAACCACCGCTAATAACGCAATAAACACTTGGTTGGCGCGCATACTGTTCTCCTTATCTCAACAGGGGTATAGGACTTTTGTGGCGTGCTACCAAAAACCCAACTGTTGCGTCAAGATCACAACCGTTGCCCTAAATTCCGCAAATTCCGCAATTTCATGGGTGTAAGTCGCACTTTGCGCGGGGGCGTTGTTTAGATTCCGTTGGGGCTGGGTTTTTGGCGGCGAGGGGTCGCCGCTCCGTGGACGGTGGTCAAATCAGACTGCAAAAAGCGCGCCCGGTTAAATTCCATGCGATACGTTCTGCGCAAGCTGCCGTACGCCGAAAAAAACCCAAATACGATTGACCCGGTCGACCCGCTGCTGGTGGGCCGTGCTCAAGTGGTTTACGAACGCGACGAACGAAACACCGACGTTCCGCTTCTGTAAGGCGAGCTAATACCTTCTAACACAACTTGGTAGGCATCGAGCGGAAAATTAGTGTCGTAGCCATGCTCGCCAGAGCGTGGGATGGTTCACCGCTCACCCACCGTCTGGCGACGATGGCTACACAAATGCGACAGTTATTTATCGAGCGGTGCTTAGAGAAAACGACTCAGCGGTCCACCGCCCGCCGCCAAGGCGTCGATTCTTTTACACACTTCCGGGTCTTCGAGTAGCGGCGGCGCGTGGTGCGGTTTGGTGCGGGCGTCGAGGATCAAACTGCCCCGGCAACCCCAATGTTTGTCGTCGATAAAGGCGCCCACGCCTTGGATGTCGGCCGCGGGATTGCTGCGCGTGAAGACGGTCCAGAGCAAGTTGTTCAGCGACTCCGCCACGAAGTTGCTGTCGTCGACCAACAGCACCAGCGGGAATTGGTTCAGCGGGGATTGTTCATGAATCGCTTCGGCGAACGCGGCCGCGCTGTTCGCTTTCCAAGCAGGCGCCCGCACCGCCAACACGCCCGGCAGGCAGACGCGCGGCTCTTTGTAGCCTTCCGGTAGGTTGAAATCGGCGGGTATTTCCGTGGGCAGTTCTCGCATGGGCGGCCCCGCCGCCGCCATCACGACCTTGGAGCCGGAGTTCAAGGCGCCGCTGGAATAATCGAGCGTGTCGATCGTGGTGCGGGTTTGAAAATGCAGGTCGCGCCGCCAATCGATGCGCTGCAGCAGGTGTTTCAGGAAGGCGGGAATATTGTGGATGTCGAGTTGAGGATCGTCCTCCCCGGCCACGATCAACAGATATTTGGCCAACGACATTTGCCCTTGCCCCAAAATGGCGTTGGCCTGCGTGAGCAGTTCGGCCGGCTGGCTGCGTTCTTGGTAGGGCGTGTAACGTTCGCTGCCGATGGCCAACATGAGCGGATGCACGCCCGCCGCATCCACCGCATGCACCGCCCGCACGCCATGAACCACGCTGGGAATAATCGGCCCGGTCAGGTCATGAATCATCTGGCCGAAGAACGTATCTTCCTGGGGCGGACGGCCCACCACCGTGAACGGCCAGATCGCTCCCGGTTTATGTAATACTTTAGTGACACGCAGCACGGGAAAATCGTGCGTCAAACTGTAATAACCAAGATGATCGCCAAACGGGCCTTCGGGCAAGAGCTTTCCCGGTTCAACAACACCGCAAATGCAGAAGTCGGCGTCGGCGTAAATCGGCAACGGCGAGTGGCCGGTAATCATGCGAATACGTTTTCTCGCCAACATACCGGCGAAGGTTAATTCCGCCACGTTTTCGGGCAGCGGCATCACCGCCGCCAACGTCATCGCGGGCGCGCCGCCCACGAATATGTTGACGTGAAACGGCTGGCCCGCCTGCATCGCCTCGGCCTGCTGCACGCCAATGCCCCGATGCAATTGATAATGCAGACCGATCTCTTCGTCGGTTTTGTAATCGCCGCCCGAGAGTTGGATCCGATACATGCCCAAGTTGGAATGCATACAACCTGGCTTCCGCGTGCTCTCGGTATAAACCTGCGGTAAGGTGATAAACGCGCCGCCGTCGTCGGGCCAAGAAGTGAGTTGCGGCAACTCGGAAATCCGAATGTTGTTGGCCAACACCGGCCCCCGGCGGCAACGCTTCGGCAACGCCTTGAGCAGCGTGGCGGGAACGCCCATATACCGCGTTGGGTGTTTCACGATTTCGCCGGGATCGACTTTAAGTTCGAACAAGCGGCGAAGAGGCGGCAGGGCGTCGCGAAAAATGTAGTCGATGCGGTCGCGACTGCCGAACAGGTTCGACGCCATCGGGAAACGGCAGTTCTTCACATTGGTGAACAACACGGCGGGGCCGTCGGAGGCAAACACGCGGCGTTGAATCTCGGCCGCCTCCAAGTGCGCGTCAACCGGTGTTTCCAGTCGGACCAATCGGCCGGTCGCTTCCAAATCGTGCAGACAGGCGTTGAGTGTTTGATATCCCATCACTCCCTCTGGTGATCAATGACAAATGACAGTAACCGTTCACGATTTTCACCGGCCGTAAGAACGCAATCCTCCGTTCTCGCTCGCGCTTTCTCCGGGTGACACGAATGGAACAGGAGAGAACGGAGGAAACAGAGGAAAGTGCGGAATCATTCGGTGTTGGCGCCGGGCAGGATCAATCTGGAAACGCCGTCCGACAATTTCAAGACATTCAAGTTGATGATCAGTCCCAGCGGAATTTCGAGGAGTTTCATGTAACTTAGCATCGAGCGGAAAATTAGTGTCGTAGCCATGCTCGCCAGAGCGTGGGATGGTTCACCGCTCACCCACCGTCTGGCGACGATGGCTACACAAATGCGACCGTTATTTATCGAGCGGTGC
>JAJRWU010000274.1 GCA_024276655.1 Planctomycetota bacterium
ACTTCCCCATAACTTTAGATCCTCTTGTACCAGCCCGCTGAAACGCTGGACTCCAGCGTAGAATTCAGAACTCCATCTCACAGCAAAACGCGCGCCTGCACAATATTTATTCCCAGACTCGCCAACCCAGACCTGCTCGCGCCAAAAAGTTCGCGACCGACAGACGCTTTTTTCTCGCCCAGTCAGGCCTCAACAGCACCCCAAACGGCGAACGGTCCGCCACAATTTGCAGGACCGCTTCATTGCAAACATCGCCCAGACCTTACCGCCAAAATTACAATAATCTGTCTTACCCGATTTCCTTACCCAACCAACACTTTGTAACTTCGCCCGGATAATTTCGTGAGATCGATCAGCAAGTAGGCGGTGTACGCCAATTTTAACGGCTGAGCCGATGCCGGCAAACCTCGAATTCTTGAATTCGACGAAAAGCCGAAAAGCCGAAGATGGCGCCTGTATCAATAGCGATACAACACCGCCTCTCGGGGTGCGAGCGGCAAGCAACCGCAATGAGCCACGTCTAGCCCTCATTATTACGACCGGCTAAAACAACAGCAGCGGCAAACACGCCATTTGGCAAAGTCGGACATGATCGTGTGGGGGGACCTGTTTCCTTCAGAAGCCCGGATTTTTCAAAAAGCTGGGCTTCTCAAACCCTGATGCAGGAACCAAATCCTTCGAATTTGCCACCCGCTTTACCTAGTCTACCAAACGCCCATCCTCTGAAATGCTGGTCGACCCGATGCCTGCAACGCTATCTGTTCGTCTTGGAACCCGCTCCAGCGCTTTGGCGCAGTGGCAGGCGAATTGGGTGTCGCGGCAACTCCAGAATTCCGGCGTGGTTGTCGAGATTGTCCCCATTCGCACCGAAGGCGACGTCAACACGGCGCCTTTGGGCGAAATCGGCGGACAGGGAGTTTTCACCAAGGCAATCCAACGCGCCCTGCTGGCCAACGAAATCGACTTGGCGGTTCACAGCCTCAAAGACCTGCCCACCGAGCCGATTGCAGGCCTGCGGCTGGCCGCTTCACCCCGGCGGGAAAGCCCCGCCGACGCCTTCGTCTGCAACACCTGCGAGGAACTTCTCTCGTTGCCCAAGGGGGCGAAAATCGGCACCGGCAGCGCGAGGCGTCGCGCACAACTCTTGCATGTTCGGCCCGATTTCGACGTGGCCGAAATCCGAGGTAATGTGGATACGCGTCTGAAAAAGTTGGACGACGGCGAGTATGACGCCCTGATTCTGGCTGAATCTGGCTTACGAAGGCTCGAATTGAACGACCGCATCAAGCAGGTCTTGCCCTTTGGCCTGATGCTGCCGGCGGTCGGCCAAGGCGCCTTGGGATTGGAAATTCGCGAAAACGACGCCGCCGCCGCGAAAGCACTCGCGCCGCTCAATCATGCCGAAACACTGGCGGCGGTAACCGCCGAACGGGCCATGTTGCGAACATTGCGCGGCGGTTGCATGGCGCCGGTCGGCGTTTGGGGACGCCTCGAAGACGGGAACAAACTCGCCTTGGAGGGAGTCGTACTCAGCCAAGATGGCCGGCAACGCATCGCGGCAAAGTCGACTGCCGCAGTGTCGGAAGCCGAATCGCTGGGAGTTGCGGAGTCACTAGGGATTGATGTCGCCCAGCAGTTGCTTTCCCAGGGCGCCGAAGCCCTGATCAACGCCGCCCGGTAGCGACGAATCCCGGTTCCGTGGACGGTACGGATAGCGTAGGGCAACGGCCTTCTTTCGAGAGAAAACCGTGTGCGTTCCTTCTAGTGATCTTCAGGAGCGGCGTCCTCATCATCCTGTTGGGGATTGATCGAATCCCACGACCGGGCCTTTTCCAGCAAAGACGAATCCCATGAAGTACTGCGGTCTTTTTTCGATTGGTCGATAGCGGATTCGACAACATTTCTGGTGCCCAAATCGCTTGTTGATAGTATGTTACGATTTTTCATCAGCCTAGCCTTTTTTTATCATTCGACCAATTGCCGTCACTTCGGGCATTTGCCTCGCTAAGTTGCAAAGTATGTCGCGTAACTTGGGATACGTCGACATTGGCTTGAGTCCAATTTTCTCAGCTTCTTGGTGGTCGATAATGAACCCGTGTTCAGGGTAGTTGTCCACAAGCTTTCTGGCAATGTCATTTGCCTCAAGTGTCGTAAATCGTCGCAATAAAAGCCGTCTTGCATACTCTTCGCCAATCTTCAGCCGACGGGATATTTGAGTGTACCGGAACACATCCACGTTTGCGAACATCGGCTGGACCATTTGAGTGACAAGTTTGGTGGCGTGCGGGATCACGGTCGCTGATTTCATCCGGGTTCGCGAGCGCAACATGAACATCGTTTGGTCAAGCGCCGACAACGTAAACGCGTGAAGCCGCTCAAGAGATTGAACCTCGTCGAGGCCCGAGGCCCATTCCTCTCGCTCCTGGTCAAAAAATTGAACGTCCAATGGGCCAAGTTCCCCGTATTCCCCCAATACAATTTCATCAGCGCCAAGCGAAATGAGCGTTGCCGCGCTTTTTGCCCGACGTGGGATAACCGCGATAAACCCCTCGCAATGCTTTTGAAGCAATGTGGCAATTTCGTACGCTGCTCGCGCATGCCCGCCCTGGGAGTCAATTACCAACGCGATTTTTTGCCCGCGTTTGAGTTCATTTTCATGATCAAAACGAGACTCAAATAACGATTCCTTGACAATTCGCGTTATCCCGTCCCAGTGATTCGCATCGTCGCCATCCTGACATAGAAGCCAGACCGGCAACTTCAAGCAAGATTCCAGTTCCATAATGCCCTTCGCGAAGCCCTCGGAAATCTCTTTTTTCTTTCCTGGATGGGCAGACGCGAAATAGCTTTTTGGTGGCAAGGGCTTTGCGTCAGTCGTTTTCTTTGCTTTCTTGCGAGCAGTCCTTGGTTTTTTCGGTCTTTTTGCCATGTATAGAATTCTTATCCGACGGGCGGGGATTGTCAACGAATTTAAGTTCGGATAATAACCTCGAAACCAGTGAAGAGTCTTTCTTGCTTTCCGCCGCGTCTTCGGCGAATGTTGCGCGTGGCGTTCGGCAATACCTGCGTCTTTTTCCGACCGGGCGAGCACCGCGATAACCTCGACGCTGAAAATGTCTGTTTTTGTAAGGTTTCTATATGAATAGGGTTGCGTCAGCTTTATGGTCTCGGTTCGGCCTGGAGGCGGGTTTTGGCCCGGCGGTTGCTTATGGGAGGCGTGTCGTCTCAATTTACCTAACCGTTAAAGCCAGTCATCATGCCCTACGGACTCTACATTTCGGCGGCCGGCGCGGAAGCCCAAAGCGAGCGGCTGCAAGTGATCTCGAATAACTTGGCCAACGTTTCCACGGCCGGTTTCAAGCGGGAAATTGCGGTGCTGCAAGCCAAGCATTCGGAGGCGGTCAACCAGAATCTTGATTACCCCGGCAATCGGGGCGTCAACGACCTGGGCGGGGGCGTGTTCGTTTCGGAAACCGTCACCGACCACGGCGCCGGTCCGCTCAACAATACGGGCGTTCCGTCTGACCTAGCGATTCAGGGCGAAGGCTTCTTTCGCGTTCGCGACAACCAAGA
>JAJRWU010000275.1 GCA_024276655.1 Planctomycetota bacterium
ATTTTGGCCATTTCCTTGAGCTTATCGAGAACATTGATTTCCACGCCGGGTGTCAAACCGCAGGCGCGTTCGGCAATATGCACGCCCAAATCGGCGACGCGCTCCAACTCCCCGGTAATTTTCATGACCGCGGCGATGCGTCGCAGATCGATGGCCACCGGCTGGTGTAGCGCCAAAATTTTCAAACACTCTTCTTCGATTTGCACATCCCAGCGATCGATCTCTTCGTCTTGTTTGGCCAGTTCGCGAGCAAACACGACATCGGGTTTCGCCAGCCCGTCGACCGCCTTGTGAATCATTTCTTCAACCATCGCGCACATGAAGAGCAAGTTTTTGTGCAGGGTGTCGAGGTCGCGGGTGAGGTGAATAGACATGGTCGGTTTTTTTTGAAGGACGAAACGAGCCAACGCCGCCGGTGATATTATCTGTTAGCCGAAGCGGCCCGTGATATAGTCTTCGGTGCGTTGTTCACGAGGCTTAGTGAACAAGGCCGTCGTGGGCTCCATTTCGATCAGCCGCCCTTCGTAGAAGAAGGCTGTTTGATCACTAATGCGCGAGGCTTGTTGCATGTTGTGGGTGACAATCACGATGGTGTAGTTTTCTTTCAATTCGAAGATCAAATCTTCGATTTTCGCGGTTGAGGCGGGGTCGAGCGCTGAGGCGGGTTCGTCCATGAGCAGCACGTCGGGGTCGGTGGCCAAGGCGCGGGCGATACACAACCGTTGCTGTTGGCCGCCGGAAAGGGCCAGCGCGGAATCGTTGAGGCGGTCTTTGACTTCTTCCCAAAGCGCGGCCCGCTTGAGCGACCGTTGCACAATTTCGGCCAGCACTTTTTTCTTCCGCTCACCGGCGATTTTCGGGCCATAGGCCACATTCTCAAAAATGGATTTGGGAAACGGATTCGATTTCTGAAAGACCATTCCCACCCGGTTTCTCAACGCCACGACGTCCACCTGTTTGGCGTAGATGTCGATTCCCTCCAGCGACACATGGCCGGTGAGCCGCGTGCCTTCGATGATATCGTTCATCCGATTGATCGTGCGCAGGAAGGTGCTCTTGCCGCAGCCGGAAGGGCCTATCAAGGCCGTGACGGCGCGTTCGCGGATGGTCATCGAAACATCGAACAGCACTTGGTTTTCGCCGTAAAAGAACGACAGATCCCGAGTTTCGATCTTCGCCGGCGCGGCGGTTGTTTCGGGAGGGGGCTTCAGGGCTTCGGCTTGCGGCCGACGCGGCGGGTTATCCGGCATTACTTTTAGTCTTGACATCATGGTGGTGGACCGTCGATACAAGCAGCGTTTCCAGGACCGATTACCAGCGAATCCGCTTCTGGTATCGGTGACGTAAAGCGATCGCAACTCCATTCAAAACCAACAAAACCGTCAGCAGGACGAGAATTCCCGCCGCCGCGACATGCTGGTATTCCGTTTTCGGCCGCGAAACCCAGTTGAAAATCTGGATCGGCAAGGCGGTGAACGTATCGAACGGGGCCTCCGCCAAGCCGGCGGGGTTGGTGATGATATCGGTCGGGCTGCTGATATCGCCGGGCGTGAAGGCGACATACGTCAGGGCGCCGATCATCACCAGCGGCGCCGTTTCTCCGATCGCTCGCGAGACGGCGAGAATCACTCCGGTCAAAATCCCCGGCGCTGCGGCGGGCAATACTTGATGGCGAATGGTTTGCCATTTTGTCGCACCGAGCGCGTAAGACGCCGTTCGAATCGACGACGGAACCGCCCGCAACGCTTCTTGCGCCGCCACGATCACGACCGGCAAGATCAACAAAGTGAGCGTCAGAGCGGCGGCGATAACGGTGCGGCCAAAAGGGAGCGGGATTTCCAAATCCGTGAAGCCCAGCGACAATGCCACAACTTTCGGTTGCGAGCCAAACACGCCAAACATGCGTACAAAAACGGTCAGTCCCAAAATGCCGTAAACAATCGAGGGCACGCCGGCCAAATTCGAAAGGTTCACCTGAATGAGCCGCTGCAGCCAACCGTTGCTCTCGTACTCTTCCAGGTACAACGCGGCGCCCACTCCCACCGGAACCGAAAACAGGGTGGTGAACAGAATCAGCCACAAACTGCCCCACAACCCGGCCAAAATCCCCGCTTGTTCAGGATGCCGCGAATCGAAGTTAGTGAGAAAACTCCAGTTCAACCAACCGGCGGCTTGCCATGTCACGCCGGCCAGCAAAACCACCAGCACCCCGATGCCAAACCAGGTTGACGCCATGCACACCGCGCCGAACAATCGCCCCTGGCGGTGCCGCGCAGCCAACCGAGATTCAAAAACGCTCTTCGGCTTGTTCATTCATACACCTCGCGATAGCGGCTGAGCACAACCTGCGAAAGGATGTTCATGGCCAACGTGATGCAGAATAACGTCAAGGCGATGGCGTACAGACTTTGGTACTGGACGCTGCCGGCGGGCGTATCGCCCAGACTGACATTCACAATATAAGAAGTCATCGTCTGGACGCTGCGAAACGGGTTCATTGTTAAGGCTGGGGTCATTCCGGCGGCAATCGAGACCGCCATCGTTTCACCCACGGCGCGCGAGATGGCCAATAAAAACGAAGCCATAATGCCCGACGCCGCCGCCGGCAGAACGATTTTCACCGAGACATCGAATTTAGTGGAACCGAGCGCGTAACCGGCTTCACGCAGTCCGCGCGGAACGGCGCGGAGGGCGTCTTCGCTCAACGACGAAACCATCGGCAGAATCATCACGCCGACTACAATACCGGCGCTGGCCGCGTTGAATACGCCCACGTCAAACCCGAGGAGGTCTTGAAAAATCGGCTTGAGCAAATAGGGCGTGACAAAAACCAAGGCGAAATAGCCGTACACAACCGTTGGCACGCCGGCCAGAATTTCCAGCGAGGGTTTGACGAAATCTCGTGTTCTGGGCGCGGCATATTCACATAAGTAAATAGCGCTTGCCAAGCCAATGGGCAGTGCAATCAGAGCCGCAATGCCGGCGATTAGAAACGTGCCGGCCAAAAGCGGCAATACGCCGAAGTGTTTATCCGCGAATTGCGGCGTCCAACGCGTATCGGTGAAAAACTCCTTGAGCGACACTTCCTGAAAAAAAGCAGCGTTGGGACCCACCGCCACTACCGCTTCATTCACCAGCACAATAATAATACCGAGCGTCGTGACAACCGAAAGCAGCGCGCAAAGGAAGAGCGAAAATTGTATCGCCTGCTCCTTCGCGCGAGACAACGAAAACCGCCGAAGCAGCAAATGCGAATCGCCCTTCATGCCAGAATTCTCAACTACGTTTGCCGACGCCACGGAGTACGTCCTTTCTAAACTACTCACCCGAAGGGGCGGATGAGGCGCTGCTCGAACCGCTCAATGCCTGTTGCCCGCTCAATGCCTGTTGCGTTTCCGCCAGCACCGCCGAACTCAACCGGACATAACCCACTTCGCTTATCAGGGCTTGCCCTTGCTCCATGTAATAATTCAGGAAGGCGGCCATTTCCGGTTTTTTCAAGGCGGCTTTGTTCACGTAAAGAAACAGTGGCCGAGACAGCGGAGCGTACTTGCCGGCTTCGATCGTTTCGGCGGTCGGCTTGATACAGTCGGCGATGTCGTCGGTGGGCGAGACGCCCACGATTTTTAGTTTGTCCTTGTTCTCGGCGTAGTAAGCGTAGCCGAAATAGCCGAGTGAATACTCGTCGCCCGCCACGCCGCGCACCAAGACGTTATCGTCGGCGCTGGGAGTGTAGTCGGTTCGGCTGGCCCCGCCTTCGCCGCAAATAACTTCGGTGAAGTAATCGAAGGTGCCCGAATCGGTATCGGGTCCGTAGAGTTTGATTTCCTTCTCTGGCCAACCGGGATTGACATCGCTCCAGTTTTTCACGGTGCTGCCCGGCGCCCAAATCGCCTTGAGCTGCGCCACGGTGAGGCAGTCGCACCAATCGTTCTTGGGATTGACGATCACGGAAAGTCCGTCGATGGCAATCTTTAACTCCAGGTATTCAATTCCGGCTTTTTTGCAAGCATCGATTTCTTTCTGTTTGATCGGCCGCGAGGCGTCGTTGATTTCGGTCTCGCCGAGCATGAATTTCTTGAACCCGCCTCCGGTTCCCGATTACGCCACGACCACCTTTACATCGGTATGCAACTTCTGGAACTCTTCCGCCATGGCTTGAGAGATCGGAAACACGGTGCTCGAACCATCGATCGTGATCGTGCCGCTGAGGCCTCCCGAATCGGTGAGAGAACCGCCGCCGGAGCCAGCGTCTTTTACCGTACAACCTCCCAGTAGAAGGCAGGCAACACTGAAGAGAGGAATCCACCCCAAGATGAGTCGCATTTTGATTTACCTACAAGCAGTGAACGGGAATACTTTTAGTCTCGCGCCACAATGATAAATCGGGAATGTGAAGACTCACGCCGGTAAATTATTAAGATTTGATGAAGACTAATTCGCTGGCCAATTGCTGACGCATAAGTTGTAGCATGGCTTGCCGTATTTATGAACCAACAACAAGCGCGTTTTACGCCAGCGGCAGAAAAGAATTTCCCTACCACCCATATGTACGACGGGAAACTCCCCCAGCGCATCGTCCTTCCCGCGCAGGCGGGAACCCAGGTAGCTTGCATACATCGCTGGATTCCCGCCCTGTTGTTTATACATGAGTTTTGTTGGCGCCGGGTCCGAATGTCATCCAAGCGGCGGCGTTCGTCTGAAAATCCATCCCGTAGGGATTCAAGCCATTAGCCGGTGGTCGAGCGCAGCGAACACCACCGGAGGATCAAACCGCTGAAACACCGCATCCTGGCGGGATGCCAGCGGCGTCGACAATGGGCGCCGCCGCTGCCGCCGTTTCGACCGCTGCATCTAGCATCCCGCCGGGATGCGGGAGTTATTGCACGGTCGATACCGGCGGTGGCGCTGCGCTGACCGCCGGCTAATGGCTGTCAAGCCTCCGGCTTGTAACGAACTCTTGCCTGCAACGAACGCCTTCTTGCTTCAATCGGCGGCGCGAATCTCGCGTCCCTGGTGAAAAAATTTGGGGGTGGTCGAATGACTTATGTATAAACAACAGGGCGGGAATCCACTGCCTATCCTGCTCGATTGGTAAATTCTCATCCGCCGCTCGCCTTACGCCAGCGGCAAGCGCACCGTGAAGGTGCTACCCTTGCCTAATTCGCTGGCCATTTCAATCCCCCCGCCAAATTCCAAGGCCAGATGCTTGACAATCGAGAGGCCTAGCCCAGTACCCCCAAGTTGCCGAGACCTCGCGTTGTCGGCGCGATAAAATCGCTCGAAAATGCGCGTCCGATGCTCTTCAGCAATGCCAACGCCGGTATCTTGCACTTCCAGCAAGGCCTGCGAATTTTCCATCCGCCAGCGAACCTGCACCTGCCCCCCCGCTGGAGTGTAGTTGATGGCGTTCTCAATCAGGTTGTCGAGAATCGTGCGAAGTGCTTCCGCATCGGCCAAAACGCAAATCGGCGAAGACGCCGGCTGCGTGATCAGCGTGAGTTGCTTGGTCTCGGCGATGGCCTGATGTTCTTCCACGCACGCTTCAGCCGCCTCGCCCAGCGACACCGCCGTTAATGCAAAGGCGTTTTCACCCGATTCGATTCTCGCCAGCCGCAAGAGGTCGAGAATCAGGGCGTGCAACCGATCGGCCTGCTCTTCAATGCGGCGCAGGAATTGTCGATTATGCTCGGGATCGTCGATCGCGCCGCCCAGGAGCGTCTCGGCGTAGGCCTGAATTGCCGTTAGGGGGGTTTTGAGTTCGTGCGACACATTCGAGACGAACTGCTGCCGAATATTTTCCAATCGCCTCAATTCGGTCACGTCGTACAAAACCAAAATCACGCCGGGGCACGGCTCGCCGGGCAGACGCGTCGCGGAAAGTTCGACGATCGACTGCGTTCTGGCCAGTTCCAATTCGACACGATCTTGCGTGCTTGTTTCTAGAGATTTTCGCACTAATTCCTGAATGGCCGGGTTTCGCACCGCCTCCCAAATCGGACGCCCCTCCACATCGTGCGTGGCGAATTCGAGCAACCCATGCGCCGCCCGGTTGGCGAACAGAATCCGTTGGTCGCGATCGACCGCGAGAACGCCTTCCACCATGCCGCCCAACACGGTTCCCAGGCGTTCGCCATGGCCCGCCAGCTCTTCGCTTTTTCGCTGGAGTTCGTCGATCCTCGCCGCAAGCTGCCGACTCATCGAGTTGAACGATTCGGCGAGCACGCCCAGTTCATCTCGACTCGACACCTCAACCTCTTGCTGGATGCTCCCGCCCGCGATTAACTTCGCAGCTTGGGTTAGCGTGGCCAGCGGGCGAATGATGCGGCCCACGACAATATACGTAAACATGATCGCGGCCAGACTGACCAACGCCGCGGTGATCAAAATCAGCCGCTGCATCGAGGCCACTTGCGTGTGGACCGATTCCATCGACATGCCCACGCGAACGAATCCGACCGGATTCTCCCGCTCGCCCACTCGTAACGCGACGTACATCATGGGAATTCCGGCCGCCGGGTTCAAACGCCGGGCGACGCCGAATTCATTGGTTCTCGCACGAGATATTTCTAAACGATTCCACTGACTTTCCATTTCCGCAGGATCTTCGATCGAATCGCCGAGAACGCGGCCGTCCTTGGTCAAGAGAGTCATTCGGGAGCTGGTCATTTCCCCCAGACGCTTGAGCGTGGCCTGAAGTTCGCCGTCGGGCCCTTCCTGGAAAACGTCGGCCATGTCGTCGCGCAGCAGGACCGCCGAATCGTGCAGTTGTTGCGTAACGCGTTGGGCGACAATATCTTGTTGCCGTTTCGACAGAACCGAAACCAGCACCGTCGCCGAAACAAGTGTCAGCATGGCGTACGCGGCGAATATCTTCCAAAACAAGCGTGACTTCAACAAGGCGCGAATCCTCGCTTGCTGGTTTATCTGGCGCCAACATTTGCCGTGCGAGGTAGAGGTTTCCTGGGCAAGCGGCAGAAAATAACTTACCCACACGCAGCGGAGTCAGTGAGTTTTTTTTCGCTTCCCGCCTGCACGGGAATGACCGTTTTCTGATTCACTCGCTTGCGCTTCGTGCTTGTATTAGGCGAATTTTCATCTTCCGCTCGCCTTAAAGTCCGCGGCGATGCCGTTTCATGCGGCGGCCGCTGGGCGGGGGCGGGGGCGGTTCTTCCACGGGGGCGGCCGCGGCAGCCTCGCTGGACTTCGGTTTTGAAAGCCTTGAGGCTCGCAGCGGATCGAATCCGGGGATTTCATCGCGGCGCAGCAAGATGTTGATCCGCTGTTCGACGCTCGTCAACTGCGAGCCTTCTTCCGGCAGCACAAAAGAATAGGCCACGCCTTCTCGGCCCATGCGGCCGGTGCGGCCCACGCGGTGAACGTAATCGTCGCAGAATTGGGGCATGTCGTAATTGATGATGTGCGAAACGCCGCTGACATCAATCCCGCGGCCCACGACATCGGTCGCGACCAAATACTGCACGGCGCCGTCGCGAAACTGCGACATCACCCGATCTCGCACGGTTTGTTGGAGATCGCCATGAATACACGAAACCGACGGCGCCTTCGCCTTGAGCCGTCGGAAAACCTTCTCGGTGCCGCGTTTTGTTCGGCAAAAGATAATCGCCTGCCGGGGATTTTCCCGTTCAATCAATCGCACCAGCAGGTCGAATTTCCTTTCGCCGGTAACGGTGAAATAAAATTGATCAATCGTATCGACCGCCACCACCTTAGGCGATAAATTCATCGATTCAGGATCGTTCATATACCGCTTCGACAAACGTTCGATGGGCGGCGGCACCGTGGCGCTGAGCAACAGGGTTTGCCGCTCCTTGGGACAGCGGCGCAGGATTTTTTCGATATCTGGCCGAAAACCGATATCAAGCATGCGGTCGGCCTCATCGAGCACGACCACTGAAATCGACGATAAATCCAGCGTGCCGCGGCTCATATGGTCTAACACGCGGCCCGGCGTGCCAACCACCACCGAACAACCGCGTTGGAGTTTTTCGATCTGGCTTCGAATCGGCTTGCCGCCGTAAACCGCCACGCAGGAAACCTTGCGTCCATGAGAAAGCTTGGCGATTTCATCGCGCACCTGCACCGCCAATTCACGCGTCGGCGCCAGAACCAGGGCCTGAGGCGCCGCATTCTTCTTTTGAGGCGTCAAACGCTCCAGTATTGGAATTCCACAAGCGGCGGTTTTTCCCGTTCCGGTGCGAGCCTGCCCGACCACATCCACACCCGCCATGGCGCGTGGAATGAGGCCCGCCTGAATGGGCGTGGGCTGCTCATACCCTGCTTTTTCGAGCGACGCCATCATGACGTCTGAGAGTTCCAGATCTTGAAACGAAACGTCTGCAAACTGCTCGGTGGAATCTTCGGTTTGCGGAGCCGAATCGTCGACTTGCTCTGAGGGGGGGGACTCGTTTTCCGTCAAAGGATTTCTTCTTTCCCTATTAAATGCCTTGAACCACAAATGCGATGCGGTGGTTTTTTGTCAATATTTCTTGTAACTATAACCGCTACCATGATTTTCAGCAACGCCCGCCGTTGGAGTTCCCGCGCAGGCGCAGGGGGGAACATATCTCGCCATGTACCCCGGCGTGCGAAGTTCACGTTGGAGTTCCCGCGCAGGCGCAGGGGGGGAATCCAGGCAGTTTGCGTGCATCGCGGGATTCCCGCCCGCCGCCGCTTCGAAGCCGGATTTCGCCGCCGTTTTATTGCGAATCGAAACCCAGCCGGGTATACTCGCAATCATGAAGTAACGGGGGAGTGCTCTCTTTTACATCTTTCTTCCCGCCTCCCGTTTTCTACTCTCGTAGTTGGCTTCTTCCTGCACGCTTTTCCAGGACGCGTTCCAATTACCCAACAAGGCGCTTGCCTGGTGATTTCTAGTCAACATGAACACACATCGTGCTGTAGACGCCAACGCGTCCTTTAACGCCGGCGGATTGCCTCCCTGGGCGTGGAAAGCGATGGGAAAGCCGTTGCAATGATTGAGATTCGCCACAAGGATTCGGGGGAAGTCTTGCTGGAAGTCGATGCCGAAACGTTGGCCGGCTACAGTTTTGCCGGCGCGATGCTGCGAGGCGCCGACCTTTCCGGGGTGAATCTTTCCGAGGCGGATTTGCGCAACGTCGACCTCCGCGAAGCAAACCTGATCAAGTCCTTTCTGGGCGACTGCGACCTCCAATCTGGCTGCCTCAACGGCGCCAACTTGGAAGGCGCCGATTTCTCGGGCGCCAATCTGACAGAAGTCACGTTGAACTCCGCTCGCTGTTGCGGCGCCAAATTCGTTAAGTCGTCGTTGCGCTACGCCAAACTGGTCGGCAGCGATTTCACCGGCGCCGACTTGTCCGGCAGTGATATGAGTTTGGCCGACCTGCGGGCGCAGTTCGAAGGCGCGAATCTCTCCAAGACCGACATGCGCGGCTCCGACCTCACCGACGCGAACTTCGAGGGCGCGAATCTGGCCGGCGCCAACATGACCAACGCCCGCGCCTCCGGCGTGTCGCTCAAAGGCGCCAAACTTGAAGGCGCCATCGACGCCAACGGCAAGGCGCTCTCCTATTCCAATGAGAAAATCACGGGCGCCTTGCTCGCCAAACGACGCGCCCAAAATAAAGCCTGGTGGCAATTCTGGGGGTAGGTGGCGGGCGTTTGGAATTCGCTCGCTATTTCACCTTTCTCATCGGCATATTCACAGCTGTTTCCGCTTGCACGGGTCTCACTTCTCGGCAACCAACACCGCCGCCCAGGGGCTCTTGCTGGGCGCCGCGAGCCTCAGCACCCCGCCGCCAGACGCCTTGCGTTTCGGCCCCCACTGGCCGTTGCCGATGTTGATCCAACGCAATGCGAATTCTTGCCGATGGGCCGTTAAGTCGAGCCCCACCGATCCGCCCGAGGTGAAATACAAAACATATGCGCCGCCTGGGCGGCAAGCCAGATACGCCTCATCGGGAGCGCGGTCGTGGAGCAGGTCTTGCCGGGGTTGGATGTCCCACCAGTTGACCAGCGAACCCACTTTCCTTGCTGCCTGGAGCGACGCCTGGGCGATCGGTTGCAGTCCGTTGCCAGCGCCGTCGCGATGAAAGCGGGCAGATGCACAGCCGGCGAGAATATTTCTCCAAAACCGCTCGACGCCGTCCGCCGGAGTTCCCGAACCCCAAGAAGTTTCGCCGCTGCCGTAAATCTTGGTGTTGTTCAAGGGGCGCGGGTGTTGCCCGATTTCTCGCCGATACCATTGCAACTTTTCCCAATGCGTCTGGCCAAAGTTGCGGCTGTTGACTTGGGAAATATCGATAAACGAATACGTTTGCGGGTCGTCCAACGCTTGACGGATCTTGGCTGATTGTTCGGGTTTGTATCCGTTGTCGAACATGTCGGTCAGATAGACGTTCACGTTTTTTTTCCGGGCCCGACGACGAATGAAATCGATCCAATACTTCCCCCACAAGGGCGAGGAAGACGTTTCATTGTTCATGCAATAAAGCACGTTGTCGTGAGCCAGGCTATACGAAAGCAACTTGGCCACGAACTGTTCTTGGAACTTGCGAATGATGTCGTACTTGTTTTGGTAGTGCGGCGATCCGGCAACGGTGTGGAAAAACGGTTGCCGGTCGCGCGAAGGGTGCTGTTTGGAATACTTCGTCGCCAGACCCGACTGTGCAGACGTGTAGTTCACGTTGTTCGCCGGATTGTAAGGATGCTTTCGCCAATGGCCCGCGCCGCGAAAGTCGGTATAGTCGAAGCGATCCCAGACTTCAATCTGCACGATGACGCCGCGTTCTTGTGTCCAGTCGAGCAGGTTCGAAAAACGGCGCCAATATTCGTCATTCCACTGTTGAAGATCGTACTTGCCGTTTTCAAGTTGCCGAAACGCATAGACTTCGAAGTCATGATCTTTTCGATCGCTCATCGTGTTGCGAATATAGTTTCCGCCCACGCTCACGAGTTCATCTAGATGTTGCTTCAGGTCGGGGATTTGAAAGAGGCTGTCGTCTTTTGTTCCTCCCAATAAGAGCAGCGGCGCGCCGTGGTATTGCCAGTAGCGAGGATTTTTCTCGTAGGGTCGGATGCGGCCCGCGTTGTCGGCGAACACGTTGTTGGCGAACACGCAGCCGGCCACAAATACAAGAGCCGCCGCCAAGGGCGAATTTAGTCGACGAATCATTTCCGGCCTTTCGATTTTTTCGTTGATGAGGCGATACGTTGAGTATAGAACAAATGCTCTCGCACCCAACATGTTTGCAATACGGAAATCTTGGTTAGCGTCGTGCGGGAAATTGGTGTCGCCTTTCGTTTTTTCGCGAATCGAAAGACGACCATGAAAAACCGCACGGCGCCCAACGAACGAGCACCCTTCGATGACACACGCCGCTGCGGAACAAGAACTCATCGCCCTGACGCACCAACTGTTGGAAAGTATTTCGGCGTCCGACTGGGAAACATACGCACAACTTTGCGACCCCACGCTCAGCGCCTTTGAGCCGGAAGCGCGGGGGCATCTTGTGGAAGGTTTGCCTTTTCATCACTTCTACTTCCAACGCGAGGCGAATACAGCGACGAAAACAGCGGCGAACACAACAATCGCTTCGCCCCACGTGCGCATGCTGGGCGACGACGCGGCCATCATAAGTTACGTGCGGCTGGTGCAATTCTGGGCCGAAAACGGCTCATCGCGAACTGCCGTATACGATGAAACACGTGTTTGGCGGCGCGCCGAGGGAAGTTGGCGGCACGTGCATTTTCATCGATCCTCCAATGCGAGCGAAGGTCTTTAAGGCGAGCGGCGGATGAACATTTACCGAATACCAGCACGAAGCGCAAGCGAGTGAATCAGCAAATGGTCATTCCGGCGCAGGCGGGAACCCAAAAAAAACGCACCGACTCCAACTGCGTGCGGGTAAGTTATTTTCCGCCGCTCGCCTAACCGGAGGCTCTTCAGATGGGAGTCCTTTTTTCAGTCGCGGCCGGTTCTGCATTTCGGGCGGCGCATCTGTTATAATCGGTCAATGTTGCAGTCTGGGTTTCAGTCTGATAGTTGCAGTTTTCCCATCATCACCCACGAGATACGAATCATGAGACGCCCTCTCCACGCGGCCGCGATATTTACGTTTTCGATGTTGGTCGTTGCCGGCATCGGCGGTTTTGCCGGTTTGCAAGCGGCCGACAAAGATGGGCCGCTTTACACCGACCCCCAAAAGGCGGGCCCCGATTACGCCGTCCAAGGCGAGTACGTCGGCACGGCGGACGATGGTCAAAAAATCGGCGCTCAGGTCGTTGCCTTGGGAGATGGCGAGTTTGAAGCCGTCATTCTGATAGGCGGCTTGCCGGGCGAGGGCTGGAGCCGTGGCGATACGAAGCATAAAGCCCAGGGAACCTTGAAAGACGGCGTGGCGGTCTTCGAACGAGACGGCAAGACGGGAAAAATCGCCCAGGGAAAATTCACCATCACCGACGAAAACGATCAGGTGTACGTCGTGCTGGAAAAAGTGGCTCGAAAAAGCGAGACCCTCGGCGCCAAACCGCCACAAAACGCGATCGTGCTATTCGATGGCAAGAACGCCGACGCGTTCCAGAACGGCAAGCTGGTCGGCGAACTGCTGGCGGCGAACTGCTTCACCAAACGCAAGTTCCAAGACCACGCCTTTCACGTGGAGTTCCGTACTCCTTTCAAGCCCAATGCGCGCGGTCAGGCCCGCGGCAATAGCGGCGTCTACCTGCAAGGACGTTACGAAACCCAAGTGCTCGATTCTTTCGGCCTGGAAGGCCGCAACAATGAATGCGGCGGCATTTATTCCATCGCCGAGCCGATTGTGAATATGTGCTACCCGCCGCTGACCTGGCAAACCTACGATGTCGACTTCACCGCCGCGCGTTACACCGACGGTGAAAAAACGAAAAACGCGCGTGTCACGATCCGCCACAACGGCGTCGTCATTCACAACGACCTCGAACTCACGCACGGAACGCCCGGCCGCAATCCGGAAGGCCCGGGGCCTTCGGAACTGTATTTGCAAGGCCATGGCAATCCCGTGATGTATCGCAATATCTGGGTGGTGGAGAAGTAGCCAACATTTGCCGATGCTAATGTAACCGCATGGACCCCCTCGTTTTGTTAAGGAGAATAATCGTCATGTCAGACGTAACCATTAAAGTTCGCGACAACGGCCCTTTGTTGATTGAAGGTTCGATCAAAATTGAAGACGCCGAAGGCAATGCCTTCGCAACGAATCCTGAAAAACCGATGGTCGCGATTTGCCGTTGCGGCGCGTCGGCGAATCGCCCGTTTTGCGACGGCGCGCACAACCAAAGCGGATTCGAATCTTGCGAACGCGCGACGTAAAACACCAATATTCGGAAAATGTTTTGCAGTCGAACCAGGATTGGCGTTTGAGAAGCCCGGCTTTTTGAAAAAGCCGGGCTTCTGCTCTGGGCTAGGTTTTCAGGCTGCCTTGTCTGTGGAAGTTCAACTGCGAAATGTTGGCCGTTAAAATATTGGCCGTCAACATGTTATCCACCCGCGGACGAATTCGGTCGGCCGTGGTGCGTGCTGCGCAAATCGTCGTGCATGATGAACTTGCGCGGCGGGCGCCTGGAATCGGCTCGTTCGGCTGGCGTTTTCCCTGGGCGACTGGGTAGAATCGGCCGTCCTGGAGCGATGCCAAACATCGAAAATGCGGCCCTTGTTTGGCGTTGTTCAATTGACAAAAACCTCGCTGACCACCAGGAGCCAGAGGCATGGAAGATACAACGCCCGTTTCACCAGACACAGCAATTTCAGACGTAGCAGTTCCGGAAAAGGCGGCCGTGGAAAAGGCGGCGGAGCCTTTTGTCGGCCGTTGGAATAAGTTGGTCTCGACAACCAACTGGGATAAAGGCGCCATTATTCACCAGTGGCGAGAAACCTTGCTCGCCACGGGCGCCCCCGCCACCGACTATTCCGACGAAGCCTGGAGCCAGTGCGTGGGCGGTGTGACCGGCCAACACGCCGGCCGCCTGCGACGCGTGTATGCACGGTTTGGCGATGCCGCCGAAAAATTCAAGCAACTCTTCTGGAGCCATTTTCAAGCCGCCCTCGATTGGGAAGACGCCGAAATGTGGCTCGAAGGCGCTGTGCAAAACAGTTGGTCCGTGGCAAAAATGAGGACCAACCGCTGGGAAACTCTCGGCGCGCCGGCCGACCTCAAACCCCGCGAAGAAGATGTCATCAGCACCGAAATCGATGAAGATTTCGAGCCCGCTCTCACGCAAGATCCCGCCCACCAACAAACAGCGACCGCATTCGACGAATCGCAAGCGGGGCCGACGCACGAAGGTTCTGATTTTGGCGATGAGCCCTCCGGCGGCGCTATCGAACACGACGCCGTTATCGAAAACGACGCCCCGCTGTCGAACGTCGAATTAGTGCGGCACTTTGAAGACTTGCCCGACCTGCCGGACGATGTCATCGAAGCGGTCGACGCCTTCAAACTAGCGATTGTTCGACACAAAGCCGACGATTGGCGGGAAATCAAATGCGACGACCTCCTGCTTTGCCTCGATGCCCTCAAGCAATTCGCTGCGGCGTCCGCCGACGAAACGGCCCCCTTTTAGGAACAGTTCTGAATTGACATGCCGAATTAAAAGCCCGGATTTTTGAAAAAGCCGGGCTTTTTTGAACTGCAACCGGTAACTTATTTCAGGACTATTCCTTAGCCGTTCCGGCGGTGCTTTTAACGACTACTTGGAAAACGAATTATGGCAAACCTTACGCGCCGCGCAGCGCTGCAAAAGGGCGCGCTCTCCGTGGCCGCCGCGCTGCATATCTCGGCAAGGCAAAATCATGTGTTCGCCGCCGCCAGCCCACCGGCCAGATTCACGATGGATTTACGGTGCGGCTCCATCGGCGTGCGGGCCGACCAGCGAACGGCCATTCGCCTGGCCCACGAAAACGGATTCGAGTCGGTCACGCCGAACCCGAATTTCTTGGCCGACCTGTCCGATGAATCAAGGCCGCAACTGCTCCAGGAATTGAAAGACAAAAAGCTGGTTTGGGGCGCGGCGGGGTTGCCGGTCGATTTTCGCCGCGATGAAAAAATATTCGCCGATGGCGTCAAACGTCTGCCCCGGCTGGCTGCGGGATTGCAACGCGTTGGCGTCACGCGCGTCGGCACTTGGCTGAGTCCGGCCCATGCCGAACTCACGTACATGGCCAACTTCCGCCAACACGCAAAACGTCTGAAAGCCTGCGCCGCGATTCTCGCCGACCATGGCTTGCGGTTCGGGCTCGAATATGTCGGCCCCAAAACACTCTGGACCGCGAAGCGACATAGTTTCATCCACAGCATGGCCGAAACCAAGGAATTGATCGCTGAAATCGGCCTGGACAACGTCGGCTTCGTGCTCGACAGTTGGCATTGGCACACAGCTCACGAAACAGCAGATGATCTGCGCACGCTCAAAAATCGAGACGTGGTCGCGTGTGATCTCAACGATGCGCCGGCCGGCATTCCAATCGACCAGCAAATCGACAACCGCCGCGAACTCCCGTCGGACACCGGCGTGATCAACCTTCAGGAATTTCTGGGAGTGTTGCTGGAAATCGGTTACGATGGGCCGGTGCGGGCGGAGCCCTTCAACCGAACTCTCAACGAAATGGACGCCCAAGCCGCCGTCGCGGCTACGGCCAAGGCAATGCGGAAATCATTCGCATTGGTGGGAATCGGCTAGAACAAGATTCACCTTGCCATTGTTCTCATTGCCATTGTTCTCATTGCCGCGTTATGTGAACCGAAGTGTGAATACCACGATGCGCCATTTCGTTAGAATTTCAATCGCGGTTGCATACGCAATTGTGCTCTTCGCTTCCACAACCACTCGCCACGGTCTGGCGGACGAATTGGCCGGTGTGACCGTCCGCCTTGAAGACGACAACAGCCCCGCAACGATTCGTGTGACGTCTGTTGCTCGGTACAAGGTCAAGATCAGCGTCGATTCCCACGCCGAAAACAAGCCACTCGATATTCGCGTTGAACTTCCTATTAGCGGTCGTGATGCTTGGCCGATTGCGAATGTCGCGGCGTTCGATTCCAAGGGACGGCCCTTGGCTGTGCGGCGTGGCGGCATCGCGTGGCATCGGCTATTGATTACCGCACCGCCGGAACGCGGCGCGGTGATTGTCCAAACCGTCCAAGCAACAGACGACCGGCCGCAGCTTCCGCCGGAAAAAGAACGCCTCGCGACCGACTCCAACACAGGCCTGAACGCCACTATTTGCAAATGGCGCAATGACCGGCGCGCTGCGCTCAGCATTCGGTTCGATGATTCACACCCCACGCATTTGAGTAAAGCCATTCCCATTCTAAACACATATGGATTCCGTGGAACGTTCATGGTGAACCCGGGCGGGCATTCGCCCAACAACCGACAGCGGTCTGCTTTCGAGGAGCATCGGGCGAAATGGGAAGCTGTCGCCAAACGAGGACGACACGAATTCGCCAACCACACCATGCACCATCGTGGTGCGAAGAATGATGAAGAGATGGAGCGCGAAGTCGGTGATGCGGCGAAGGCAATTTGGAAGCTGTTTCCCCAAAAAAGCAAGCTGGCGGCGCTGAATCTTGGCGGCGGCACGCAATGGGTGACAACCAGAACGTTGCAGTATTATCTTGATAAATATCACTTGTTCGATGCGTCAGCCAACTCGACCGGCATGGACGATGCATACGGCAAGCGGGTTGCCACGTTTCGTCGTTTGCTTGAAGCCCATATCGATCGCGGCCTTTGGTATAAAGTCCACTATCATTACATCGGTAAGGGCCTCAGCAGCAGTGAAGCCAACTTCCGAGCGGTGTTGGACATCGCCAAGGAGAATGAACCTCAGTTATGGATCGCCGGCATGGCCGACATTCACAAGTACCAGACCGAACGGCGGAGCGCCCGACTGGCGATCGAAAACGACGGCTCTTCGCGCGTCAACCTCCGGCTGTTCTGCACAACAAAACCAGAACTCTATGATCAGCCATTGACGATCGAGGTCGTGGTGCCGAAGTCATGGCTGGCCAACCGCGTGATGGTCAGGAATCTCGAAGGCAAGGCAATCGCGACCCAATCAAAACAGAGTAACGGCCAAACGCTACTGTATTTTGACGTCGCGCCGCGGAATGGGCTTTATCGCGTTGGAGTGGAATAGGGGCGAAATCAGAGCGCGGCAGACGCTCCAATGCGGCGTGCTCCCCCGATGGCCAATCCGTGTATTATGGGACTCGCTTTGTTTTGTTTAGATCGTTGCGTCGGCGCATTCCGGAATAGCCACGCAATGAGCGAGTTCGTCTAGTTCGTCGATCGTGGCCAAAATGGCGCTGAACTGACCGTTTGGCGCGATCGATTCCAGACGTCGCGCCGGTTCGGTGAAGTCGTTGAAGCCAGCCCCGCCGGCGGTCCCGGCAAGATTATGAGCCAACTGTGCGATCTGCCCACGGTCGGTTGCTCGGGCGGCGGAGTGCAGGTCGCGCATCAGTTCCTCAAGCATGACGCCGAATTCCTGAACAATTTCCTGGAACACGGCAATCTGCGTGGGTAGCGTGGACACGAGTTTTTTGTCGTTTCGTTGCGGGCGGCTGGCGGTATCTTTCGTTTCAATATTGGGCGATGGAGTTGCGGCGTCCGCCAGTAGTTCGGCAATTTTGTGGAGGAAATCTTCGGTCACGATCGGCTTGGGCAGGTAGTCGGTGCAGCCGGCGTCGGTGCATTTTTTTCGGTCGCCTTTCATGGCGTGCGCAGTGAGCGCGACGATCGGCATGCAATGCCCTTGCCGCCGTAATTCCGAAGCGGCGGTGTAGCCATCCATCACTGGCATTTGCATGTCCATGAGGATCAGGTCGTAGGTGTTTTCGTTCGCCCTCTGGACGCCGATTTCACCGTTTTCAGCGATATCGACCTGTTCGACCCCGGCGCATTGCAGCAGAGCCACGAACAGCCTTTGATTTATTTCGCCGTCTTCCACGATCAGAATGCGCGCTGGAGGCAGGACTACGGCCGCGGTTTCGCTTTTTTTAGTCGTTTCAGAATTCGCGATCCCGTCGGCGTTGGATAACTTGAGCAGCGCTATCCCATCGAGCGGACCGACATCAATCCTGATCGTGAACGTACTGCCGACGCCCAGTTCGCTTTCGATGGTGAGTCCGCCGCCGAGCGCCTTGGCCAGTCGTCGGCTGATGGTGAGCCCCAGCCCCGTCCCGCCGAATTGGCGAGTGATAGAGTTGTCGGCTTGCGAGAATGGGTCGAATATGGCGTCTAGTTTATCGGCGGCAATGCCGACCCCGGTATCGATAACGTCGATTCGCAGAAGGTTTTGTTCTCCTTGTTTTTCCATTCGCGAGACCAGGCGAACGCCTCCCTTGTCGGTAAATTTAATGGCGTTCCCGATCAGATTGACCAGTAACTGCCGTAGCCGCGTGGGGTCTGTTCGAATGGTTTTCGGCAACAGCCCAACCCACTCATTTTTGAGCCAGAGGCCTTTTTCGGCGGCCGTTACGCGAAGCAAGCTGATGGTTTCCGCCATGATGGCCTGTGGCGAATATTCAATGCACTCTAGCTCCAGCTTACCAGATTCGATTTTTGAGAGATCAAGTATGTTGTTGATCAGCGAAAGCAAGTGTTTGCCGCTGGAACGAACGCTCGCCAGATGCTCGAGCCGTTCGCTGTCGGTCAGTTTGGCGCCTTCCTTGATGAGTAGGTCGGTGAAGCCGATCACACCGTTGAGCGGCGTGCGAATTTCGTGACTCATATTGGCCAGGAATTGAGATTTTGCAATGTCGGCGGCGACCGCCTTGTTTTTCGACTCTCGCAACTCTTCTTCTATGCGATGCCGCTCGGTAACGTTGAGCATCACGGCAACGAAGGCCGGCCGGCCTTCAAAGGTCGACTCATGCACCGTGCCTTCAACCGGGTAGAGCGACCCGTCTTTTCGCGCATGCTTCGTGGTGATGCGGATCGTGGAGCTTGCTCCTGCTCGCAAAGGCGCCAGCATCTCTTCAAACTGTTCCGCCGAAACTCCTGGTTTGATATCGTACGGCGTCAGCTCGCGAAGTTCGCGCATTGAGTAGCCGATATTCGATTTGGCGCCTTGGTTGGCATAGACGAACTTCAAGGAGCGGTTGTCGAAAACGTATATTTCGCTGCCGGAATGATCGAGAATTCTGCCCAAACTGCCGGCGCGTTCGGCGGCTCGCCTAGCCTTCTCTTCGATCTGATGCGCTGCGCGAAGCGCGTTTTTGGTTTCTTCGAGTTCTTCGATGATCTCGGCTGAGTTGACCAGGGCGTCGGCCTGCGATAGGGCAAGGTCGTGGCTTCTTTTCTCGGATTCGGCGAGCCGAAACTCCGACTTCTCCAATTCCCTTCGTACTTCAGCAACAATGATTTCAAGCCGCTTGAGCGATAAAGCTTCGCCGGCGCGTGCGTCTGGCGAAGGCTGGCTGGAAGCTTCGCCGCGATCGAGGGTTTGTCGCGATTGTGCGTCAACGGCGGCAAACGCCTTGCGCATTTGCGGTGAGAGAGAGTCCTTGATCTCGTCGAGCAAGGAACGTATTTTTGAAAACGAGTCGTTCGCGCCAACCATGATGCCGTGCCTGACTTCCCCTGCCCTCACCCCGCCTTTCGGGCGGACGGATTCGGTTGAATCACAATCCACCTCCGCAAGGCGGGATATTCAGTTTTCCACTTCTGTTCCAACCATAGGTTACATAACCACGATGTGCTGTGAGCCGAGTCGAATTGGGGCCCTTATACCTTCTAACACAACTTGGCAGGTCAGCCTTAAACTCCGTGTTTGAAACGCCAGACAGGGGTTATGTTAGGAGCTCTTAGTTCCAGTTTTGCACTTTTGGGGAACTATCCGGCGAGGGTTGCCAAGTAGGTGAGCAGTTCGATTGAATTATTGGTGGGCCCCGCAGCAGGCGACACCCTCGATAATTTATCTTCCCAGCTTTTGCGGCGTAATGTG
>JAJRWU010000276.1 GCA_024276655.1 Planctomycetota bacterium
AATGCACCGCAATTGAATCAAAGTCCCTTGCTTTTGGCCTAAATGCGAAAAACGCAACCCAGAAATACTGCCTTTAGTCCGCTTTGTTACTCACGACTAGCGATTCACCAAAACTCAACGTCACGCTGAACCAGTACACTTTGGTATGACATAAAAACCATGGATGCGATGCGATCTCGAATCCACGGAACTGTTACGCTAGACCGGGTTATCCTAGCAGTTGATTTCCTCTTTACCATTGGAGCAGTGACACTCAACGATGAAGGTTTCCTAAGAACATGCGGCTGATTGAACTACGAGCGAATCGGAATACGTTCCGGACTGTCACATTCAATCCGAGAGGGTTGTCGCTGATCGTTGGCAAGAAGACGAACCCAGACGACAGAGACCGGGAACATAGCACAAATGGGGTCGGCAAGTCTCTCTTGCTGTATCTCATAAACTTCTGCCTTGGTTCCAGCACCAACGACAACCTTAAGGAACACCTACCGGACTGGGAATTCACTCTGGTGTTGGAGCTGGACGGAAAGGAGCACATCGTCACACGTTCAACAAACGCACAAGATTCAGTCGTTTTCGACGGTGAAACGACTCCTCTCAACGAGTACACAAAGCGACTAGGGAAAGACGTTTTCGAACTCCCTGAACAGCCAATCAAGTACCTGACTTTCCGTTCCCTAATTGGCCTCTTTTTTCGGCAAGGCAAGTCTGCTTATATTTCTCACGCAAAGACGTGGGACCAAGAGCGTCTCTACTCTCAGCAACTTCGGGCCGCATATTTATTGGGGCTCGATGAACGGCTCGTTGACAAAAAACGAGAACTCAAGGAAGAAAACGACCGCATTAAATCGACTCGGCAACAATTCAGGAGGGACTCACTACTTCGAGAATACTTCCAAGGAGACCGGGACGCCGGACTCGAACTGAAGGACCTCGAAGAAGAAATCGCAAAACTTGAAGACGAGGCAAGAGATTTCCGCGTTGCGGACAACTATGAGGAAGTATCAGCCAGAGCGGAGGAAACGCGACGCAAGTGGCGCGCCACGCGTAACCAACTTAACTCACTGCAAAGCTCTTTGAGGCAAATTCAGGCTTCGCTTGCAGAACAACCAGACGTGTCACTTGACGAAGTTCGTGAGGTTTACAAGGCCGCTCAGGTACAGCTTCCAGATGCCGTCACGCGTACGCTCGAAGAGGTCGCCACGTTTCACAGTGACTTGATTGCATCTCGCTCTCGTCGGCTGACCAACGAGAAGCACCGCATCGAACGAACGATCGCCGGGCTGGAAGTAGATATCCAAAACCTCGACAATGCCAAAGATAAGTACTTTCGATTTCTCGGTACGCACGGAGCCCTTCAAGAGTACGAAACGCTCCTAAACACTTTGGCAGACCGCCGAAGACTCGCTGATCGGCTACAGGATTTTAAGAAGCTCAAAGAAAAGTGCGACTACCAATGGCGGCAAAACAAGCTGAGCATGAGCGAGGAAGGTGTCCGCACAAGCGAGTACCTCACGGCGGCAACGGACCTCACGGATGAGATTAACGAGCGTTTTCGGTTAATTGCCCGACGAATGTGGCCGAAACACACCTGTGGACTACTCGTCGAGAACGACGAAGGAGACAACAAGCAACGATTCAAAATCGACGCTCGGATTCAAGGCGATGCTTCGGACGGTATCGGTGAATCAAAGATATTCTGCTTCGACATGACGGTTCTTCTTGGCGGCCGGAATCATAAGATAAAATGCTTGATGCACGACAATCGGCTTTACCCGGAAATCGACCCCAGGCAGCGGGCCGAGTTATTTCGCATCGCGAACGAGTTATCGCGAGAGCACGATTGCCAGTACATCGCCACCATCAACGAAGAGAACTTAGTTGGAATGCAAGGCATTATGGAAGCAAACGAATACGAGTCGTTGCTCCAATCCAATGTTGTCCTAAACCTTCTAGACGACTCAGATTCTGGAAAACTGCTTGGCGTTACCGTCGACCTTGCCTACGAAAAATCGTAGCCAATAAGGTGCATGTGTTCGTCGAAGAAAAAAAGCCCCGCGCACCTACTTCGCGCTCGGCTCTCTCGCGCCATACCCCTGAAGGTACAGCCGCTTGCAGGCCGCGATTGCCTCGGCGCTGGTGGGGGCGGCGGCGATGTTGATCGTTTCCATTGGGTCGGCGCGGTGGTCGTAGAGTTCCGAAGCCAGCAGGGCGCCGGTTTCGAAATCCCGCCATTCGGTATAGCGATAGCGGTCGGTGCGGACAGAACGCCCCATCGCTTCGGGGGCGCCTTTGAAATACGCCGGGCGAGGATGTTGCGTATAGGCGGCCTGCTTCACGCTGGCGTTGGGCGATTCCAGCACCGGAACAAGGCTGGCGCCTTGCAGGCCGTTTGGCGTCGACAAGCCGCAGAGTTCGACCAACGTGGGGTAGATATCGAGCAGTTCCGCCAAGGCGTTCGTTTTCACGCCGGCTTTTTTCATCCTAGGCGCCGCGATGATGAGCGGAACCTGGGCGTCGCGTTCGAAATTCGAGGTCTTCGCCCAGAGAGCATGTTCGCCCAGATGGTAGCCATGATCGGACCAAAAAACGATGATCGTGTTATCACGCAGCGCGAGCGCATCCAATTCCGCCAGCACGCGGCCGACTTGGGCGTCGAGATAGCTGATCGCGGCCAGATAACCATGCCGAATTTCCATCACGGCTTCCGGCGCGAGCGCGCGAGGCGGCGGTCCGCTGAGAATCTCGCGGCTGTTGTGCCAAGCGATGCGCGGCGCGTTTCGAGGCCACCGGGGATTCGGCGGCGGCGAAAGTTTTGCCCGGTCGTAAAGATCCCAATATTTCTTCGGCGCGTTAAAAGGCGAGTGTGGTTTCCAGAACCCAACGGCGAGGAAGAACGGTTTTCCCGCCGCCTTGCGTTGGCGAAGGGCTTGAATCGCGAGCGTGGCGATGCGGCCATCGAAGTAAGCGTCGTCCGGCGTGTCGCGACATTCGCATTTAGGGTCATGGGCTAGGTTCGGCGGCAACTGGCCCTCGACTTGCGGCTTGTCGGAACTATGGGTGGCGAAGTGCAACACGGCGTGAACGCTCCAAGAGGCTGGGTCGCCGTGCAAGGTCTGCCGCCAATTATGAAAAATTTTGCCGATGTTTTGGGTGAAGTAGCCCTGGTTTTTGAAATGCTGCGGCAGCGTCGCGACCTGCGGCATGGTATCGCGAAAATGCGTGGGCAGATCCCAAATTTTGAGCGTATCGGGGCGGCGGCCGGTGAGCAGCGAAGCCCGGGAAGGATTGCACAACGCCTGCTGGCAGTAGGCGCGCGTGAACAGACGTCCGCTCGCAGCCAACGCATCAAGATGCGGCGACCGCACTTCTTCATTCCCCAGGCAGCCGAGGTCATTTCGTAAATCGTCGGCGGCGATGAAGAGCACGTTGGGTTGATCGGCGGCAGCCCAGGAAATCGGCCAGAAGTTCGCCAGGACTGAAAGCAAGACGACCAAGAGGCGGGACGATTGTTTCATGAGATGCGCGCCGGGTGTTTTTGTCATTGCGGCGAGCGTGGCGGTTGCAATCGCCCTAGGAAAGCGTGGAGTAATTAGTTTCCGAAGTGGCGTTCGAGAAGCCCGGCTTTTTCAAAAAGCCGGGCTTCTGAAGCGGGATGTCGTTTTTCCACGCATTCCAAAGTTGGCGGCCTATCGCTGTTCGCCCACGTTTCGCTTTGCCAACTGATCTCGGAGCGAGGCGGCCAACTCATATTTCTCTTTCGCGATTGCATCGGCCAAACGCTCCTCGACCGTCTGCCCGACCTCGAACTCCTCTCGCAAAATAGCGCCGCTCAGCCGTAACGCACCCGGCGGCTCATTCGGGCTCGCGTAACGTACTGTCGCTGACTTCGTCGTGGCAAGTTGTGCTCTGCGCCAGTAATCGGCAGCGTAAAGCTTCGAAGTACATCTCCTCGAAATGTTTTCTTAGCGGACGATTTAATCGTTCGTGTTCTTGAATGATGGAATCCTTGTCACCGTCCGCGAGCGTGTAAGTGAAAAACAACCAACCGAACAGATGAGGTGTCGTCTGCGTCATCCGGCTGGCAAGAACTGTTTCCGCTAGTTTTCGGGCCTTCTGGTCGTCCGTAAGAAATGCTTGCTGGGTCTTTTTGGCGAAGGCAATTGATGAGAGTTCTCCTTTGCTCAATCGCCTACGGTTTTCCAAAATCTCGACGTCCTGAAGATCTGCAACGTCAAGACTGCATGCAATGATCTTTTGGCTGTCGCGCTCCTGCTTCAATCGCGATTTGAGTTCCTCGTCCTCCGGTAAGATGCGTTTGCGTTTCTTGTGAAGGCACTCGTAAAGCACAAAGACTGTGCAGCAGAATGAGCAATTTGCACTGCTTGCGGCCCGGTAGAGTCGTAGCGACGACAATATGTTCCAGATCGAACAAGTGTCCGCGACGTTGAGTAAATGGAATTGCGAAGGATCAACTGCCATGCGCCAAGTTCTCCCCATAGAGTTCGGAAAAAGCATGAACATTCTGCGACGAAACAAGGGTCATCTCGGCGAGGCGTCCGGAGGAAATCTCACCTTCGCGATAGGCCCGAAAACAGAGGTCCACGTAAAAACTCGAGAGGCCTCGCTTGAGCATATCGATCTTGCGAGATCGGGAAGCCGGCGAAAGACTGGCGGGAAGCTCAGCATCGACCTTGGCATCTTGTGAAACTACGACTTCCCGCAGTTGCTTTGCGATGTCGTTACTGATCAGATTCGCATCAAGTAAAGCAAACGACAGCGCGGCGGTGCTAACCTTCAATCGACTCGCCCATTCGACCGCTTTTGTGGGCGACCATTGGCGAGGCTGCGGAATACTGATGAGAAGCTCATGCGGCATCAAATAGTGCGATGCAAAAGTGTTCGCTCGCACTTCGGAGAGGTCTTTCCCCTCTTGTACGAAGGACACATTCACATCCTTCCCGTCGTCTAAAATCGCATGGCCGGCTTCATGCGCGGCGGTGAAGCGTTGGCGGTAAACGTCTTCGGAGTAATTGACAAGTACGCACGCACCCGCAAACGGATGGCGAATGAACAAACCCGAAATCGCCGAATTGGAAAGCTGTCGACGAAACACATGCAGCCCAATCGTTCGCAGATCCTTGAAGACATTCATTTCGATTTGGTTGACTTCGTATCCCAAGTGGCGACGCAGAGCGGCTGCGGCATCCTTTCCGTGCCCTTTATAGAACGTGCCGTGTTTGGTGAATGAGAATGGTTTGCGGTTCAACACTGGAACCATGTTCAACAGCGTCTCTTCGCACTCGCAAAGGAACAGAAACTCTTGGATCGCCCAGCGGTCCCCAGCCGACAGGTCGTTGCCATGAATGCGAAACAACGTGTCCGTTTGCTCAAAGGGTGCCAGTTTCTCATTCGACAGAAAGAACTTGTAGTCGCACTTGAAATAGTCAGCGATAATCAGAATGTGATCGCCGGTTGGTTCGCGACCGCCTTGTTCGTAGGCTTGGAGAACGTCCGCAGGGATGCCTGTGCCGACAGCGACGTCGGCCACTGTCGCATTGAACTGTTCCCGATACCGGGACAGTTTCGATCCTAGAAGTTCAAGATCGAGTGACACAACCCACCTCAATAATACTGGCGTATGTAACCATACGCCCGGTCGAACAATTCCTGGTCTTTGTGCAAGTGGTACTTCAGCAGTGTCTTACTCAGCGTTTTTTGAACTTCGCGTTCGCCTCCAGTTGACGTGCTTTGCTCGCCGGGGAAGCGAATCATACGCCAGCAGGACGCCTGTCTTGAAATCTCGCCACTCGGTATAGCGGTCGGTTTGGACGGAGCCCCTCATTGCTTCGGAGGCGCATTCCAAAGCCAACGGCCTATCGCTGTTCGCCCACGTTTCGCTTTGCCAACTGATCTCGGAGCGAGGCGGCCAACTCATATTTCTCTTTCGCGATTGCATCGGCCAAACGCTCCTCGACTGTTTGCCCGACCTCGAACTCCTCTCGCAACGATTCGCGAAGATCGACCAACCGCTCGACGAGATCGTCGTCTTCAAAATGCTCTTCCACGTCAAACTCCTCGAACACCAACCGCAGTTGCTGCAAGCCCTCGTTAATGGCGCTGATGGCGTCTTCGGCCGAGCCTTCCTCCAATTCCGCCAACGCCGCGGCCTGCGTACGGTGAAAGAGAACAAAAGGCCGGTACTGCTCGTGGGAGAGCGTCCACTGCTCGTCGGGGGAGTATTGCTTGCAGAAGTCCATGAATTTTTGGGTTTGGTCGGCGTCGCGTACGGCGTCGGCGAATCTTCGCAACGAAAGCCAGCAGACTCTGCGATGGTAAAACTGCACAAACTCCCGATCAGCTTCCGCACACTGCTCTTCGCTCAAGGTGAAGTCGTCGTCGGCTTGTTCGGCCTCATGGCGCAAAAACTCGTAATAGGTGTCGAACCCTTCGGGATGCTCGCCATCGGGACGCCCGGTTGTTTCCAACTGCAAAATCCCCATGTCGACGCGCATTTGAATGACTTCGCGGCCGTCTTCGGCATCGATCAGACGAACGTTCACCGAAAAGGGTTCGTACTCCCAACCTTGGAGAAGATGTTCGATCGATCGCGACATGACGCACGTTACCCTCTACCAACTGGCGGATATCACCCCCCGTCAGGCGGTGGACTGGTTTATTATAGCACGCACCCCATTGTGGGGCACCCGTCGAATCGTGCGCCACGCGGGCGGTATTTACCGACGATAAAAGCGGTTGGCCAGCACGCGTTCCAAAACCAATAATAGGGCCAGGAGCAGTAGCAGGTGCGGAAAAAATTCGCGTCCTTGGCGAGCCACGCCGATGGCGCGCGTGAATTCGCCGCGACTGTTCGACATTTCGTACCGCGACTGGCCCAGCAAGACGTCGAGCCGGGCGGAATCGATGCGTGTCAGATCGCTGGCGGCTGTCGGCAGGTTGACCGAAAAACCGAGCGAAATTGGCAGGCCGGCGTGTCCCTTGAGTCGATAGGCGCCGACCAGATCGGTCGCTCGCACGCTGACCCGATCGCGCGTGCCGACGATCTCTTGCCGGTCGCCATCGGGCGTGAACAGTTCAAAACGCTGGGCTGTTCCGCTATCGGCATAGTTGAGTTCCGCGACTTCGCCCGCCAAGTAGTTCAGGCGTTCGTCGCCGCTGCCGACCAAGTAGAGCGTCATCTCGTTGATGAGCACGACATACGGCCAGGAGCCGTCGGAAGTGGGTAGGTAATTCCAAGGTGGGTGGGTCGAATTGGCGGCGTCGGAAATCGGCGTCGTCATGGTGAGCACGCGTCCGCCGCCGAGCGATGTTTCCAGAACTGCAGGATGCCCGTTGCTGTAGCGCATCACGATGGTTGCTTCGGGCGCCAGTTGCTCAAACACCCAGTGCTTCAAAACCGGCAGGCGGTCCCAGGGCGTGCTGCTCGCGATTTGGCGAAACGGTTGCAGAATGCGATGATTCAAACTGTTGGGCGTCAGATAAAGCTCCCGGCTTCCCGCCCGCCATTGACGTTGCAACACTCCCGGCAGTAACTCTTGCGCCGCGGGAACCGAAAACGCCGCGGCGGGCGAAGCGCGGCGGCCGAGAAACACGCCCAATCCGCCGCCATGCCGAACAAATCGGGCCAGACGCCGCCAAACAGCCGCATTCAGCGGCGCTGGGTCGAGCAAGCAAACTGCCGCATATTTTGTTAGATCGTGCCGGCTGAGTTCCGCCTGCGGGATCTCGCTGATTTCGAATCGGGAGCGGCCGCCGGCGCGAAAAGCATACGGCGAAACAGCCTCCGTGAAGAGCCCGGTGGCGGTGTTCGGCGGCGCGCAAACCAGCACCTTCCAGGGAGCGCGCACCAACACCGAGAAGTAACGCGCGTCGTCTATTTTCAGGCCATCTTCCCCCACCAGCCGCACGTAGCCATGATGCACGCCCAGCGGTAGTTTGGGCAGGTCTGGGAAACGAACCCGCACCGCGCCGCCGGGCGTGGGCTGCGTTGTCTGGCGCATGCGCAACACGGGCGTTGGCAATTCCAAATGGCCATCTCGGATCAGCGGCAACTGCGGGTCGGGCTCCTCCAGATACAGTTCGAGCACTCGCGATCCGCCCTTTTCCGACGCCGCCACACTGGTTTCGACTTGCAGACGTCCTCCGGGGGTGAGCGTCTGGCCGGATAACTTCAGTTCGCCCAAGGCCACGTTGTTCGGCCGCTCGACGCCGACGTCGAACAGGTTGAGCACAATCTCTTCATGTTCGGCCAGCGCCTCGCGCACGTCTGCCTCATGGGCCACGCGCCAAGCCTGACGCGATAAATCGGTAAACACATACAGCTCCCGGCGTTCGTTCTCGCTGGCGGCCAGCAGTCGAATGGCGGCTTGCAGTTTTTCCACCAACGGCTGCGGCGTATTCGTGATTCGCAAGCGTTGGATGGCGGCCCTCGCGGTGCTCAAATCGGGCGCGAATACGATCGAGCCGGGGTGCGCGTCGGCAATCGCGGCCTGACTACCGCGCGGCAGTTGCTCCAGCAGCCAGAGCCCTGTTTCGCCGCCCGCTTCGAGCCGGGTTTGATTCTCCCACACGTACTGCATGCGGGGCGACGTATCAAAGAGCAGCACGGCGGCTATCGGCGCTTCTTCGTCGCCAATAATTCGCCCCTCGCCGGTCTGTAAGCTTCGCCAGAGGTAATATCCCGCGCCGAGCAACGTCACAACGGCCAACGCGCCCGCCACCATTGCCGCCAAGCGTTGGTCGGCGTGCGTCAGCGCCACCACGAAGACCAGCGTCAGTAACAGCGTGGCGGAAAAAAACAGGGCAAAGGCGCCCCACTGCCCCAAGGCGTTCGTAGGCACGCTGGGGCGGGCCAGCGCCGCGGCCAAGGCCAGCACCACGGCGCAACGCAGCAAAAGCAATAGCCATTGCCGCAACTGCAATCGCCGCTGGTTTTGCGCCCGACTCTGCTGCACGAATCTCAGAGCGGGGAATTCGATGTGGCGCGGGCGCTGCCGCGTCGCGAGATGGACGATAATCGGCGCGGCCACGAACAGGCTGCCCAAAAAAAGAAGTGATCCTGTAACCAACGCCATGGTTCAACCTCTCGAACGCCGGCGCAACAAATACTCCATGAGAGCTTTGTCGAACTGCATGCTGGTGTCGAGTGGAACGTAATCGAAGCCGCTTTTGACCGACTCGCGCTGGTAGCCGTCGCGAAACTCCGAGATAGCCTGGCGGTAATCTTGCTGGAAGCCGTCGGCGTCGACCTCCAAAGTCTGGCCCGACTCAGGGTCTTCCAACTCGACCATGCCGGAAAAAGGAAAGTACACCTCGGCTTCGTCCAAAATATGAAACAGGATGATATCGTGGCCTCCATGCCGCAAACGCCTTAAGGCGGCAATCACTTCATCCTGCTCACTGAGCAGGTCGGAAAAAATCATCACCAAACTGCGCCGCCGCAACATGCCGGCAATTTGCAACAGACTGGCCGAAATGTTTGTTTCGCCGGTCGGTTGCAGACGCGAAAGCAACGACAACACCGCCGCCATCTGCGAACGCCGCGACTTGGGCGGCAAACTGTTGCGCACGCGTTGGTCGAAGGTGATCAGTCCGACCGGGTCTTGCTGGTGGACCATCAAATAACAGAGCGCCGCCGCCAAACAGACGCCGTAGTCGAACTTGGTTAAATCCTGCCGGTAGGTGTAGCCCATCGAGCGGCTGGTGTCGACCACCAAATAACCCGTGATATTGGTTTCCGCCTCGAACTTTTTCACATAGTACTTATCGGTTTTGGCGTACACCAGCCAGTCGATATCCTTGGGATCATCGCCGCTGGCGTACCGCCGATGTTCGCTGAACTCCACGGAAAATCCGTGCATGGGGCTGGCATGCAAACCCTGCAAAAAACCCTTGACCACGAACTGCGCGCGGAGATCCAACCGCTTGATATTGCGAATGACTTCGGGTTTCAGATATTTTTCAACCGACATCGCGGCCTCCGTGGCGAACCGTTGCTTTTGCGAATTTTAAGGCGCCACACTTAGGATAATGAGTTCAGGCCGCTCGACCCAATCTCGCAATGAATAAACCACAGAGAGCACGGAGCACACAGAGTTTGATGCGGCGGGCGTGGTCTTTAGTTCATGAGGCGCCGGCCTCTCCTTCTCTGTGGTCTCGGTGCTCTCTGTGGTAAAAATATTTTTTCGCTTGCTCGTGTTTCGTCGCTAACTCCTCCTACGGTGGTCGCGAGTTGGTTGTGCCGACGAACCGGTGGCGTCGCTACGCTCAGCCTCCGGCTTGCGGCGAACTCTTACTTGCAGTGAACGCCATACCTGCTTCAAATGACGACGCCAAAACACGCTCAATCGCGAACTCCAACTCTGTTACTGTTTGAATTTGGAAACATCGGGTTCGGGCGTCTCGCGCACCAGCCGCAGCACGATGTCGTCGTTCGAGTAGCCCTCGGCTTGCGCTTGGAAATTGCAACTGATGCGGTGCCGCAACACCGGAATGGCGATCTTTCGGATGTCGTCGGTGGCGACGGAGAAACGTCCGTCCATGGCGGCGAGGGCCTTGCCGCCGTTGATAAGGAACTGCCCGGCGCGGGGTCCGGCGCCCCAGTCGACAAAATCTCGGATGAATTCGGGCGCTGAATCATCGCGTGGCCGGGTGGCGCGCACCAAGCGAGCGGCGTATTTAATGACAAACTCACTCACCGCAACGGAGCCGACCAATTTTTGCAAATTCACAATGGCTCGGGCGGAGAGCACTTTGCGCACATCGGCTTTTTCGTTGCGGCTCGTGACGGCCAGAATTTTTTCTTCTTCTTCCATCGAAGGGTAGCCGACCTTCACGTTGAACATGAAGCGGTCGAGCTGGGCTTCGGGCAGCGGGTAGGTGCCTTCCTGCTCAATCGGGTTTTGCGTGGCGATGGTGAAGAACGGCGCCGGGAGATTGTAGGTTTCGCGGCCCACGGAAACTTCTCGCTCCTGCATGGCTTGCAGCAGGGCGGCTTGCGTTTTGGGCGGCGTGCGATTGATTTCGTCGGCCAGCAGGATATTGGTGAAAATCGGTACTTCGACAAAGCGAAAATTTCGCCGGCCGTGTTCGTCTTCGTCCATGACGTTGGTGCCCGTGATGTCGGACGGCATCAGGTCGGGGGTGAACTGAATGCGTTTGAAGCCGACGTCGAGAATTCTGGCCAAGGTGCTGACCATCAGTGTTTTGGCCAACCCCGGCACGCCTTCGAGCAAGCAATGCCCGCCGGTGAAAATCGCGGCGAACAACTGTTCGATGACTTCGTCTTGGCCGACGATCACCTTTTGCAACTCTTGTTGCATGACTTTGCGGTGCTGACGAAACTCCTGAAGGATGTCGCCCAAACTGCGAGGTTTTGTGGCCACTGCGATTTGTCTTTCCGATGCTTCCTACGTTGGAATGAACGCGCCCCCCATGGAGCAGTTGTTTGGATTCTATCGGGGCGCCGCTCCGCCAGCAACGCCGCCCGATATGCATGCCACGGCGTTGTCGCGTCCTCGGCGGGGAAATTCAGCTTCGCAGTTGTTGGCGATGGAGCGCGGCTATGCCAGCCAGCGCCGGCCAACCGGCGAGATGGGCTGATTCCGCTAAACCGCCGAGTATGTCGTCGAAGCTGTCGACGTATTGCAGGCCATAATCCCAACCGGCCCGATAGTAACAACGATACGCTTCGTCGTATCGATTGGCGGCCATGGCGGCGGTGGCCCGTTCGAGCCAATAGTCGCGTACGCGGGCGTGCAACGATTCGGCGTCTTGCCGCCAAAACAGTTGCAGGTATTCGTCGTTGCGAACCGATTCGGGCAGCAGTTCAGGATACTCCGCCAACCGCGACGCCGAAAACTTCCCAAAGCCCTCCGGCTGCCAATGCGAGCGAAATCGGATCGATTCATCGGAAAACACAGGCGCGTTCAAACCGCGGGCGTACCACTTTACCGCCTGCTCGATTTCGCCGGCGCGTTCGTGCGACCAACCCAAAATATCGAACGCCCAGGCCAAGTCGGCGCGTTTCTCCACGCACTGTTGGGCCGCGCGTTGGGCGGATGGCCAATCTTGGCGGAGAAATTCCTCCGGCGTTGCGCCGAAACGTTGGCCGATCAACTCACGCCAGTGTTCGGGGATGAGGCTGGCGTCGAACAGCCAACTGACAAATTCGGGCGTCCAGGAAATATCCCAATCGCTGGCCAGACAGGCGTCGCCCTGTCTTTTGAATTCGCTCTCCAACGCTACGAGGCAAAACCCGCGAGCGACGGCGAACGCCGCGATGCCTTGCTCTTGCAATTGCCGCAGCGCGCGTTCCGGTGTGTCGGGCGAGGTGTGGTTGATGGAGGGAAGCTGCTCGGCGGTCGCGGCTTTTTCTTTTGACAAAAAATCCCGCGCCCACTGGCCCAGTTCATTCCCAGCGGCCGATTCCTCCAGGTACTGCGTTAGCTCAAGGTCTCTGGAGCCAATGGCGGCGTCGAACAGCAATGCTTCGGCCAGATTCGCGCCGTAGGGCGTCCAATCGCCGCCGCCATGTCGCCAGCAAATGATCTCCGAGACGTCTCCCTCCGGCGCCACGCGCAGGCAGAGATGATCGCCGTATTCGTTGCCGACCAGCGGCAGGGCGTCGGGCGGCATGAACCCCGCCCAGATCATTCCAGGCGATGGCGCCAGCAGTTCTTCAGGACTGTGCGGTTGCCGAAACTCCGCCGCTCCTGTCCGGCGCCAAACACCTTGATCCAACCAATCGACCAGATCGGCCGGCAAGCGGAGATGATATTGTTTCGACAGAACGTCCGACCATCGTTGTTCCATCGTAATGCTCACCAATTTTTCAATAGTTATTTGTCAATTGTCATTTGTCATCGGTTTCATTCGCCGAATAACTCGTCGATGATTCAACTTCTTTTTTCGCTGTTTTTTCCGGAGGCGGGGCGCCGAGTCTCCCATCGCTCCCTCCAATAACAAATGACGATTGACAAATAACTATTGATAATTCCCTGATCAAATCCGCGATGCCGGTTACATCATCACAACACAAACGCGATCAATTCTCAATCGGGCAGGTTTCCATCGTTTCCAATCGGCAGGGGACGCGGCTGCACGATAATTTCCAAATCGGCCCTTGTTTGGGCTTCCTCCCAATAGGCGACCGAACACTCCACTTCGGCGACATCGAGCGTGTTTCGCACCCACATGAGTTTCGCGTTGGGCGGTTCGGTGAGGCCGATCGTGGGCAGCGCTCGATCGAGAATGTCTTGGTCGGTGTCGTACGACAACGGGAACATGGCGCCGGTGGGGTGGCCGCCGGTGAGGCAATTGATGCGCGTCGCCTCGACATTCATGTTCTCGATCACGCGGGAGCGGCAAAACTCGGCAATGCCAATGCCGGCGGCGTTTCCGTGCGTGGCCTTCGACAGTCCGCGAACGATGATGCGTTTGATTTTGGGAGTTTCGTCTTCTCCGGGCAGGTGGTCGGTGAATTTTCGGCCGACGATGTTGGTGTCCATTCCCGACCCGCTGATGTCCTTGCCGATTTCATCGAGAATGAGGATATCGACGTCGTCGAACGGCAAGCTGGGCATCCATTCTTTGGCCAGCACCAGCAGTTCCTTTTCTCGCTCTTCAAATTCATCGCCCGCCACGGCGGCAATGCACGCGGTTTGGTCGTAGCCGTTTTCCACAATCGCCAACCCGGCCACGATATTACATTCGGCCAACACTTTGCGCCCCACGCTGCGGACAATTTGGCCGAAGCTATAGTTCATGATCGCGCGGTGATAAATTTTGGCGCCTTCGTGCTTGCCAAGACCGATCAGCATCATTTTCATCAAACCGCTTTCGATCTCGCCGACAAAATTCGTATGCGGCTTGACGCGTCCACAAACAAGCACATGATCGGCCTGGGAGGCGTGGCGGTCGAAGTGAACGGGAAAGCCTTCGTCGGCCTGGCAAACGATAACGGTTTCCATACCGGCTTTGATCGGGCAACCGCAAAATTCTTCGGTGATACCGTAACTCTCGATGATTTTTTTCTGGCCTTCGGCCGTTCCTCCGCCATGGCTGCCCATTGCGGGAACGATAAACGGCTTGGCGCCGAAGCTCTTGAGGTGCTCTACAATCGCCTTGATGATCGGGCCGATATTGGCGATGCCCCGGCTGCCGGCGGTAATCGCGACCGTTTGCCCTGGCTGTATTTTCCCGGCAAGCTGGAGCTTCGCAAGCTGTTTTTCGACTTCCGCCGCCGGGTTTTCAATTTGCGGCGCTTCAAAGGTCTGCCGGACGCGAAAAATCTTCGGGTATTCGATCGTAAGCATAAGAATAATATCGTGAATCATTACCAATAAGGAAATCAGACGCTCAATGGGCCACCATAACTTCGCCAGACAAGCGGTGGCAAGTCCTAATCGGCGTCTCGCCAGGGCGATTATCACCTGAATGCGCGTTGGATTCACCAAGAATCAAAAAAACTGGCGCGATCCCAGCAACAAAAAGCTGCTTCGTGTAAGAGGATATCGCCTCGGTCGGGTTGAAATCCCGCGATTTCCGACAAGTTGCACAGATATTTTCTTGAGCGATTACGGTAAGAACCGCTCGATAAATAACTGTCGCATTTGTGTAGCCATCGTCGCCAGACGGTGGGTGAGCGGTGAACCATCCCACGCTCTGGCGAGCATGGCTACGACACTAATTTTCCGCTCGATGCTTACTGAAATAAAAGCCCGGCATTTTGAAAATGCCGGGCTTTTTTATTCGCGGGACAACCGATATTGGCTTCTCCAGGCCCCCTTAAGGCGAGCGGCGGAAAATAACTTACCCGCACGCAACGGGAGACCGTGAGTTTTTTTCCCGCCTACGCGAGAATGACCGTTTGCTGATTCACTCGCTTGCGCTTCGTGCTTGTATTGGGTAAATTTTCATCTGCCGCTCGCCTAATTCTCCGCAGATTCCTTCTCTTCTTTCACGGCTGGCAGGCGTTTGGCTTCGTCCAATTTCTTTAAGCCTTCATACCATTCGTGTTCGGGGCGGGCGAGCAGTTCTTCGATCACCTTTTCAACGGCTTCGGCTTCGGCCCTGCGGCCTTCTTCGCGGCTGTGTTCGGCGATTTCCCGCGCTTGCGGAATGAGTTTCGTGTAGAAACGGTCAGCTACTTCAAACATGCCGTGCCAGTGTGCGTAGTCGGGCGCCATCATGGAGGCGCCGTGGCGGGCCCTGCGGCCTTCGTGGTGCCAGAGATAGAACCAAGTCCATTCGATTTCTTCGTCGAATTGCGTAGCCGTGATCAACTTTTGTTCACGCAGCACCGCCATGATCTTCTGGCCTGGCTTGGCGAATTTTTCGTTGTAGTTGACGACAAAGTCGTCGTACTGTTTGTAAAACGCGTTGACGTAATTATTCGTGTGACAATGCAAACATACATTCTTCATACGTTGACGTTTCTGCTGCCAGGAGTCGGCAATTAGGGCGAGCCGCTTTTCGGGATCTTTCTCCTTGACAACCTTGCCCTCGGCGTCGGTGTCCATTACGGCGCTCACTGGCGGGCGGTTGGTCCAGGAGATGCGATCGCCAGGATCATGCGTGACTTTGCCATCGTTTCGGGTATGGCCCGACATATGGCACGTGGCGCAGGTGGGGGCCTGGGTGTAGTCGCGACCAAGCACCCAGTCGTGGGCGTCGAGGTTCATGTGTTCCTTGAGGTCGCGGAAAGCGACGCCGTGTTTCGATTCTTCGTAAACTTCTTTTTGAGGATGGTCGGGCCCCAAGTGGCACTTGCCGCAGTTTTCAGGTTGACGGGCGCGGCGGGGTGAAAAGTCGTGCCGCGAATGGCAAGCGGAGCACGAACCGCGAGAGCCGTCGAGATTCAAACGGCCAATGCCCGTGTTGGGCCAACTGGCGGCGTCGAGAATGGGCTGTCCGTCGCTGTTGCGTTTGATGCTCGCCACGGCGGTGGTGTTGGTGGGTAGGCCATCGGCGCCGGGTTGGAGGTCGTCCACGGTTATCAAACCGCCATCGAGCGTTTGAATAGCGACTTTACTCCCGTGGCATTGGCGGCAGCCAACATTCACACTGGCCATGCCGTTGACAATATCAATATCTCGGCCGGGCGTTGGCGAATGAGGATTGAACGGCTCACGCGAGCCTTCGACGGTCTCTGCAAGGAAATTATCAAGCGAGGCCAGAATGTTGCCCGCTTTCGAGTGATGGCTATGCGTAAACTCCTCGAATTCCGTCTTGTGGCAACGGGAGCAATCCAACGGCGTGACAATGGTGGCGATCGTGGCGCCGTAATGGTCGAAGGCGTCGACATCTTTCTGATGCGCCTGATGGCATTCGATGCAACCGACGCCTTTCGCCGCATGCGTGCTGCCTTTCCAATGGTCGATAATGCCCGGCGACGACTTCTGATGGCACTCCACACAGGAACGCGATTTCGCCGGCACGGAAATGGCGTGCGTTCGTAAACCGGCCTCTTGTTGCTTGAGTGCGACTTCCATCCATTGGACAAAAATCAAGGAAATCAGGAACGTTGCGCTCAGCACCGCAATAATGATTTGTTTTGTTTTCAGGTTCATCTGTTCTTCGCAGGCTATCGCCGGTGCGCCTCAAGGATTCCAAAAATGCCGTTGCGCCAAATCGGCGGTGTGTTCACGCCGGGTGAGGCGCCAATGCGCGTGCAATGTCAGTGAGTTACCACTGCTTCCCATACGGTGAGTCCGATCAATAGCAGCGTGCCGCCGACGCCGATCCAGACGCTGATATCTTCGTTGCCGGTGAGCTTTCGCAAGCCGACGTCGATCCAGGGCCAGAGGAACATCGCCGCCAAAATAAAACCGGTGCTCAATACGGCGAAGGTCAGTGAAAACAGCTTCAGCCAGCGAAAGGAAACGTAAAAGTACCATTCTGGTTTGATGATTTCAGGCGTCGTGAGGGGATCGGCCTTCGCGCCCAACGTGGCGGGCAAAATCGTGGCCAGCGCGCTGAGCACCACCATCAGCAACAGGCCGATCAAGAGTTCGGTCGTGATATGGTCGGGAAAGAAGTTGAAGTGCCGAGGCTCGTTAGGCGGGTCGTCGTCGAAACGCAGTTCCGTCACGCCGTGCATGCGAATGAAGGCGATATGAACAATCACCAGTAAGGTGATCGTGGTGGGCAAAATCGCGGCGTGAATGATGAAGAACCGCGAGAGTGTGTGCTCATTGTATTCCGCACCGCCGAGCAGCAGCATTTTGAGCGTGCCGCCCACCAGGGGAACGGCGTCGCTGATATTCGCGGCAACCGTGGCGCCCCAGTAACTGAGCTGCTCGAAAACCAAACTGTATCCCGTGAAGCCGGTTAGCAAGGTACACATCAGCAAAGCCATGCCGATGACCCAGTTCAATTCCCGGGGACGCCGGTACGCGGCTGTAAAATAGACCCGCAACTGGTGCAGTATCACTGCTGCAATCATGAGTGTGGCGGCCCACTTGTGCATACTTCGCAAATACCAGCCAAAAGCGGCTTCTTCGGTAATATAGCGAATCGATTCGTAGGCCGACGCCGGCGCCGGCTGGTAATAGAGCGCTAGCAATATTCCCGTGAAAATCTGCACGACAAAGAGGTAGGCTGGCGTGCCGCCCAGGCAGAACCACCAACGGCGCAAATGATTCGGAACAGGTTCGTTGGTCAGTTCGCGCAATTGCTCGCCACTGACGGGTATGCGTTCGTTGATCCAGTCGGCAAGCCGTGTCACGAGAGGCGCCCTTTCTCCACGGCGTCAGCCTGAACAGCATCAGGAGCCGAAGAATCGTTTTGAGCAGAGGGGTCGTTTTGAGCAACAGCCGTCGGGGCGTCGCCGCCAACGGAGTGAAGCGGCGCCTCCACATAGAGCAACCCGGCTTCGATTTTCAGGGGGTACGCCTTCAGCGATTGGCCCGCTTTAGCCGGCGGACCTTGGGTGGCCACGCCCTGGCGATCAAACGCGCCGTTGTGGCAGGGGCAAAAAAACCGATCGTTTTGCGATTCCCAATGCACGCGGCAGCCCAAGTGAGGACACACACTCGACAACGCGATAAACGCCTCCGCCTCGTCGGCTTCGCCATGTCGGGCGATCACCACCGTCGCCCCCGAAGGCGCCGTGTATTCGAGCGATTTCCCCGGTTGCCACGAAGCAACTGCGGCCACGAATTGCCAGCCCACCGAACGCCGCCCTCCGGCGGGAAACAGGAAGCGTCCCGCCATGGAGGCAAAGGTTCCATAGCTGGCCACCAAGCCGGTCGTCATCGCGACGGCCGAACCCGTAGCGATGAATGATCGCCGATGATCATCGCTGGATGACGCCGCGGAATCGCCTTGCTCCGCGGAATCTTGAGAAGTGGAGTCTTGGCCGGAATTCATGAGCCCAAATCGCGAAATAGAAACAAAGGAAAATATCATCTACGTCCAGCAGCAGCACTCCAATGCGAACACGGTATTGCGGACATGGGGGAGGCCGCAACTCGCCTACTGCTAGCGATATTTATGTCTCGTTACTTTAATTTGCTTCGCCGACCTGCCAAGGAGTTTAGCAAGCCGAACTTTTCTGCAAAGGGGGGGGGCGCCGGCGTGAAGAAATGGGCCGAAAAAAACTCGACAACCGGCGTGCGAGAAGCCCGGCATTTTGAAAATGCCGGGCTTCTGGAATGGGGGATTATTTCCCGGGATACCGCAACACGATTGGGCTAGGCGCAAAACATCAAACATCGTCGGGATCGATATTTTCGTTGAGCATCGGTTGGATTTCGTCGACAAACGCCTGAGCGTTCTTAAACCGACGATAGACGCTGGCAAAACGTACGTACGCCACTTGATCGACTTGCGCTAGGCTTTCCATCACCAGTTTGCCGATTTGCGCGCTGTCGACCTCCGTTTCAAAAGCGGCGTAAACTTCGCCTTCCACCGCCGTGGCGATGCCATGAATGGTGTCGTCGCTGAGCGGCCGTTTCCAACAGGCCTTACGCAGCCCCTGGAGGATTTTATCGTGTGAGAATGGCTCGCGTACGCCGTCGCGTTTCACGACCTTGATCGCTCCCTGCGCCAGACGTTCATAGGTGGTGTAGCGCCGCTCGCAACTCAGGCACTCCCGCCGCCGCCGGATGGCATAACCATCTTGACTGGCGCGGGAGTCGATCACGCGGTCGTTATCGATACTGCAAAAGGGACAACGCATGGAAGGTTCGACTCAAAAAAAGTGGTGATCATCGCCACTCATCCTACAACCCGCCAGGCAATCCGGCAACGGTTGCCGGATTGCCTGGACGCCCGCGTTCTCTTCATTAAAACGGCCTCTTGGCAACGGAATCGCCATCGATGATCGTTGTGGCAATTGATTTCCGGCATCCGGCTGCGTGAATGTTGCCGATCAACTCTGGAATTTCCGTGATTTCATTCTCATGAATCAAAGCGGCCCAAACACCAATCGCCTGGGGGGCTCTCGGCGCCCGCAGTGACGGCGCAAATCGCGATCACACGATTAAATAGCCCGGTGTGTAATTGATCTACGAAGCGGCAACGTACACGCGCATGGAGCGGTTGAGTATGTTCATGCGGCGCGAGCGGGGCGGCACGGGGCCGTTCACTTCGGGGTAGATATCGGCCGGAGCTTGGGCGGCGGTGTCGAGGAACAGCCGCCAACGCGTGCCCTTGGCGATGGCCGGGAAAATGAACTCACGGTTTTCCTGCGTGGGGTTGATCAAGAGCAGCACATCGCGCCCCTTGCGCTCGGGGTCTTGCTCGATGCTGGGCGCCGCCAAGAGGCAGGAGAGCGCGGCTTCGTCGGAGGTCCAATCGTTGGCGGTTCCCAAGGCGCTATACCAACTGACATCGGGAATGCCGCGTGAGTTGAGTTCTCCGGTGAGAAAGCGGTCGCGGCGAACCGTCGGCTGGTCGCGGCGAAACTGGATCAAGGCCTGGCTAAATCGGAGGCAGTCTTCATTTTTCCGCACGAGGCTCCAGTCGAACCAGGAGATTTCGTTGTCTTGGCAATAGGCGTTGTTATTGCCTTGTTGCGTACGGCGGCATTCATCGCCAAACACGATCATCGGCACGCCCTGGCTGAGCAGCAGCGTAGACAACATATTCTTGATCAAACGCGTGCGGCGTTTCTTGATTTCCGGTTTGCGCGTGGGGCCTTCCACGCCGCAATTATCGCTGAAATTGTTGTTGTCGCCGTCGCGATTATCTTCGCCGTTGGCTTCGTTGTGTTTTTCGTTGTAGGTGAAAAGATCGTTCAGCGTGAAGCCATCGTGCGACGTGATAAAGTTAATGCTGGAGTAAGGATGGCGGCCGCCCATTTGGTAAAGATCGCTCGAACCGGCCAGCCGCGTGGCGAATGGACCGGTCATGCCGGAGTCGCCGCGCCAATGCCGGCGGATGTCGTCGCGGTAACGGCCATTCCACTCCGCCCAACGAAAACTGCCAAACGAGCCGACCTGATAAGCGCCGGCGGCGTCCCAGGCTTCGGCAATGATTTTTGTGTCGGCCAGGAGCGGGTCTTCGGCAATCGCCTCCACGACCGGAGGGTTGGGCACCAACTCACCGCCGCGGTCGCGGCTTAGAATGGAGGCTAGGTCGAAGCGGAAGCCGTCAATATGGTAGTTATGCACCCAGTGCCGCAGGCAATGGAAAATCATCTCGCGAACAATCGGATGGTTGCCGTTGACCGTGTTGCCGCAACCGCTGTAATTCCGGAAACTGCCGCCGCCGTTTTCCAGCATGTAATAGACTTGGTTTTCCAAGCCCTTGAAACTCAAACTGGGGCCCAACTCATTGCCTTCGCAGGTGTGGTTGAAGACCACGTCGAGAATCACTTCGATGCCCGCCTGGTGCAGCGCCTTGACCATCTGCTTGAATTCGACCACCTGCGCGCCGGGCTCTTTTCCGGCTGCGTAGCCTCGGTGGGGCGCGAAAAAAGCGAGCGGGTCGTAACCCCAATAGTTGGGCCGTTCGGGCAATTTCCCCGAGATGTCGTGAATCGGGAACTCATGCACCGGCATCAGCTCCACCGCCGTGACGCCCAACGATTTCAAATAGGGAATCTTTTCGATCACGCCCAAATACGTGCCGGGGTTCTCGGTTTTGCTGCTGGGACTTTGCGTGAAGCCGCGAACATGCATTTCGTAGATGATGGTTTCGGAAAGGTCTCGGCGGAGGTGGCGGTCGCCCTCCCAATCGAAATATTCGTCCACCACGACACACTTGGGAGGCCGGATCACGCCGTCGGCGTTCGATTGGAAACGCCCCGCGAGCGCTTTGGCGTAGGGGTCGATCAGCCGCGCCTGGTGGTCGAACCACATGCCGCGTTGCGGGTCGTAGGGGCCTTCGGTTTGGAAATGGTACAACTGCCCAGGGCCAACGCCGGGCACGAAAATACTCCAAATATCGCCCCAGCGGTCGGTATCGCGGTTGAAATCAATGACTTCATCGGGCTCGGTGTCGTTGACATCGCGATACAGCAACAGCCGCATGGCGGTGGCGCTGCGGCTAAAAACGACGAATTGAACGCCCGATTCGTGAAGAATCGCCCCGTAGGGCAGCATGTGGTTGAATTGTAGTTTTGGATGCGTATGTCGCATAAGCATAGGGGAATCGCTCGCGGTACGAGGGTTGAGGTATCATGGTGTCCAAACTCTAACCAAAAATACCACCCCCACGGCGCGGCGCAGCTTACGGGAAGACAATTCCCCGGAAAATCCCCCTCCTGTCAGCCAGTCAGACCGTTTACCAAAAAGATTGCGATCGCGACGCCTGCCCAAACCTGGGAACAAACGCCGTTTAAGGGGCGTTCTCCGGCCGCATCCGCCCTTGCAAAGGATAGAACAGAAAACTTTCCCCGCAAGCACGTTCTCGACGAAAGCCCGCTCACACGTCAAACTACACCCAATCATAGCCGACCGAGGCCTCTCTCACCACGCGCTCGCGATTCCACCAACACGTCTTGTCATTCCTCCATTCACTGTTTACAGCGGCATTCCATGAGTAAAACGACCTACCAGGACGCCGGCGTCGATCTTGACCGCTACCAGGAATCGATGAATCGGCTGCCCCGACTGATGCACCGCACCTACTCCCCCCGGGTGCTCAAGCTCGACGGCGGCTTCGCCGGGCTCTTTCAACTCGATTTCGCCAATCGCCTCTTCGCCCGCGACTACCAAGACCCCGTGCTGGTTTCCTGTGCCGATGGCGTCGGCACCAAGGTGAAAATCGCCCAAATGGCCGGCCGGCACGATACCGTTGGCGTGGACCTCGTCGCGATGAGCGTGAACGACGCCATTTGCTGCGGCGCCGAACCGCTCTTTTTTCTGGACTACATCGCGATGTCGAAAGACGAGCCCGATGTCGTGGAGCAACTGGTGCGGGGCGTCAGCAACGGCTGCATCGAGGCCGATTGCGCCTTGCTGGGCGGCGAGACCGCCGTCATGCCCGATGTGTACGCACCCGGCGAGTACGATCTGGCCGGTTTTTGCGTGGGCGTTGTCGAACGGCGGCATGTGATTGACGGCCATGCGATCACCCCCGGCGACATGGTTCTGGGCGTGGCCTCCAACGGTTTGCATTCCAACGGTTTCAGCTTGGTGAGAAAAATCGTTTTTGAAATCGCTGGTTTAACAGCCAACGACCACATCGAAGCACTCGGCGCCACCGTGGCCGACGCCCTCCTGGCGCCCACCCGAATTTATACCCAGCCGATTCGCAAAGTGCTCCGGGCGTACAAAGTGAAACGCGTGGTTCACGGCATCGCGCATATTACCGGCGGCGGCCTGCGAGAAAACCTGGCGCGCATTCTGCCGGCGAACGTCACCGCGCGCTTGGCGCCCCATAGCTGGGAAAAACCGCCCGTGTTCGACTGGCTGCAAAAACTTGGCGACGTGGAAGACCAGGAAATGGAGCGTGTATTCAACATGGGGCTGGGGATCGCCATGGTGTTCAATCCTCGTTTCGAGCGCCGCATTCGCGAGATCTTTGCCGAACACGGAATCGAGAGTTGGGTGGTGGGCGAAATCACGGCCGGCGACGGCAGCGCTGTTTGGAACACGTAATACGAAAGAACATCTCTTGTTTGACGTCATTATTCGCCACGGAACCGTCATCGACGGAACCGGCGCCGACCGCCGCGCCGCCGATGTTGGTATTCGCGGCGACCGTATCGCCGAAATCGGCAATTTATCGAACGCCTCCGCCGCAGTGGAAATCGACGCAGCCGGCAAGATCGTCTGCCCGGGCTTCATCGATGTCCACAACCACTCCGACGGCTGGATGCTGAAAACGCCGCACATCCTCTCCAAAACCACGCAGGGCTTCACCAGCGAAATCCTGATGCTCGACGGCATCGGTTACGCACCGGTGAACGAGCAAACTGTTCGCCATTGGATGTACTACCTGCGCTCGCTCGACGCGCTCCGCATGGACGAATACCGCGGCTGGCGAACGATTGCCGAATTCATGCAATGCATTGAGGGAAACAACGTTCAAAACGCCGCCACGCATATTCCCTACGCCAATGTGCGCAGCCTAGTTTGTGGGTTTGGACGCGGCGCCGCCGACGACTTCCAAATGCGTTCGATCAAAACTGAAATCCGCAAAGGCATGGAGCAAGGCGCCGTCGGCCTCTCGACCGGCATCGATTACATCGTGCAGTGTTTTTCCGGAACCGAAGAGTTGGTCGACGCCTGTTCCGCCATGGCGGAGTACGACGGGCTGTATGTCACACACATTCGCTACAAATCGGGCCGGATGCGGGCATTGCGTGAAGCCGTCGAGATTGCCCGCCGCGCCGGCGTGCGGTTGCACATTTCGCACCTGAAGGCGGAAGACACACAAGCGGTGGACGAAATACTGGACTTTGTCGACAAGGAAGCCCGGCACGAAGTGGATTTCTCGTTCGATGTCTATCCCTACCAGCCCGGCTCCACGATGTTGAACTACCTCATGCCGTACGACGCCTGGGAACAGGGGCCGCTGGCCGCGATTGGGCGGCTGAACGAGGCGGCCGTGCGCACGCACTTTCGCGAAGGCCTGAAAGCCCAGCGGCTCGAACTCGATAAACTCACCATCGCCTGGGTGGCCAGTAGCGAGAACAAACACCTGCAAGGCTGCCTGATGAGCGAGTATGTGGGGCGGTCGGGCTTGGCGCCCGAAGACGCTATTTTCAACCTGCTGGCGGAGGAGCGGCTGGCCGTGCTGCTGGTGTTTAACGAAGGCGACGATCAACTCGTCTGGCCGTTTTTGCAGCACGATCTCTTCATGCTCGGCACCGATGGCATTTATTTTGACGACGGCCTGGTGCATCCTCGCCAATTCGGCTCCGCCGGCCGCATGCTCGGCTCTTGTGTGCGCGACCTCCAACTGTTTTCACTGGAGCAGGCGGTTCATAAAATGAGCGGCATTCCAGCCCAGCGGTTTCGTCTGAAAGACAGAGGCCTGCTGGCGGCGAACTGTTTTGCTGATGTCGTGGTGTTCGACGCCGACGCCATCACCGACCGCGCCAACTACACCGGCTCGCAGCAAAACACCGTTGGCGTTGAACACGTGCTCACCAACGGTAAGCCAATTTTGCAAGACGGGGCGGCTGTGGAATTCGCGACCAACCAATACCCCGGCCGCTTCGTCAAAATGGAACAGTAGGGTTGCAGTTCGCGATTCAGCGTGCGTCCGAAATCTATTCCAGGCCAATGGTGTTAAGGAATTCGCAACCGTTCACGGTGGCGCGGGAAATTGTTATGTACCGCACGTGGTTGAAGATGTCGCATTTTTCGTTTAACGGCAAGCCGAAGGCGGCTGTGTTTTGAGCCCACGCGTTTAGGCAGAACAGAAAACGTAGTCGCCTTCGGCTTGCCGTTAAACGAGCCATTGCCAGCCGCGTGAAGTATAACAATCTTTCCAACAGGGAATACCCGAAACACGCACGCGAAAAAGGGAAACGCGGAGGTCGCAGAGAGGCAGAGGGCCGCAGAGAAGAAGAAAGAGAGAAGAAACGACAACATGAAAGAAGTACGTAATCCTGGCGATGGTCGTCGGCAATGCGATGAAACTGCCTCGTCAACATGAGCCTGGATGAAAGAAGTCTGTCCTCTGCGGCCCTCCGCGCCTTTGGTGCGCCAGGCGAAGCCTGTCTGATCTACTCAAATGAAAGGAGTTGAGCATGATAATTGTTCGTTAATCATGTAGCTGAGGAGGCGATGTTCTCGGGGTAACCCGGTCGTTGA
>JAJRWU010000277.1 GCA_024276655.1 Planctomycetota bacterium
ATGCACCGCAATTGAATCAAAGTCCCTTGCTTTTGGCCTAAATGCGAAAAACGCAACCCAGAAATACTGCCTTTAGTCCGCTTTGTTACTCACGACTAGCGATTCACCAAAACTCAACGTCACGCTGAACCAGTACACTTGCCGTTAAACGATCTACCTGTAGCCGCATAAGGTACATACTCAAAAGCATGCTGAAGTATGAACTCCAACGGTGTGGAATGTAAAAGAAAACATGCTAGAACATGAACTCCAACGGCGCGGAATAGGAGATAAGTCATGACGAAACCGATAGCGCGCAGCGCTCGGCGCAAGGCGGGAATGACGTTGATCGAACTTCTGGCCGTGATCGGCATTGTTTCGATCCTCACCGCCATGCTCCTACCGGCCGTTTTGCAATCGCGCGCCGCGGCCCGCTCGATGACCTGCAAAAATAATCTGCACCAGATCGGCCTCGCCCTGCATCATTTTTATGATACGCATGGCTACCTGCCGAACCGCCGCCCGTTGTGGGACATAATGCCCTTCATGGAAATGCAAGATTTGCAAACCGAACTGGCGAGGAACGTGAGAAGCACCGCCAGCGGTCCGGCGTTGTTCGTCTGCCCGAGCGATCCGATGGCCACGATCGAACGGCGGCGGATATCGTACCTGATCAACGACGGCTCGCAAATCGAGCCCCGAAACGGTTTGGTTAAGGGCTACAAAAACTTTTCCTTGGCTGAAATCACCGATGGCCTCTCGAACACCGCCATGGTCGCCGAACGGCTGGTGCGCGATATCGACACGCCGGGCAAAGTGCCGGACGCCGTAGCGCGGCGGCAGCCGTTTCGCTTCAATTTTTTGACCACGCGGACGTTCCCCGCCGGAGAGGAAATGGCGTTCTTGAAATTCACGCTCGCCCCAAACAACCGCGTGGCTGCAGCGCGTGCAGGGCGTTTTGCTTCCGATATATTACGCGGTGGCGAGGCGACATACGACCATCTGGTTCCTCCCAACGAGTGGGCGTTCAATAACGGCAATGGTAGATTGGGGTACAGAAACGGCACGTACCCCGCGACGAGTTTTCACCCCGGCGGCGTGCATGTGTTGCTGGCCGACGGCTCCGTCAACTTCACCGCCGAAACGATCGACATCCGCCCCTGGTGGGCCCTGGGTTCACGCAACGGCAACGACTGAGCGGCAACGGACGATACAGAAAGGCGGATGGAATGGCGTTGCTCCGCCGATTGATTTTGGCATTCGGCCTGATCGCCGTTATCGGCGGCGGATATTATTACTGGGCCACGACCGACTGGTACGCGCGCGGTCCCGCGGTGTTGCCGACCACCAAGCCGAAGGTTGGCGCCGTTTGGCTGACCCGTTACGAAGACAATCGGAAGTTTCCCGAGATATTGCCGACCGACGATCCTCAGGCGGACGCCAATATTGCCGCAACGCTTCGCGTGTTGCAAGTCGGCTCAACCGATCTGCTACAAGACAGATCGGTCATTCGGGCGTTTGAGCAATCAGAACTCACTTGCCGGGTCGACCTGGAGCAAGACGAATGGCAGTGGGCCGACGGAGAGAAATACAGGCGGCTCCTGCAAACCAGCCCGGCGCGGGCGGAGCAATACGCGCGGGAGTTGGAGAAACTGCCGCTGCCCATAGTAAAGATTGATTTTTTTTGCCGCTCATCGTTTGGTTCGGGCGTGGTGGTTGGGCATGAGTATGGAGCGTATTTGAAGGAGCGCGTGCGCGGCGGCGGCCAGCGCATCAAACCGTTTTATGCGCCATTACGGCCGGGCGAATACTACCTGGTTGTCTCGATTACAAGATACATTACGGGAGATCCTCGTAGGTTTGATTCGCCCAAACGCATTCTTTTCGTCGGCACGATCGTGATCGAGGAAAACCCGACGGAGAGCGTGGAGTAATCGGCAAGGTTCGATCGCCGCCATCTACTCAAAGCCGAGCGGTCCTGGCGGAGGCAGGCGAACGCCGCCCACTTGCGATAACTTGCCCTTGAGAAAACGGGGTTCGATCATGAAAACCAGGCCGACATTATTGCGGCTGGCGTCGATGTTCACGCCTAGGCGAAAGAGGAACGATTCGCCCACGCGGGTGACCGCCACATTCTGGCCGATATTTCCGGTCGGCCCCAAATCGACCGAAGCCGACGCGCTGCCGATCCATTTTTCCGACATTCGGTAGCTCACTGAAGTCGTCACGATATTGCTCGTGATCGGTCCTTCCAACGAGCGAAAGCCAAGATAAACATTCGCCACCCCTGGACGACTGGCAACCGCCCCCACGCTGAAGGTGCGCAGGCCGCTGCCGAAAACATCGAGAAAGCCGTCGGAGAGCACGGTCACGCGGTCGCCGACGTGCCAGCGGAAGTCGTAATCAAGCAGACCGATTTCCTGTCCAAAGTTATCGCGGTTGGCTTCGGGAAACACGCTGCCTTGCACATCGAGCGTGATCCAATCCACGATGCGCTCTTGGCCGGGCAAGCCGCGTTTGGTTTGCCAACGTTGCTGCACGCTCACGCGTCCTAGCGTGAGGTCGTCGGCGATTTCGGTGCTCGGCGAGGCGACCCAACGCTGCATTCCGCTGCGCAGGGCGTAGAGTCGTTCATCGAACGCGGCGGGAATGGCGCCGCCGAACGTGTCGACCGTGAAGCGGCGTCGGACCTGTTCCTGGGCGTCGTCGTCGAGTTGGTCGTACAAGGGGAAACGCGAAAGATCGCGATTCGCGTCGGCGTAGAAAAACTCGCCTTCAAACACCACTTTGTGGGCGATGCCGTTGACATTGAACAACTCGCTTTGAATCAAGGGGTTCGATTTCGACATCGGCATACTGGCCCGCACGCCCGCTTGCCCAAACGCCCGCGTGACTTCGCTGCCGGTGGTATCTTGACCCCAATAAGCCAGTTCGCCCAAGGCGTAGGGCACCACTTTTACGGCGCCCAACGCGAACGGGAGGTCGACTTCATGCCGCGTCGAGGTGCGCAAACCTTCGCTGTCGGTTTCCCACGGCCGTCGGACAAACTTCGCCGCATCGGCCGGATCGAGCGGCGCGGAGGCCACCTCCATATCGGCGTAACCGACCGTGGAGTGCGCGAACCAGGTGGCGGTGTCGAGCACCGATTGGCCCATGAGAAAATGATCGAACCGCGCGCCTTGCGTTTGCGTGAGGAATTTATTGACGTTCACATCGGCCGACACGCTCCAGGAGCTATTGCCGACAATCTGCTTCAATTCCACGCCGGTGGTTTGGTCCTTGAGCGTATCCCATTCCTGTTGGTAGTACTGTTCGAGGAAGTTTCGGTCGGAGATCACTCCCAGCTCGGCCGAGAGGGTTAAGCCATTGGAAAAGGTTTGCCGGTGCTGGCCTCGCAGACGGCCGCGAAAATTTTGCTCGGGCGTCAGCGCCCGACGATCGGCGCCGAGGTTGTCGAGGCCGGAATCTCGGAGGCCCCAGGCGTCGAAATAGCCAAAATATCCCACTGGAGAGCCAGTCGCTCCGAACGGCGCCGGGCCTTGGCGATTATAGTTGAACGTCGTTCCCAGGCCGAAGCCGCGATCACTCAGGTAGTCGGTCGAGACGGTCCATTTGGTGTTCTCCGGCGGATCGCTCCAGCCGAGCAGTTGGTACATATCAAGATCGACCAGCAACTGCGAGCCGAACACGCTATCGGACTTCACCTTGAACTGGTCAACATAATAGGTGGGCCGGGTGAGGTCGGTCGCCATGACAGGCCAATAAAACACCGGCACGCCCATGGCGTAAATGAAATTATTACGCGCCGTGGCGGTGCGTTTGTGTTTGATGGCCGGAGCGCCGGTTAAGGGATCAATGCCGCCGGGCCCTCCGCCCGGAAAACCGCCCGGCTGTTGTTGGTCTTCAAAGACCACCGTTTCCGATTGCAGCCAGTACGTGGGCACGCCCATCATGCTGGAAGTGAGCGCGGCGCCGTGGGCCAGGAAATGTTGCTTGTCGAGTTGCTGGAGAACATCGGCCTTCAGCCGCACCATTCCCTGATATTCACCGACCGGCCCGATCAACTCCGCATTCAGCACGACGCCCTGCTCCCGCCCGACGTTGTAGTACATGCGGTCGGCATAGATGACGCGGTCGCCTTGCCGGAATACGATATTGCCTTCCAAATAGAACTCGTACGATGGTTCGAGGCCTAGTTTCGGCTGCCCTGGGAGGTCGAGGCCCGTAACCCAAAAAACCGTTCGATCGGCTGCAATCGACACGGAGTCAATATCGGGCTGCCCTTCAACCGTGAGCCCTTCAACACTCACCTGCACGCCGGTGCTAATCACGCCGATTTGCTCGCCGGGCACGCCGGTGGGGTGCATTTGATATTGCACTCCAACATTGCTTCGCGGGAAAACTCGCACCCGCCGCGCCCCGAACGCAGGACGACCCGGCGGCCGCTCCAATTCTTCGGCGGTGAATTGCACTTGCCGCACCACTGCCTGATGTTCCGATTCGCGCGCCGCCAACGCCCGCCTCCAAATCGGCGGCGGTTCGCCTTGCAGCGCTGCCGGCGGCGGTGTTTTGAATTGGATGCCGCGAACGGTTTGGAAGCGAGCCAGCCATTTTTCACCCCGGACCGACTGCGCTGCCTCCCGAGAAACCGCATGCGATTCTCCCGGACGGGCGTAATCCACGCTGGCGCCGCCTTCGAGGTAAGCGATGATCTTGCCGGGGCGCGCCCCGTTGGATGCGTCCCCGCTGATTGGGCCGCTGTTGGATGAGAGTGGACCACCGCTGGAAGTGGGCGTCAAATCGACCCAGAGCACCGCCTCGCGCGCCGTTCCCTCGACCACGCCCTGCCGAATTCGCACGTCGCCTTGCAGCCGCCAAACTTCGTACGAGCCTTGCCGCCAACGTGTGGCGTGCGCGGCGTTCACGATGATCGCTTCGTTCACATCGCCCAGCGGAAATTCGATTTCAGCACGGCTCAAGCGTCCGCCCAGCAGCCAGGCAATGAGCATGGCGAAAACGAAGGTCAGGCTCTGGAACCGCAGTCTCGCCAATCGCGCACCCCGAGCGTATGCACTGCTGGGAGCAGCGCGTATCGGCGGCGCGGCGCAAGGGAACAATTGCATCACGTTGGCGACCGAGGCTTCAGGCGAAACACCTTTCCACGACAGAGTGAACTCCCTGGCTTGCAAAAATATGCCAGGACAGACCAAAACGGGGCGGAAGTATAGGAGCCTTCGGTGGTCGCCGCAATACGGCCCTGAAACGACCGCAAGGCGGGTAAGAGGGGAAAGGCGGGTAGAAATCCTTCCGGCCTTGGCAAGGTTCCCTTCAACCTCTTTTATACCGCTCACGGTTGAAAATGTCGCATTTTTCGTTTGACGGCAAGCCGAAGGCGGCTGTGTTTTGAGCCCACGCGTTCGGGCAAACCAGAAAAACGCAGTCGCCTTCGGCTTGCCGTTAAACGAGCCATTGTTAGCCG
>JAJRWU010000278.1 GCA_024276655.1 Planctomycetota bacterium
CCTCCTGTTTGGGTCGGGTTACGCGGCGAATGTTGGCGCTATCACGGCGCTCGCCGGCCGAGAAGATACGATCTTCAGCGACGCCCACAACCATGCCAGCATTATCGACGGCTGCCGTCTGGCGGGCGCTGACGTGCAAGTGTACCGGCATGCCGACGCCCGGCATTTGAGTGAATTGCTCCGCGCAAGCCGGCCTTCCCGGCGGCGCATGATCGTGACCGATTCCCTCTTCAGCATGGGCGGCGATGTCGCGCCGCTGGCCGAAATTTCCGAGCTCGCAAAGCAATATGAAGCCATGCTGCTAGTGGACGAAGCCCACGCCACCGGCGTGTTTGGCGCTCAGGGGCGGGGTTGCGCGGAGCAGTGCGGCGTGCAGGATTGTGTTGATGTGAAAGTCGGCACGTTGAGCAAGGCAATCGGTTCGGTGGGAGGTTTTGTCGCGGGGCCTCAAATGTTGATCGATTGGATAGCCAACCGGGCCAGGTCGTATGTTTTTTCCACCGCGCAGCCCGACGCCGTGGCCGCCGTAACACTGATGAATTTGCAGATTCTGCAATCGCAACCGGAACGACGCCAGGCGTTGCTCCAGCGCGCCGGCGAACTGCGCAGTCGGCTCCGCCAAGACGGCTGGCGGCTGGGCGCATCGCGGTCGCAAATTGTGCCGATTTTGATCGGCGATCCTCGCCAGGCGGTCGAACTTTCGGACACGCTGCGAACGCATGGTATTCTCGCACCCGCGATTCGTCCGCCTTCGGCGCCAAGTGGAGAGTCGCTGCTCCGCATCTGTGTGACCCATGGCCACACGCGCGCGATGCTCGACCAACTCACCGCGGCGTTGCGGGCAACACGCTAGGCGTTAGGCAACACGCATTTTCCGGGGAGCGGGAACGCGCGTTTTAGGCGACGCATCCGCCGCATCGAAGCGGCATGGCGTTGTGATACAACTGCGTCAATGATGGAGCGACAAAAACTTGCGGAACATCAGTTGACATGACGATACATTACATGTAACATACTTCGTAAAAGCGGGGAGATCGTCGAGCATGGCCAAAAATCAGCTCCAAAAAGAACTGAAAAAGAAGCGACCCTTTGATTCGCACCAGAAAGAGGCGGTCCTGAACGTTCTCCGCACGAACGATCAATTCCAGAACCGGCTCGGCAAGTTGTTCCGGCAATATGGCCTCACGTCATCCCAGTACAACGTGCTTCGTATTCTGCGTGGTGAAGGCAAACCGATGCCGTGTCTCGAAATTGGCGAAAGAATGATACAGGTCGTCCCGGCGATGACCGGGCTCATTGATCGATTGGAAAATCAGCAACTCGTCAGACGCAAACGCTGCGCCCAGGATCGTCGAGTCATTTATATCGAACTGACCAAAAAAGCGAAGACGGTTCTCAACGAGATGGACCAACCCGTGACGGAACTTGAACGCAAACTGGTCGGGCGTCTGACGCGCGCCGAAGCGAAAGAACTTAGCCGGTTACTGGAAAAAGCCCGACAAAGTGTTGCCGAGATTTCCGACTGAGGCAACTCTTTTTTTTGCCATATACGTGACATGTAATCAATTTACATGAAGTCCTATTGGGGGCCATCGCCATGATCCAGATTCGCAAAGCAGGCGACTGCGGCCGCGCCAACCACGGCTGGCTCGACACGCGCCACACATTCTCGTTTGCTTCCTATCATGACCCGGAGCACATGGGGTTTCGCTCGCTCAGAGTTATGAATGAAGACTGGGTGCAGCCGGGGCGGGGATTCGGTGCGCACCCACATCACGACATGGAAATTGTCACCTATGTTCTCGAAGGGGCCCTGGAACACAAAGACTCGATCGGCAACGGTGAAGTGTTGCGGCCCGGCGAATTCCAGCGGATGTCGGCGGGAGCCGGGATCCTGCACAGCGAGTTTAATCCATCCGACACCGACCCCGTCCACCTGTACCAGATTTGGCTGCTCCCGGAGCACAATGGCATTGTGCCGAGCTACGAACAGAAACGGTTCGACGATGGCGGAATGAACAACGCGTTGCGGCTTGTCGCATCGCCCAACGCAGAGCAAGGATCGCTGAAGATTCATCAGAACGCCCGCATCTATCTGGCGAAACTCGATGCCGGCAGGCAGGTCGGTCACGCACCGGCGGCGGGTCGTCATGCGTGGTTGCAGGTGCTCCGTGGTGAAGTGGCGCTGAACGATCTGCGTTTACAAACCAGCGACGGAGCCGCTGTGAGCAACGAGAACATACTCACGATTAGCGCGACCACCAACGCCGAGATCATGCTGTTTGATCTGGCGTGAACCCTTTTTAGCAACGAATCGTATCACTCGAACCATGGAGATCAAACATGACTCAACCGAAGGTCGCGGCGACGTCGCCCGTACAGATTGACTTGGAAAAAGGCGAACACCACTGGTGCTCCTGCGGCGAGTCGAAAGGGCAGCCGTTCTGCGATGGTTCTCATCGGGGAACGCCGTTCACGCCGCTTGCCTTTACCGTCGACCAACCGCGGAAGGCCCACCTCTGCCTGTGCAAGCACACGAAGAATCCACCCTACTGCGACGGTAGCCACGCGCAACTTGGCGACGTGCAAGTTGCACCAACCGCTTCGCAAGACCCCGCCGCGATGCCCGTCGGCCAGAACACGCCGGAAGAGCCGACCGTGGAATTGATTCATGCCTTGTCGCGAGATGGCCTCGAAAAGACCGGCCATCATGGACCGCTCGGAGCGATGGGCGTCCCACGAACGACGCTCCCGCTATGGGACGACCTCCAACTGCTCACTGCGCAAGTGGCGACCAAGCCGCTGCTCGAAAGCGCCGATGTTGGCGCGGAACTTGTCATCGGCCCGAACGCCAGGAAACCGCTACGGCTCGAAATTCCGATCTTCGTCTCGGACATGAGCTTCGGCGCTCTCTCCGAAGAAGCGAAAATTGCGATGGCCCGTGGCGCGGAGTTGGCTGGCACGGGCATCTGCTCCGGCGAAGGCGGGATGCTGCCGGAGGAGCAAGCCGAAAACTCACGTTACTTCTATGAATTGGCTTCGGCAAAGTTTGGCTATTCGGAAGACCTGTTGCCTAGGGTGCAAGCATTCCACTTCAAGGGTGGGCAGGGAGCGAAAACCGGCACTGGCGGTCATCTTCCCGGCAACAAGGTGAAGGGAAAAATCGCAGAAGTGCGGCGACTGCCGGAAGGACAGTCTGCAATTTCACCGCCTGCATTCCGCGAATTCACGACGCCGCAAGACTACAAGGAATTCGCCGACCGGGTGCGCGATCTGACCGGCGGCATTCCCATCGGCTTCAAGTTGTCGGCGCAGCACATCGAAAAAGACCTTGCCTTTGCACTCGAAGCCAGCGCCGATTACATTATTCTCGATGGTCGAGGCGGCGGAACCGGTGCGGCGCCGCTGATCTTTCGAGACAATATTTCCGTCCCGACCATCCCGGCGTTGGCGCGTGCGAGGCGGTTTCTCGACACGCAAGGGCGGCAGGATGTCACGCTCATAATCACGGGCGGCATCCGCACTCCGGCTGATTTCATCAAGGCGCTGTGTTTGGGAGCCGACGGCGTCGCGATCGCCAACTCAGCGATGCAGGCCATTGGCTGTGTCGCGGCGAGAATCTGCGATACGAACAACTGCCCCGCCGGAATCGCCACACAGCAGGAACACCTGCGGGCGAAGCTGAACGTCGAGAAATCGTCCCAACAGTTGGCTCGATTCCTACGTGCATCGGTCGAATTGATGCAGGTGATGTCCCGTGCTTGCGGGCACGCTCACCTGAACCAATGCAACGCCAATGACCTCACGACATGGAAAACAGAGATGGCCGAATTAAGCGGCGTTCCGTTCGCTGGCGTTGCGGCGGAATGAGCAACTCGGGTTCTGTAAATTCGGTTGATTTTTTAGTGGTTGGTAAGCGGTGGAGCGGGTTAGGCGTGGCGTCGGCGGCTGAGAGCTCCGCCACCGGTGAGCAATCTGTTGGATCGACTTCTGACAGGCTTCTATTCGATGGCTTCGATCGTCCACTCGCTTTGTTCGCAGCGCCGTGTCGCGGCGCGGCGTTGGTTACGCCCGCAGCACTTGCAATAACTCCGCGTGCAACGGGGCCGACGCCGCCGAAACGAAATGGGGACGCTCCAGGCAGAACGGCTGGCCATCGATTCCCGAAATTTCGCCGCCAGCCTCGCGCAAAATCAATACCCCCGCCGCGACATCCCATATTTTGACGCTCGTCGCCCAGTAAGCGTCAAGCCGACCGGCCGCCACGTAACTCAAATTCAGAGCCGCCGAACCGAGGCGTCGAACTGCTTGCGCCGCGTAAATGACTTCAATGAACTGCTGAACCTCTGGGGCGTCGCGTTCGACGCCCGCCGAAAGGCTGGCCGCCACCAGAGCCTCCCGCAGGCGCCCGCATCGGCTGACTGAAATCGGCCGACCGTTGAGAAAAGCGCCCTGTCCGGCGGAAGCCGTATAACATTCGTCCAGCACCGGGTCGCAAACCACGCCCGCCAGCAACTCCCCCCGCCGCTCCAAAGCGACCGAAACCGCGAATGAAGGAAGTTGATGCACGTAGTTCACCGTTCCGTCCAGCGGATCAACAATCCAACGGAATTCGGCCTCATCGGCCCCTGCCTGGGCGTCGGGAGTCGACTCCTCGCCCAAAAAGACATGCTCGGAAAACTCGCCCAACAGCAAACTTTGAATCACCTGCTGAGATTCCAAGTCGGCCTCCGTGACTAAATCCTTGGGCGCTTTTTCCCGGGCCTTGAACCGTGTGCGCCACGAAAGCAACACCTCGCCGCCCGCTCGGGCGGCTCGTTCGCAAGTCTTTATGTAATCAGGCATTATGGTTCCCCGTGGAGTGTGCCTGCGGTCGCTTCGGCGGCGAACGCTGGCTAGTATCTTACCTGATCGCGGGCTACTCCGCCGCCCTGCCCCAAGGGAAGTTCCCATCGGGCGGAATCTCGACTTCCTGCGGAAAGTAGTCCTAGTGAGGATTTTTTTACCGCAAAAGTATGGACACGCCGCCCGAATCTGCTATGATGCAAGGCAGTTGAGCGTTTCACTCCTTTCATTCGTTGAACGCCTTCTGGTTTATTGCTTCGATATCATACTTCGGCCTCTTCTCTGTTCCGGCCCCGCCGTTTCGCGCAACTGCAGAACGGCGGGGTTTTTTTATGCGCCGCCAGCCGTTAAAAATGAGTGGGGCCCGCTCACGTTTCGGTCCCGGATTCTCGCCGCGCGAGCCTTCCAAGATTCTTTCAGATGGCGGCGTTTTGAGGCGACAAGAGGTTTTGAGGCGACAAGAGCATGGCGTCCGACTGGCGAATTATCGAGCAAACGGCGTCGTTGAACGTCGAACTCTGCAAAAACCAGCAATTCTCGGCCGAAGTCGACCTGCGGGCGCCGCAGCGGGGAATCTCGATTCGTGGGCTTGGTGAAGCCGATGATACCGCCGACGGTTGCAAGCTGCTGAGGTTGCAAAACGTCAACGACGAGCATCGCTGGCAACTGCAAGCGTGCTACACGCGCGGCCGCGATTTAATCGCCGTCTATCCCCATTCGACGGGGCGAGAAATCGAAACCTGCGTCTACTGGCGTGTTCTCTCGGCAGACGATTTTAGCCCGGAAGCCGACGCCCCGGCGGTTTTCCTAGGGGGATTCGATGTCATCGTTTCCCTACAGACCGATTTACCACACGACGCGCCGCATCTCAAGATCGGCAGCCAATTGTCGGCGGCGGAACTTTGGCGCCTCCCGGCGAGTGGCGAGGGCAGCGATGCTATCTGTCAAATTACTTCGTCGGAAACGAACGTCGCGGCCGGAGCGGTGGTGTTTCGACTGCCTTCCAGCCAGCTCAGCTACGCCGAGTTTACGCACCCGGCTTCGGTATCGCGATCGTGCGTGACGACACAAGGCCAAACGCGTCGCACGGAATATCTGCTGTCGGAAGACGCCATGGAAAAAGGCGTAATCCGCCAGATTCGCATCCGAGGACTATGGCTCCCGCGCCAACACGACTTGAAACTGGTTCAGCAATATTACGAACACTGGCTGACCAGCGAACCCCCGCTTACGGTTTAGGAACAGTCCTGAATTAACATACCGAATTAAAAGCCCGGCATTTTCAAAATGCCGGGCTTTTCTGAACCGCCATCGGTAACTTATTTCAGGGCTATTCCTTAGCGGTCGTTCTAGAAAAGGCGCAAACTCCGGCGTCTGTCATAATGCGCTGTTTGGGAAAGACGTTACGTTTTCAACGGGAATGCTCGATGTGCCGCCTTTAATCGATCGAATAGTAATAACTAACAGGCAATCTATTCACACAGGACGCGCAACCGCAGGCGCCGCCGCGAGACGGGCATTTCAAGCTCTATTCGAGGCGACGGTCGCGTCCGGCCCAGAGAACGGATAAAGGAGTTAGATGATGAAAGTGAACTGGATGGCGGCGCTGGCTGCATTACTCTTGACCGGCGCGGCGGCAACGGCGGGCGACGGAAATTTGAATCTCTCCACGGTAGTCGCCGACGTTAATACCCGCACCTACGCGAAACAAGCGCCGGCGCCTTCACCCAGCGATGCAGCGCCGGTCGTTGAACCGCCAGCGCAGGCAATCGACGAATATTCCCACGGCGGATATGTCGACCCCGCGCCCGCAGCCGACGCCGAACCCGAAGCCTGGACGTTGTTCGGCAAGACGCCTTCGGGTTTTAACGTGGGCGGTTGGGTTTCCGGCGGCATTACATTCAATGCCGATGGCAATAATACGCAAAATGGCAACTTGGGCGCGCCCTTTAATAACGTGGCCGGCGAGTTTGTCGCGAATCAGGTCTGGATTTTCGGCGAGAAGACCGTCGACACCGGCGGCAACGGATCCGATTGGGGTTTCCGGGCCGATTATGTTTTCGGCGCCGATGGTCCTGACACCCA
>JAJRWU010000279.1 GCA_024276655.1 Planctomycetota bacterium
CGCGAGCAGGTCTGGGTTGGCGAGTCTGGGAATAAATATTGTGCAGGCGCGCGTTTTGCTGTGAGATGGAGTTCTGAATTCTACGCTGGAGTCCAGCGTTTCAGCGGGCTGGTACAAGAGGATCTAAAGTTATGGGGAAGTTCACATCTCGGCGAGCGGTTCTTTTTGGATCCGTGGCGGCCGCATTCAGTATTCCCAGCCTGACGGTGTTTGGTCAGACGCCGCGTGGGCGCCGACCGCTCAAGGAGCCAGTTTACCGTATTAGCAAAACCGCGACGAAACCCATGGGCGCCGCGAAAGCTCCGCACCCCCTCGACCCCGCCTTGAAAATCGCCCGCGAGGGATTGCAACACATACAACGCGACATTCGCGACTACACCAGCACCGTGGTCAAACGCGAACGTATCAACGGCAAGCTCAACGACCATGAATACATGTTCGCCAAAATTCGCAACCGCAAGGTGGTCGACGGCCGTGAAGTCGTGCCGTTTAGCGTGTACATGAAGTTCCTCAAACCGGCAAACATCAAGGGCCGCGAGGTGATTTATGTGGCGGGGAAGAACAAAAATAAAATGTGCGCGCATGAGGGCGGTTCCGCCGGGCGATTCCTACCCACCGTTTGGCTCAATCCGACCGGCCTCTTGGCGATGCGCGGCCAACGGTACCCGATCTACGATTTGGGAATCGAAAACCTGATCATGAAGTTGATTGAAAAAGGCGAGCGCGACGAAAAACGCGACGAATGCGAGGTGAAGTTCTTCTACAAAACCCGAGTCAGCGGCCGCGTTTGCACCTACATCCAGGTATCTCACCCCAAGCCGCGGTCCTACTTCGATTTTCACATCGCGAGAATTTTCATCGACGACGAACTCCAAGTGCCGATTCGATACGCCGCCTACCAATGGCCGACCAAGGAGGGCGGAAAGCCGGTGCTGGATGAAGAGTACACCTATCTGAACGTGAAATTGAATGTCGGCCTCACCGACGCCGACTTCGACACCAAAAACGCCAACTACAATTTCTAATGCGGGAAAGCCCTCGCCGCACGTTACGGTTTCTGGGGCGGCGCGCCGTTTGGTGTGTTCGTCTGGCGGCGGCGGCGTATCTGGTGGTGTTGTTATTACTCATGTTCTTTGAAAACGCATTTATCTTTCCTGCTCCAAAATACCCCCGCGGCGATTGGAGCGGCGAACAGCAGTTCGAGAACGTGGTTTTCAACACCACCGACGGCGTGGCCCTGAATGGCTGGTTTTTGGAGCATCCCCGGCGCCGCGCGTGCGTGCTCTATTTTCATGGCAACGGGGAAAACATCGCCCATTTGGGTTGGCTCCTCGATTCACTGTCTGATCGTTTACAAGCTTCGGTTTTCGTGTTCGACTATCGCGGTTACGGCCGTAGCGGCGGGAAGCCCAGCGAAAAAGGGGTGCTCACCGACGCCCATGCCGCGCACGCCTGGCTTCGTGAGCGAACAAACCTGCAATCAGACGAAATCATCTTAATGGGGCGTTCATTAGGCGGCGCCCTGGCGGTCGACCTAGCCGCGGAGCAGGGCGCTCAAGGGTTGGTGCTGGAAAACACCTTCACCTCCATACCCGATGTGGCGGCCTCGCATTACCCCTGGGCGCCGGTTCACTGGCTGATGAAAACCCAGATGCGCTCGGTCGACAAAATCCCCCGCTATCCGGGCCCTCTCTTGCAGACCCACGGCGACGCAGACCGCGTGGTTCCCTTTGCACTGGGCGAGCGCCTCTTCGAAGCAGCGCCAGGACCCAAACAGTTCATACACGTTCGCAGCGGCCGCCACAACGATCCGCCCAGCCGAGAGTACGAAACCGCACTGGAGCAGTTTGTGAGGAATCTCACCGCGAAAAACTGAAACGCGCCGTTGGTCGCATATTTCGAGCAACGAGAGGTCAGACAGCCAGACAGCCAGACAGCCAGACAGCCAGACAGCCAGACAGCCAGACAGCCAGACAAGATCACCCTATTTTCTCTTGACGGTATCCGCCGCCTCGCTATACTCCCCCCACACGCAAACCACGACGTGGGCGACACCCGGGTTGCCGGGTGGTTGGCGCAAGGATGCAATGCCGCGGAGAGACGCAAATGAAGCTGTTTGAACGATTTGTAGACATTCACTGCCACCTGACGCCCGGCATCGACGACGGCGCCAGCACCTGGGACGACACCCTGGCCATGGCGCAAATGGCGGTCGACGACGGCATCGGCGAAATTATCGTCACGCCGCACCAACTCGGCGCCTACGCCCACAATACGGGCGATTTGATCCGCGAAAAAGCGGCGCAACTGCAAGAGTTTCTTGACGAGCACGAAGTCGGTTTGCAGGTATTGCCCGGCGGCGATGTTCGCATCGAAGACGGCATGATCAAAAAACTCGGCACGGGCGAAGTGATGTCGCTGGGCGACCACCGCCGGCACGTCCTGCTCGAATTGCCCCACGAACTCTATTTCCCCCTCGAACCGGTGTTGCACGACCTGGAAAAGATCGGCATGGCGGGCGTGCTATCACACCCCGAACGCAATCAAGGTCTGATGAAACACCCCGAATTGCTGGGCCCACTGGTCGACCAGGGCTGCCTGATGCAGGTCACCGCGGGCAGCCTGATGGGAACGTTCGGCGCCGCCAGCCAAAAGGTCGCCGAAGATATGCTGAACCAAGGCTTGGTGCATTTTTTGGCGACCGACGCCCACAGCCCCAAGGCCAGGCGTCCGCTATTGCGGCGCGCCTTTGAACGAGCGGCGGAATTTATTGGCGAAGACGCCGCTCGCGAACTATGTTGCGACAACCCCGCAGCGGTTGCCACGGGCGAAAACGTTCGCCCTGGACGACGCGCCGGCGGCGCCAAACGCATGCGTTCCTGGTGGTTCGGCTGGACCCGCGCCGCCTAAAGGCTCGTCCGAAATTTGCTGGCCGAATTAAAAGCCAGAATTTTTCGAGCGACCACCGTTAATTTGTTTGCCGACGAGCCGCCTAACCACCCCGTTGGGCGGCCTATTGACCCAACAACACTGAACAACGAGCAACCTCAGAGTGGGCGAAGCATTACACCGACGGTCGTTCCTCGCGGCTTGCTGTCTTTCCATCACGACAGCGCTCGCGCCCCGCTGCGCACGCGCCGAAACCAACGCCCGCTGGCCCGACGAACGCCAGGCAGGGCCCTTCCTTATCCATGCCGACTTTTCGCTGGAGGAATACGCCGGCATGGTCCGCGAACTGGGCGCCCTGCAAGACGATCTCGCGCGGTACTTGCAAACCGGCCCGGCGCGCGAGTACGTGCATCTTTACTTGTTCCGCAAAAAGTCGACCTACAACAACTACTTGAAACAATATTTCCCCACCGCGCCCAGCCGTCGCGCGCTGTTCATCAAGGGCCGTGGACCAGGAATGGTTTTCGCCTACAAGAACAAGGAGTTGGACGTCGACCTGCGCCACGAAGCGACGCACGCCCTGCTGCATTCCTCGTTGCCGATGGTCCCGCTGTGGCTGGACGAAGGACTCGCCGAATATTTCGAAGCGCCGCCTCAATCGCGCGCCCACGACAATCCCCATTTGAAGTCGATTCGATGGTCGTTGCGCTTTAACAGTCCGCCCAGTATCGACACTCTGGAAAGCTTCCGCGATTTATCGGAAATGGGCCGAACCGAATACCGCAATGCATGGGCCTGGGTGCATTTCATGCTGCATGGCCCGAGCGCGGGTCGCGACGAACTGCTCCGTTACCTGGCCGATATCGAAGCCCATGCGGTTCCCGGCTCTCTCAGCCGCCGCCTCCACCAACGGATTCCCCGCCTGGAAAAACAGTTCACCGCGCACTTCGCCTCCTGGCGAAAATAGGGCCAGCCCTTTTCAAGACGCCAGTCTTTTTCAAACGATCACCCCGCAAGACATTTCCGTTCCCGTTGGCCGAAGGCCCAGGCGCCAGCCGCCGCGCCACGAACCTCAAACAGGCTGCGATGATCTTGGCCTGTGGCCAAACAACGGGATGCCGCATTTGTTTTCGGGTCGATTCCTAGCGATTGGTATATTTTCATCTGCCGCTCGCCTAACGGCTATTATCATGGCTCCCCTCTGCGGCCACGAGAAATCTGGTGTACAATCGAGAGGTCGTGGGCAATCCCACCAAGAATAGTTGAGAAGCAGCAAGATGACTGGCAAACCCTTGCGTGTGCTGACGAGTTTTCTGCTGTCGGCAATCCTGCTGACAGGCGGAAGCGGTCTGCCCGCGTTTTGCCACGATCATACTGGCGGCGACAAGTCACACAGCCATCAAGGGTCACACAGCCATCAAGGGTCACACAGCCATCAAGGGTCGCACGGCGGTCATGGGTCACACGGCGGTCATGGGCGCCATCGTGACCATGCAGCCGCCAGCGGGCGCGCGTTCGATCACGATCGTGGCGAGCGTGCTTCGCGCCTGACGGAAGCGGGCGTCGCTCACGTCCATTTCTTTTGTCTTGGCTTCGGGTTTAGTTTTCCTCTGGATTCTACCCACGACGATCAAGCACAACCGGCTCCGTTTTTGGCGATTGAACTTTCCCAGCCAATCGCTGCGATGGCGCCAACGTCCGCCGAAACGGCGCTGCACCAGCAGGCGAACGTCACGCTTGCGTCTTTCGCCGTAATTGCCGAGAAGCCAATCCGACGGGATTTCTTGCAAATTTCTGCGCTACCCTTATGCGCCAAAGCACGCCATGAACGCTCCGGCGTGCTGCTGATCTAAACCGCGCGGCGCACTTCTCTGTTCGCCTATCGAGCTAGGTATCGCCTTGCGCTATTGGCTCATCTCGTGTGATTCCCATGGGTGCGCGCCGCGCCCCATTCCTATTTCCAAAGAAGGAGTTTTCCCGTGTTTACAAATCCTATGTGGAATGCATTCGCTCTCGGTTCCCTCGCTGTCGCGGTGTTGATTGGCTGCGGCAAAACTTCCCCGCCAGAATCGAATCAACAGCCCGACGCCAGCCACGCCGCTTCCGCTAGCGATCAGGACGATGTTCACATCACCGCCGACGACGTGAAACGCCCGGCTGACTACGCCGCCGCCGTGGCTCGCATCACGTCGTATCGAGACACGATTCGAGACGAAATCGCCGCGGGCCGGCCAAGCAAGGCCCATCGGCCTCTGGATGAAATGAACTTTATCGTTGAGTGGCTGCCGGAAATCGCCCAGCAAAGCAATGTGCCGAAAGAGAACTGGGAAGCTCTCAACACGGCCGCTCAGACGATTCGCACCCTGTTGGATAAGGTTCATGAAAAAATCGACAACGGAGACCAGCCGGATTTCAACGCCGTGGCTGACGGCATTCAAGAAGCCATTGACACGTTGGAGGCAATTCATAAATCAGACGCCAACAGCCGGAGTCCTGAAACGAATGGAAACGAATCAGACGCTCCAGACCAATGAGAACACCAATGATTGGAAACGGCTCGAACACGAAATCCGTTTTGCCCGCAGGTCTGGCTAGTGCCTTGGCCGCGCTGATGTGGCTGGCCCTGCATTCGAGCGTCCTGCATTCGAGCGTGGTCTTCGCACACGAAGGTCATCCGACAATCCCCACGACCGGCGCCGCGGTACACGGCGATGTGCTGCTGTTGTCGCCGGGCGCGGTCCGGGCCATCGGCCTGGAAACTTCGAAGATCACGCTGGCCGACATGCCGTCGGTGGTTCGGGCCAACGGCTCTATTTCCACCCCATGGCGACAACATGCGTTTGTCACGACGCTTATCAAGGGCATTGTCACCGATGTATCGGTGCGGCCAGGTGAGGCGGTGAAACAGGGACAGGTTCTGGCATGTATCAGCAGTCTGGAACTGGAGCAGATCCAACTCGACATGCTCCAGGCGGCGGAAGACTTCAGCCATTACGATCATCGGTTCCAGCAGCAGGAGCCGCTTGTCAAGAGCGGGGTTATTTCTGGTAAGAAGCTGTTCGAGACCAGAAAAAACCGAGCACGGGCGGCAACGCGTTTGCACATCGCGATTACGAAGCTCAACGCGTTCGGCTTCGATCGCGAGGCTCTTGACCGAATTCGCTCCAGCGGCGAAACCGTCTCGCATATTGACATCACGAGCCCGATTGGCGGCCGCGTCGTTGATGCCGATTTGCGCGTGGGCCAGTCGGTCGCTCCAGACAAAAACCTTTTCCACGTCATCGATAATTCCAAAGTGATGTGCGTGGCGGATGTCCTCGAAACGGGGTCGCTTGTTGTCGGGGTGGGCCAACCGGTGAAGGTCTACATTGCAGCCATGGGGGGGGAGCCATTGCCCGCCACGATCAGCCACATCGATATTGCCATTGATGAAAAAAAACGTGCATTGCGGGTCGCGATTGAACTCAACAACCACGACCTGCGGCTGCGGCCCGGCATGTCGGCTCGGATTGTCGTTCAAGTGAGTGAATCTCGGCAGGCCATTGTTTGCCCCCGCGAAGCACTCATTCGAGTGGGCGAGGAACACCAGGTATTGCTCAAACAAGGCGAGGGGAAATACGTCCGCCGCAAGGTCAGGGTGGGCCGGGTCGGCCGGGAAAGAGTCGAAATATTGAAGGGTTTGTTTCCCGGCGACTACGTGACCACGACCGGAACGCATCTGCTGTCGTCGTTGTTTGCTCAGTCGACCGGAGGGCGAACCGACGCTCGCACCGCCTCGCATAACAAAACGACAACACGCTCGAACGATCCTGGCGTGCATTCACTCGCCGCGATTGGCGTGGTCGAAGTTCCCAAGTCCAACAAATTCTCCGTCACATCGCGGATCGGGGGCCGGGTGAGCCGCATTTTCGTTGCACAAGGCCAGCACGTGACCAAGGGGCAACCGCTGGTCGAGATCGAAAGCAGGGAGCTTTTTCAGCTTCAACTGGACCTTCTCGAAAAATCCTTGGACCTTCGCTGGGCGGAGGAAACACTGGAACTTATTGGTCCGCTGGCTGATATCGGCGGCGTGCCGAGGACAAAAGCCCTGCAACTTCGCAACGATGTCCGCAAGCAAAGGTTGGCTGTCGCGGTGTTGATGCGTCGGCTGGTTGCCATCGGCCTGCCCAAGGAGCGACTCGAAAAACTCGCCAACGCCGACGTGGCAAAAGGTGATCTGACAGCCTTGGTTTCCAAGACGATCACGTTTCACGCCCCACACGCTGGGCGCCTCAGCCACTTCGGCATCGTGCCGGGAGAGGCCGTTGTGTTGCAGGATGACTTGTTCGAAGTCAACGATCTTTCGCATGTTTGGGTCAAGGCGTATCTGTTCGAGGACCACGCCTCGCAAGTGAAAGCAGAGCAACGCGTGGAGGTTCGCTTCGTCTCCGACGCCGCCTTGAGAATGACGGGACGAATCGTACGCACGGCGCCCACCGCCAACGCCCGACGCGTATTCCCGGTGTGGCTGGAACTGGATAACGCCAACAGGTCGCTCCGGGACGGGATGCTCGCCCATGTGCGCATCGAAACCGGCAAGCCAACGCCTGCCACGATGACACCGGCCACGATGACACCGGCCACGATGACACGCACGATGACGCCGGCCACGAACCGTTCCTCGTCCCACCCGAAACCATAGGCGCCGAAATGTTAAGCCAAATTATCGCTGGAAGCCTCAAGAACCGCACATTGGTCGTTGCCGCGGCGGTGGTCCTATTGATTTACGGCGGCTATCGCATGATGCAGTTGCCGATTGATGTCTTCCCCGACCTCAACCGGCCCACGGTCACGATCATGACCGAAGCTCACGGACTGGCGCCCGAAGAGGTTGAAACACTGGTGACGTTCCCGATTGAATCGGTCATGAACGGGGCCACGGGCGTGAAGCGGGTGCGGTCGGCGTCCGGCATTGGGTTGTCGATTGTGTGGGTCGAATTTGAATGGGGCAGCAACATATATATCGACCGGCAAGTCGTGGCCGAGAAGCTGCAACTTGTTCGCCCGGTGCTGCCCGACAACATGAACCCGGTGATGACTCCGATCACCTCGATCATGGGCGAGATCATGCTGATCGGCCTGCAATCGGACGGCGACACAACGCCGCTCGAACTTCGCACGATTGCCGACTGGACCATTCGCCGCCGACTGCTGGCGATCAGCGGCATCTCGCAAGTGACGGTCATGGGCGGCGAGCTGAAGCAATATCAGGTGCTCACGTCGCCGGAGCGGCTCGCCAAGTACGACATCACACTCGACCAACTGACGCAGGCGGTGCGGCGCTCCAACATTGCGGTGGGCGGTGGCTTTCTGTTGAACAAGCAGAAGGAATCGTTGATTCGCATTATTGGTCGCGCCAGAACACTCGACGATATTCGCAAGACGGTCGTCGATCCGACACCCTCCATTTCGGTCACGGTCGGCCACGTCGCCGATGTTGTTCTCGCCGGCCCGGTCAAACGCGGATCTGGCAGCGTCAATGGCGAACCAGCCGTGATGCTCTCGATCCAAAAGCAGCCGGGAGCCGATACTCTGCGGCTGACGGCTGAAATCGACAAAACACTCGACGGCATCAAGGCCACGCTGGCGGACGACATCCGCATCGAACGAGAAATATTTCGCCAAGCCGACTTTATTGACGTCGCCATCGACAACGTGCTGGAAGCGATTCGCGATGGCGCAATCTGGGTCGTGGTTGTGATCTTTGTGTTCTTGTGGAACTTTCGCACCAGCACGATCACGCTGATCGCGATTCCACTTTCGGTCATCATCACGGCCCTGATCTTCGACTACTTCGGCATCACAATCAACACGATGACGCTCGGCGGCTTGGCCGTCGCGATTGGAGAACTCGTCGATGATTCGATCGTGGACATCGAAAACATTTATCGGCGGCTCAGGGAAAACCGGCGGAGAGAACAACCCGAGCATCCGCTGAAGGTCATCTACCTTGCTTCGTGCGAGATTCGCAACAGCGTACTGTATGCCACGCTGATCGTGGTTCTGGTTGTGTTTCCGCTTTTTTCGCTGCCGGGTTTGGAGGGCCGCATGTTTGCTCCGCTGGGCCTTGCGTATCTGACAACGCTGCTCGCCTCGCTGGTCGTTTCGCTGACGGTCACTCCGGTGCTGGCGTCAGTGCTTCTGCCCAATGCACGGTTTATCGAACAAGACGCCGATTCGTTCCTGCTCCGTTGGCTCAAGTGGATCGACACAAAACTGCTCCGCTTCACTCTAAAGCATTCCACTCTCATTCTCGGTACGGTCGCGGTTTTTGTTTTCCTTTCGGTCTCCACGATTTTCTGGATGGGCGGCGAGTTTATGCCGCCGTTCAACGAAGGCACGCTGACGATCGGCATGAGAACGCCGCCGGCCACGGCGTTGGCGGAATCCAATCGCGTCGGAACGCTCGTGGAAAAGATGCTGTTGGAAATTCCCGAAGTCACGCACGTATCGAGACGCACGGGGCGCGCCGAACTCGATGAACACGCCGAAAACGTCAATATGTCGGATATTGAAGTGGGACTCGTCGAGCCACTGAAACCTCGTTCGGGATTTTTCTTTCCGGTGCTGCGAGCGATTCCCGGCCTGCATCGCCTGGGCTACCAACAAGTAGGACGACCACGCGAGGAAGTGCTCAACGACATCCGCAGCCACATGGCTGAAATTCCCGGCGTGAAGATCAACATCGGCCAGCCCATTTCCCATCGACTCGACCATATTATGTCGGGCATTCGTTCGCAGATTGCAGTCAAGATTTTCGGAACCGACCTGCAACTGCTGCGTTCCAAGGCGGAAGAAGTCTCACATATCATGGAAAAAGTGCCGGGAGTGGTTGATCTCCAGGTCGAACAACAGATCGATATTCCGCAGGTGCGGGTCACGATTCTGCGGGAGGAAGCCGCGGCCTACGGCCTCACGCCCGCCGATGTCGCCTTGGCCTTGGAAACGGCCTTTCAAGGACACACCGTTTCGCAGGTTCTCGAAGGCCAACGCACCTTCGATTTGGTCGTTTGGTTCGACGAACAATCTCGCAACGACATCCAGACCATTGAATCGACGCTCCTCACAACGCCCAAGGGGGCGAGGATCAGCCTCGGCACGGTGGCGCAGGTGGTGGAAACAACCGGTCCAAACACCATCAACCGGGAACACGTCGTCCGCCGCATTGTGGTGCAGGCCAATGTCGCCGAGCGCGACCTTGTGAGCGTCGTTCAAGACATCCGAACGCAAGTCGAGGAACAAGTCGTTCCCAGCCTGCCCGACGATTATTTCGTTGCCTACGGCGGGCAGTTTGAAGCCCAACAGCAAGCCAACCTGCGTCTGCTCGTGCTTGGCGGCGTATCGGTGATTGGCGTCTTCCTGCTGCTGCTGAAATGCCTCCAATCGTGGCGCGCCGCCTTGCAGGTGATGGTCAATGTGCCGCTGGCCGCGATTGGCTCGGTGCTCGCACTATTGCTGACGAATTGGCCCGGCATGGAGGCTTTTGCCGACGCCGCGTTCTGGCTGTGGCCGAAGGTGTGGATCGAATCGATCAGCCTTTCGGTCGCGCACTGGGTCGGCTTCATCACGCTCATTGGCATCGTTTCTCGAAACGGCATCCTGATGCTTTCGCACTACATCCATCTTATGAAGCACGAAGGAGAAGCGTTTGGCGAGCAAATGATTATTCGAGGCAGCCTGGAACGGCTCGCTCCGGTGATGATGACCGCTGTAACCACGATCATCGGCCTGTTGCCGCTCGCCTTGGGCGCCGGTCAGACTGGCAAGGAGATACTGCACCCGTTGGCGATCGTGGTCATCGGCGGGTTGCTCAGCTCCACGCTCCTCGACCAACTCGTGACGCCAGCCTTGTTCTATAAATTTGGTCGCAACGTGTACGACCCCGCCAACGACCAGCAGCCCAACGACTGGCTGCCAGCTTCTGAACACCCGAATTGAGTCGCCCTTGATCGGTGGGAGATCGGCGGCGATAACCTTGAAAGCGTGTAAGGCGAGCGGCAGAAAAAAAATCTAATACAAGCACGAAGCGCAAGCGAGTGAATCAGAAAACGGTCATTCCCGCGAATCCGGGAACCCAAAAAAAACTCACGAACTCCCGCTGCGTGCTGGCAAATTTTTATCTGCCGCTCGCCTAACAACGCCCGCCGGCGCGTTCCTGGGCCGACCAACCACTGGGAATCATCTCCGATTTCTCTATCATTTGTGCTGGGAATCAGCCAACACGATTTCCGATTTCATCCACACAAAGGAAACAATGATGCAACGATTAACGCAGCTGGGAGTCGTTTCGTTTGGGAAATTTTTGGGGTTGGTGGGGCTGTGTGCCGGAATATTGGTCGGCATACCGTACGGGTTGTTCGTAATCGTGCTTTCGGTAATGGCGGGCTTCGCGGCCGAAGAAGGCGGCGTGGCGGCCTTTGGCGTTGTGGGAGGAATCGCCCTGATGATTTTCTTGCCCTTGTTTTACGCCGTGGTCTCCTTTATCGGCGGCCTCATTTACGCCTTAATCATTAACTTTGTGCTGTCGATGATTGGCGGTTTGGAAATGCGATTCGAGATCGATCAAAAGAGCTTTTGAACCTAGCGGCGGCGCCTCTGGCGGAGTGGCGTTTTCGCGGGTAAGGCGAAGCACGATTCTTTTTCACGACATTGAAAGACCCCAAAAGATTGAAAGACCCCAAAAGGAGAAAGGCTCCGTAACCGATGCGATACTCGCCCGAACGGGCGCGGCAGGCGGTGGCGCATTTGCGCAGATCGGACAGCGTGCTTCGCCCAGTGATTGACAACGTCGGCCCGTTTCGTTTGCGTCTGCAAACCGACCGATTTCACATGCTGGCTCGGGCAATTATTTCACAGCAAATTTCCACCGCCGCCGCGCGCACCATCCAAAAACGATTCGTTGCCTTGCTGGCGCCCGAACCGGTGTCGGCCGCGGCGTTGTTAATGATTCCGTCCGAGCAATTGCAGGCGGTCGGCGTTTCGAAACAGAAAGCGGGCTATCTTCGCAGCTTGGCGGAGCATGTTACTCGCGGCGACGCGCCACTGCGTACGATTGGCCGACTCGACGACGAAGCCATCATCGCGGCGCTCACGCAAATCAAGGGCGTCGGCCGTTGGACGGCGCAAATGTTCCTCATCTTTTCACTGGGCCGGCTCGATGTCTTGCCGCACGACGACCTCGGCGTCCGCAACGCGATTCGCCGCCTCTACGGCTTGAATGAACTGCCCGGCAAGCAGGAATGCTTCGACATCGCCGAACCTTGGCGGCCCTATGCCTCAGTGGCCGCGTGGTATTGTTGGCGAAGTTTGGAGTGAGCCGCAAAACGTTCAAGCGTACGCTCCAGCGGAGCAATTCCCCGCTCGGCTTACGCCTGCTTCGCCGTCTCGACGATGACGGCATTGTTGAAGAGCATGGAATTCGGTATGAAAATTATTTGGTCGTCGGCGGCCAGTTCGGTATATCGCAGCGATGTTTTCACCACCACGCCGGCGAACGACGACACCTTCACGTGGTCGCCCACTTCAAACGGTTCATAGAGCAGAAGCAGCACGCCCGAAAGCGCGTTGGATATCACATCCTTCAGGGCGAAACCCAAGGCGAAGCCGGTCAGTCCTAGGCTGGCCACCAACGCCGTGACATCCACCCCCAAGGTTCCCAGTCCGCAGACCGCTCCCAGAATAATGCAGGCCGTGGAAACGCTTTTGGCCAACACGTTCAAAAGGTCTTCGTTAAGATGCCGCGATTTCCCCAGTTTGCGTACGAACGCGGCGGCCAGATTCCCCGCCAGCCACAACCCGGCGAAGAGCAACGCGCCGCCGAAGAGGCGGGGGGCGAAAGGCAACATCATTTCCACAAATATTTTGTTGAGCGTATCCATCATTGCGTCGTCCTGTGAGAGTGGTCAGAATGGGGCTTTATGAATAACCGGGGTTGAGGCAGAAGAAGGTAATCGCTCGCCAGATTCAAGTAAACCATATGCCGCCGTTTGCCGCACGCATGGCGGGCGTTACGTCTCGCTGAACCAGTACAAATCCTCGCATTGGGATATCCCTTGATGAAGATGTTGCAACCTTGCCTGTCGGCCGGACGCCGGTGGTTTCCCTGGGCTTTCGGCAATCGGCCGAGGCAATTACCGTGGACGGCCATGGCCGTATTATGTTTCTCGACATTATATTGCTCGGCATATTGCTCAATGGCCGCCGCCTTGGAACCAGCGACGCAAACAAATAAAACCCCAGCGAAAAAAACATTGAAACGCAACTATCCTGCAACCCGCCGAAGCGACCACGTCGACGTGTATCATGGCGTCAAGGTCGGCGACCCTTACCGCTGGCTGGAAGACCCCGACAGTAAAGAAACAAGCGATTGGGTGGCGGCCGAAAACAAACTCACGTTCGCACATCTTGACAACCTGCCGCTGCAAGACGCCTTCCGAAAGCGAATCACAAAACTCTGGAACTACGAACGTTTCGGCCAGCCGCGCAAACGGCCTGCACGCTACTTCTACGAGTACAACAACGGCCTGCAGAACCAGAGCGTGCTGTATGTGGAAGATGGCCCTGGCGCGAAACCTCGTGTCTTGATCGATCCTAACACGCTCTCCGACGATGGCGCCGTGGCGCTTTCCTCCTGGCGCGCCAGCGACGACGGAAAACTATTGGCGTACGGCATTTCAACTGCCGGCTCCGACTGGAAGGAGTGGCGCATTCGCGATGTGGCCACCGGAAAAGATCTCCCCGACCGCCTCGAATGGGTGAAGTTTTCGGGCGTCTCTTGGTTGCCCGACGGCAGCGGGCTGTATTACAGCCGCTACGATGCGCCGAAGGAGGGTGAAGAGTTCACCGGCGCCAATTACCACCAGAAATTGTTCTTGCACACCCTCGGCCAGCCGCAATCGGCAGACGCCTTGATCTACCAGCGGAAAGACGAAAAGGAATGGGGCTTCGACGGCGAAGTCAGCGAAGACGGGCGTTACCTTATCATCTCGGTGTGGCGAGGCACTGAGCGAAAGAATCAGGTTTTTTATCAAGACTTGCACGCGCCGCGGTCGGCCGTTGTCGAACTATTGAGCGGGTTCGAGGCGGAATATCAGGTGTTGGGAAACGTGGGCCCCATTTTTTGGCTGCTCACCGACGACCACGCGCCGCGCAAACGCGTCATCGCCATCGATACGCGCCAGCCGGCCCGCGACCAATGGCGGGAGATCATCGCCCAGCAGGACGAGGTGCTGACCAGCGTCAGCATGATTGGCGGACGCCTCTGTGCTACGTCTTTGCACGACGCCCATTCGGTGGTCAATATTTATGATTTGCAAGGTCAACGCGTGCGCGAGGTGGAACTGCCAGCGTTCGGCTCCGTTTCAGGATTCGGCGGCCGGAACGATGATTCGGAAACGTTCTTTTCCTTCACGAACTTCACCACGCCAGCCACGATTTATCGTTACGACGTCGCCAGCGGCAAGACGACGGTGTTTCGCCAACCCCTGGTCGACTTTCAACCGTCCGACTACGAAACCCGGCAGGTGTTTGTGAATAGCCCTGACGGCGCGCGCATTCCGATGTACATCACGGGCAAGAAGGGCTACCGGCTGGATGGAGCCAACCCCACCATTCTGTACGGCTACGGCGGTTTTAATATTTCCCTGACGCCGGGTTTTTCGGTTACGAACTTGGTTTGGATGGAGCAAGGCGGGCTGTACGCCGTTCCCAACCTGCGCGGCGGCGGCGAATACGGGCGGCTCTGGCATGAAGCCGGCATGAAAAACAACAAGCAAAACGTGTTCGACGACTTTATCGCGGCGGCCGAATGGCTGATCGCCAACAAATACACCAACTCCGAGCGACTGGCCATTCGCGGCGGCAGCAACGGCGGTTTACTGGTGGGCGCCGCCATGACCCAGCGTCCTGAACTGTTTGCCGCCGCCAACCCGGCCGTGGGCGTGCTCGACATGCTTCGCTACCACGAATTCACGATTGGTTGGGCCTGGGTTTCCGAATACGGTTCTTCAGCCGACGCCGACGAATTCCGCACGTTGCTGGCCTACTCGCCGCTGCATAATTTGCAAAAAGGCCGTTCGTATCCGGCCACGTTGGTCACGACCGGCGACCACGACGACCGCGTCGTTCCGGCCCACAGCTTCAAATTCGCCGCCACATTGCAAGCCGCCCAAGGCGGCGCCGCGCCGGTGCTGATTCGCATCGAAACCCGCGCCGGCCACGGCGCCGGCAAACCGACTTCCAAACGCATCGCCGAAGCGGCCGATGTGTTGGCTTTTATTGCCGATGCGCTCGGCATGCAGCCACAAAAAAAATAGCCGTTGCGCCGGCGAGCGTGGATTTCACAACTGAAGGCGCGTTCGAGGAAAATTCCTCACGTGTGTAGGTAGGAATGACAGGCGTCCGACCGTATTCGTCTTCTCGTGAGAACAAGGGTGCTCGCGAAGGCGCGCAGGCAAACACCCCGCGCCCGGCATTTGCAGGCCGTGGAGTTGGCGACCGCCGTGTCCGGCCAAAAGTGGGGCGCAGATTACTGCTGTGAAATCGGCTAATTTCCGCTCCGCCGGCTGCGGGCGAAGATATCATTTGCCAATGGTGGGGTGGGGTGCTACCATGAGGCTATTATATTTTGCTCGGTAAGGCTGGACGCAATCGCATCCTACTTAATGCGAATGTCCGATTTTCAGCTGCTTGACATATCGTGCTTGGTAAAGGTTAAGATTTGAGAGTGGGGCGAATATCGCAGACCGCCATTTTTTGCGCGGCGGGTTTGTTGTATTCACCCCGAAGGTGTTTCGTTTTTCTTACTGGGTGAGAAAGTAAGACGCCTTCAACCGGCTTTATCTTTTTATTGCTTTTTTGGGGGGATGTTTGACATGTGCCATTCTCGGAATTCTCGCCGCAACGGCTTCACGCTCGTCGAACTGCTGGTCGTGATTACCATCATTGGGATTCTTGTCGCGATGCTTCTGCCGGCGGTCCAGCAGGCTCGCGAAGCGGCTCGCCGGGCATCATGCAGTAACAACATGAAGCAAATCGGGCTTGCGTTACATAACTACTTTAACACCAATAAGAGTTTCCCGTATTCGGTTTCCCACAGCGGCGCCATCAGCAACACGTCCTTGGTTTCAAACGCTAGGCCCGGTCCACAGGGAGGGGTCGACGGCCAGGGTAATCCTGGCGGTGCGTTGAACCACCGCGGTTGGTTGCTCTTGCTCCCCTACTTGGAACAGCAAACCTTGCAAGACCGTTTGAACCTCAACTTGGCCACCGGCGGTTATGTTCGCGGCGCCAACACCTTGCGTTCGCTGCTGCCGCCGGGCGCCGCCGGCAACCGCAACGACCTCATCGTGAGCCAGTCTCTTCCGGCGTTTCTGTGCCCGTCGGACCCCAACCCAACGAGTTACGTCAGAACAGACGTCGCGCTTTACTCAATTTCTCCTGGAAACACGATCCGAGAGGGCGCCTTCACCAACTACGACTTCAGCACCAGGAGAACTTCGAGTTTCGCCCGCACCTGGGACCGGGAGTCGCTGCTTACCCGGCGTATGTTCGGCCACAATACGACCGCCAAGTTTCGCGACCTTGCCGATGGCACCACCAATACCGTGGCCGTCTGTGAAACGCTTCGCTCCACTTGGAATGGCGTTGCGCAAACGTGGGGTTATGCAAAGTGGATTGGCCACGGCGTGGATTTGGCCTACATCCCCCAAGCCAACATCATCACCACGCTCAACAGAAATATCAACTACGGTTCGGGCATAAACTTCAATCTGTGTTGTTCGTGGGACAGCCCTCCGTTCGCACGAACCCCCATTCTTACCTCTCGGCTGGGTGATTGGTCGACCACCGGAAGCATGCATCCTGGAGGCGCAAATTTCACCATGGGTGATGGCTCCGTGAAGTTTGTGTCGGAAGTCACGGACCGATTTGTTCTCCAGCGGATGGCCTACATTTCCGACGGGCAACCGCTCGAACTCAAATGATTCTCGTTGTAGAGCGACCGTACTATTTTTTGGCCTGAGCTTAGGTCGAGTGTTCTAAAGGAGACGACAATGAAAAAGGCCTTCCAAGTGGGGGGAATGCTGGCTTGCTTGGCGTTTTTTGGCGGCTGCCAGCCGAAAGTAGCGACTGAAGAGGATTCCACTTTCCAAGGTGCTGACCTCGAGGCGCAGATGAAAGCAATGATAGACGTCGGCGAAGGCGAAGAAACTGCCGCGACTTCAGGAAACGGCGACGCGCCGGAGGAAGGCGACGCGCCGGAGGAAGAAAAGTAATAGCCGGTTTTGACGACTTATCACGAAGTCCGGAAGAACCCGGCCGTTGCGGAAGAATTAGTTACCGGTCGTTCAGCGAAAAAGCCCGGCATTTTCAAAATGCCGGGCTTTTGGCGTTAAAATCAGCGGTGAATGAGCGCCGCCCGCCTTGCGATTTTCGCCCCGAGCGCTACAATTGACGAATTCTCGTTTCAATAGTTCTTAGGCTCTCTCGACTGATCTGGGGTGTCCATGTCGCCCGCGATTTCTTCTTCCTTGGGAATTGTCGCTTACTTGACGTTGTTTGCGTTGGTAGGCGTCGTTTTTCTGTTTGTGAACCTCCTCATCGGGCGTTTTGTGCGGCCCAACAACCCGGAAGCGGAAAAGTCTGAAATTTACGAATGCGGAGAACCGGCAATTGGCTCGAGTTTCGTACAGTTCGATCTTCGCTTCTACGTGGTGGCGCTGCTCTTCATTATTTTCGACGTGGAAGTCGCCTTTTTCTTTCCCTGGGCGGCGGTGTTCGGCAAAGCCACCAACCTTTCCGACCCGAACTTCGCGGTGGTGGAATCGGGGCAATTGACCGATTCGGCAATCCACCTGTATCGTGAAATCGGCGTGAGAAACCCGCAGGTTGATCCCCGCGCCCCGGAGCAAGACGTTCGCGCCGGCGCCAGCAAATTGGCCTGGGTTTCACTGGCTGATATCGGTGTCTTCTTTGCCGTGCTGCTGGTCGGTTTCGCCTATGTTTGGAAACGCGGCGATCTTGACTGGGTGCGTGCGGTGGCTGATGAAAAATCGGCTCGCGGCGACCCCACAAGTCGAGCCAGACATGGGTCTGGGAAGCCAGGCCCTACGGTGTCGGTGCTTTCCGCGTAATTCATTCCACTTGGTAAGCCAGCAACGCACGTTGTTTTTCAGCGACTGCGGGCGGTCTTTAGGACAGGGCCATGACAGGACAAGACTTTCTCGCCACGCTGAAAAAACAGTTCGGCGACAAAATCGCGGGCGCGAACTTCGAAGCGATCGATCCTTGGGTGGAAATCACCCCGGACGGCATTGTCGAAGTCTGCCGTTTCCTGCGAGACGACCCAAACTTCCGGTTCAACATGTTGAACTGCATATCGGGCGTCGACTTTTTCGAGCCCGACGCTAAAAAAGCGGCTAAAAAAGACTGGGCGCCGCATACCGAGGTGGTCTACCACCTTTCCAGCACCATAAAAAAACACACACTGGTGCTCAAAGTGATCTTGCCCCGCTGGAAAGGCGACAGCCCCGGAACGCTGCCCGAATTGCCCAGCGTGGCCGGCGTTTGGAGCACCGCCGACTGGCATGAGCGAGAGGTGTTCGACCTTTCCGGCGTCTTGTTTACCGGCCATCCCGACATGCGGCGCATTCTGTGTCCTGAAGATTGGGAAGGCCACCCGCTGCGAAAAGACTATGAATTTCCACAGGAATACCACGGTATTCGCGGTCGTTGAACATCGGCGTTGAACAGCGGCGTTGAACAGCGGCGGGCGAATGAACTCCACGGCGACACACTGCGAGATAATCATGGCTGCCACCCACGTTGACGATCCTCGAATTGTCGAATTCGACGTTCGCACCGACGAAATGCTCATCAATATGGGCCCCCAGCATCCCAGCACGCACGGCGTGTTGCGGCTTGTGCTTAGAACCGATGGCGAAATCGTCTCGGAAGTCGAGCCGCATATCGGGTATTTGCATCGTTGCGCGGAAAAAATTGGTGAGAACCTCACGCCCCGCCAGTGGATTCCCTACACCGACCGTATGGACTACCTCGCCGCGATGAACATGAATCTCGGCTGGTCGTTGACGGTGGAAAAGCTGCTCAAGTACGAACTGCCCGAAAAGGCTCGCCATTTGCGAGTGATCATCGCGGAAATGGGCCGCATCGCCAGCCACTTGGTCGGCATGGGCGCCTACGGCCTTGATTTGGGCACGTTCAGTCCGTTCCTGTACGCCTTTCGTGAACGCGAGAAAATGCTCGATCTGTTCGAGGAGGCCTGCGGCGCCCGACTGACCTACAGTTACATCACGCCCGGCGGCGCCACCTCCGACCTACCCAACGGCTGGCTACAAACCTGCGACGCCTTCCTCGACCAACTGTTGCCGATCATTCAGGAATACCATGCGCTGCTGACCACCAACGCCATTTTCGTCAAGCGAACCGCCGGCATTGGCGTGATGCCCGCCGAACAGGCGATCGACTTCGGTTGCAGCGGTCCGGTGTTGCGCGGCAGCGGCGTCGACTACGACCTTCGTCGTGATGGCGAAGAGCGGTACACCGAAATGTACGACGGCTACGCGTTCGAGGTCATCGTGGAAAAAGACGGCCACTATCCTCGAGATCACGAATACCCCGCCGTGCCCCGCGAAGCCGTGCTGGGCGATTGCTGGCATCGGTTTTATGTCCGCATGTTGGAAGTCATCCAAGCCATCGACCTGACGCGGCAAGCGATCGAGAAATACAGCACGGCCTCCGGCGATTGGGGCCAGCCAATCAAGCTGACGCAAAAGCTTCCCAAGGGCGAAGTCTACTTGGAAACCGAATCGCCGCGTGGCCAAATGGGCTTCTATTTGGTCAGCCATGGCGATTCCATACCCTACCGCGTTCGCGCCCGCAGCAGTTGCTTCTGCAACCTCTCGGTGACGGCCGAACTTTGCCGCAACTGTCTGATCGCCGATATTCCCGCGATCGTCGGTTCGCTCGATATCGTGATGGGTGAAATCGACCGCTAGCCGGCGTGGAGCAACCAAATCCCCGACGTATTCACGATCTCCCGCTAAATTCCCCGAAGAACCCCTGTTCGGAACCACAAACACGAATGCTGCGGGTTGGGAAATTCGTGTTAATTGGCGTCCATTCGTGGTTGCACCTGAGCTGGCCCCCGTTGTTTGAGCAACCAACGGGTTGCCGCCTCAATCAAAGCACCGCTCGTTTCCATTCCAATTTTGCCC
>JAJRWU010000280.1 GCA_024276655.1 Planctomycetota bacterium
AAATTCGCGCCGCCGCGTTATGCGACGACAATCGCCTCGCAAAATTCCTGGCCGCTCGCCCCGGCCGCCCATTCCACCCAAACGTCCAAGCAACTCCGCCAAATATGGCCACCTAAAAAAAGGAGCCGGTTCCTGCACCCGGATCTGAACTTCCCCAGCAGTCCCAGTGTGTTAGTTGACGCAGGGTTAAGGTTGATTGGATTAGTGAATTCGTTTGGCGGTGGCGGCGCGGCCAGCGCGCCCTCCTACGGAGCTCGCGCTAGCCGCCGATGCAAACCCCCGCGTTCGCAATCTGGCCGACGACAAACCCCGGGAAAACCTCACAAACAAGTAGAAAGAGCAAATCGAGGCGGTCGCGGTCGACATGTGGCCTGCCTTAGCCAAGCATCGAGCGGAAAATTAGTGTCGTAGCCATGCTCGCCAGAGCGTGGGATGGTTCACCGCTCACCCACCGTCTGGCGACGATGGCTACACAAAGGCGACAGTTATTTATCGAGCGGTGCTAACTCAATCAAAACCAACACTCCGCAAGCAGAAATTGTGCCTGATCGCTTTCACTCGGAACGTGGCTTCAATTGCTGAGCGGCGAGCAACTTGTAGAACAACTCATCCAGATCGAGCGCTCGTCCGAGAAACCGATGCTAGGGATTTGACCGGATCACTCTCGTCACGCTACGCTGGCGCCGGGTAGGTTAACAGATAGAGGCTGTTAACCAAATTGTTTGTCAGGCAGCGCGCCGCGCAGCTTCACTATCGATTCGGCTGTTAGAACCACCACCAGTTTTCCTTGAGCCAGTCGATGAAGCCTTCGCCAAGAAAATAACCCAACGTTCCGCAGAGGAGCGCGCCAAGCAATACGGTATCGCCGATGAACAGCGGGGGTTCCTCAAAGATGAAAATGCAAACGCCCAACCCGCCGAAGCCGCCAACCAACGCACCCAGCAGAACGCCGGCGATTATGTTTCCAAGATGGTTTTCTTCGTTCATTCGGCTCTCGAACCTTCGATAGGCGGCGCTACTGATTATTCGCCGAGGAAACGCGAATATTGATATTCGCGCCACCAGCGCACAAAGGACGCCGCGACGATGGCTACACAAAGGCGACGCTTATTGTTCGAGCAGAGATCAGCAGAGATTAGCAGAGGTTACTCGTCGGCCAGCAATCGCTCGACGCTGCCGATCAGCTTATCCATTGGAAACGGCTTGCGGATGTAGTCGTCGACGCCCAGCATTTCCGCATACGCCTTGTGCCGCACTCCTTCGTTGGCCGTGATCATGATCACTTTCATCGGCACCCGGCGCGTGCGGCGGAGATTTTCCAAAACGAGGAAGCCGCTTCGTTTGGGCATCATCATGTCGAGGATGACGAGGTCGGGGTCTTCTCGCTCGGCCATCGCCAAGCCTTGATTTCCATCGCGGGCGATAAGAACTATGTAACCCCGCGATTCGAGCGCATAACGCAACGTTTCGACGATTTCGTTGTCGTCGTCGACCAGCAAAATGCGTTTGACCACATTCTCGGTGGAGGCGTTTTCCCCGGATGTTTCCGCAGCAGCTTCTTTTTCTTCTTCCGACGACATGCCCGCAGATCCTTTTTTTTCACTGAAACTCAGTAGTATATGGGCGGCAGCGACTATTCTACTCGAAAAGGTCCTCTACAGGTAACGCGCGGCGGCCGATTTTTTCGTTTAAGGCGAGCGGCGGAAAAGAATTTACCCATAGATTAGAACGATCCTCTTCTTAGCGGTATATTTTCATCTGCCGCTCGCCTGACCTGCCTGTCATTTCTGTTCCTGTTGGCCGAAGGCCTGTTTTCACCGTAGCCTGGGGCATCGCCCCAGGTGCGATGGCCGATCTCCGTTCGTATGGCCGAAAGCCTTATTCACATCCTGCAAGATGGCGAGTGAACTTGGCCTTCGGCCCAACAAAGGGATGTCGCATTTGTTTCCAGGGCGATGCCTAGCGGTTGGTATATTTTCATCTTCGGCTTGCCATTAAACGAACCACTGGTAACCGTGGACGTATAATTATTTCACGTTTTCTCACGCCAATCGCCAAGTTTTGCGGAGCGACCACTCCAATGCCAGCAGGGCCATCAGGAGTAGAAACACCAGCCAGGCGCCGAGAGGCGTTCCGGCGATGCGCCAGCGAATTTGACGAGGCGTTTCCGCGGGAACAGGCTGCCGTTTTAGTTCGCGCAATAAATCGTTGAGTTCTTCCGGGGCGACGCGTTTTCCGCCGAAATCCTGGGTGTAGTTCGCCAAACGTGAGAGCAGGCTGGGGTTGGCCGCGGGGCTGGCCCATTCAATATCTTGATCGAACACTTCAAATTTCGCCGAGGCAACGCCCAGCATTTGGCTCTCTTGTTGCGCCGATACTTGCAACACATATTCGCCCGGCTGGTTCAAAAGGCCTTCCAGGCGCCCGGCGAAATGGCCGTCTTCGGCCACCGGTTGGATCGTTTCCAGATGGCCGTTGGGCTGGAGGAGTTGGATATCGAGTTGGGCGTCGGTCAATGGAGTTCCGTCGGCGTCTGCGGCGCCGGCGGTGAATTCGGCGTCGGCGCCTTGTTGGAAGCGACGCCGAGCGAGCCGCACCCAGACGTTGTCGGTTTGGTCGTCTTCGCGTCCGGTGAGCCACAAAATGGCCTGCCGCCAGAATCGCTGGTATTCGGGCAAATGGCCCTGCATTCTCCAACGCCAGGTGGAATCGCCGGCGAAGGCCAGAACGCGTCCTTGGCCATATCCTCCCGCGACCAACAGCGGATACCCCCGCGGAGAACGCAACATCACGCGGGCGGCGGCCTTGGGCGCGGAAAACTTGTTGGCGCCGAGCAGCGGCGGCAGCGCCTTCCAGGCATCGAGATTCGCACTGCCGGCCTTGAGTCGCGTGACAAAATGAGGCGCCGAGGGAATCATTTCCAAGGGCCCCGGCAAGTGCAGATCTGTTCGCAGCGGCGCGCCGATATCTTGCCGCTCGAATCGCTCCATGACCACCGGAATGACATCGGCCAACGGCGTGTGCCGATACCCGCCAGGGCCAAAACTTTGCCGGCCTCCCAGCAGCAGCAGCCCTTTGCCGCGAGAAACCGCCTCGGCCAGAGCTTCGAGATTTTTTGACGCGCCATTTTTCTCGTAGAGCGCCGAGGAATCGACATCGCCGATGATGAAGGCGTCGTACTGCTTATCTTGAAAGACGTCGGTGAGGTCGACCGGCCAGTTGGACCGCAATCTTTTTTGTATCCAGCGGGAGTCGAGTTCGATATCGGGCGATTGGTCGAGTCGGCGGCGGAGAAATTCCTGTTCGTAGGTCAGGTCGCCAAAAAGATAGAAAACCTTGATGCCGCCTTCACGCACGGTCAAAAACGCGCTGAGTCGATTGTTTTTCGTGACCAATTCTCCCGGCTGTTCGGCCACGCGCACCGTGAGTTTGAACTGCCCGGCTTCCGGCGGCGCGTACTGAAAATGCACCGGCGTTTGCGCGCCTTGGTCGGGCGCGAGAATGCGTTTCTCGGCGACAATCTCACCGGCCCCGGTTTCGCCCTCGACCACCAACTGTACGAGCAATTCCTGGTTCGCGTAACCTCGCGCTCGCAACATGGCGGTTAATGAGAGTTCGTTCTTGACGAACACCGAGTATTGATCTTGCAGGTTTTCGATGGCCACGTCTCGCGACTCCGCCTCCGCGCCCACCGGCCCAAAAGCCACGGTATACAGCGGATACTGCATGCGCTCCAACTCCCGGCCGGCCTGATGCACCTCGAAGTTGGGAGCCAGCGCCGTTTGCGCGCCGTCGCCCAAAAGAATGATGCCGGTCAGGCGTTTGCCCAACTCCCGCTGCACGACGGCGTGAATCGCTCCGCCGAGATCGGTCTGCTGGCCGGTGGGCAGGTCGGGCAAGGCGATGCCGTCTGCATTCCAAGCCAGTGGATGCAGGCTGGCGTCGTAGCCGAAAACCTTGATATCGGTATTCTCCTGGAAGTCGGCCAACAACGGCTGCGCTTTTTCCAGTAGTGTGCGTTGCGTCTGCCAACGAGAAACGCCGCCCGACTCATTCGGCAATTGCATACTACGGCTGGTGTCGAGCAGCAGCACCAAGGTCGAACGACGCGGCTCACTCACCGAATGAACGACCGTCGGACCCAGCATCGCCAACAGCACCAGCAGAATGACGGCCGCTCTCAGACCCAGCAACAGGGCTTGCCGTCGGGCCGTCAATTCGCCGCTGGTCGGCCGCACCCAGAGAGAACCGAACAAGGCCAGCGCCACCACGCCCACCAGAAGGTAGCTTTCGAAAATCGGCTCCAACGACCAATGCACCATTGGGCACGTCTGCTTTGTTGTGTTTTGCCAAGTTGGATATTGCGTTTTAAGAATGTGCTGAATTTTAGCACTTATACCTTCTAACACAACTTGGTAGGTCAGCATCAAACTCCGTGTTTGAAACGCCAAACAGGGGTTATGTTAGGAGCACTTAGCACCGTTCGAGCAACGAGCGTCTGTCATTTCTGTTCCCGTTGGTCCCAGCCTACGATGATCTTGGCCTGCGGCCAAACAAAGGGAGGTCGCATTTGTGTTTGGGTTCCCGCCTACGCGGGAATGACCGTTTACTGATTCACTCGCTTGCGCTTCGTGCTTGTATTAGGCATGTTTTCATCTGCCGCTCGCCTAAGACAATGATTTCTCGAATTTCCCTGGCGGCGCCAAGCAACCGATGTTGGTCAAAAACCAGTGCTTTTCGCGTTAAGCAACAGACGCGAATTAAACGGACGGTGTCGCCAACGAGGCTTAAAAATCGTTCGGGTTGGCGAACGTGTCGAGACCAGTATTCGGGCCGCACCCTGGTTACGCCACTCTGCGGCGCGGCCGGACCAATCGGTCGGGCATTGGCGGCTGCATCTGAGCGATGATTTTTTTCAGACGGTTTCCATAGATGGTCATGCTGTGGTCGGCGAGGGCGTTGTCGGCGTCGAGGAAGAGGCTTTCGATTCGGCCTTTCCAGCGGTCGAGAAAAAGATTCCACCATTCGATGCCATCTTGCAGACGCCCGTCCGCATCTATGTATTTGAGTGTTCCCTGATGGCTGTAGCCAAGGAGTTGCGGCGGCGAACGGGTGACCAGATCATCGTTGTTGACAAACCGAAACGCGAACGGTTTGAAGGCAAAATTGAAGTTGCGGGCGAAGGTGCGGTCGCCGGCGCGGGGCTGTCCAAAAGAATAGAGCCCCGCAACCGCTCTGCCGGAATCGATCCACGCGATACCGCCAACACGCCGAGCGCCCCGCCGAGGCTGTGTCCGGTGACCCAAAGCGGCGTTTGTTGTTGGGGGTCGAAGCGGTCGAGTTGCTGTTCGATTTCTCGCCACACATGCCCCAGGGCGTCGTAAAAACCGGCATGCACCTTGCCGCCCAGCGGTCCCGGAACGAGTTCGACATGAGCATCGGTATGCCAGTCGGAGAGTTTCGTTTCAGTGCCTCGAAAGGCGACCACGCTCATGCGGCCGTTGTTCGCCACGAGGCACTGCGTATCGTTGGCGTCGATAAAGGAAAAATTCGTGAAATCCCAGTCGCTCCGAGCCAGCCGTTCGAGTTTTTCAGCCGGTTCGTAAACGGCTTCCGCAATTTCCGCCAGGAACAACGCGTTTCGTAGATCAAACGCCCGCGTTCTTTCTTGGAATGCAAAAGACATGCTGGAATTCCGTTCTGTTCGACCGTATACCCGCTGGAATTCCGTACTGTTCGACCGTATACCCGCTGGAATTCCGTTCTGTTCGACCGTATACCCGCTGGAATACTGTATCGGCGAGTTGATCGCCAGACTTCCACACCTTTATGCGAGCGGCTGTGACACACGGGTTTTGATGGCGGAGAGGCCAAAAGAGCGGAATATCGCGGGCTGTCTCACGCAAAAGGGCGGATGTGGCACTCCCCCTCAAACTCTCCAAGCCGCCTAATCGCACCTGACGTTGTGGTTTTTCGCGACAAAATGTTTGGATTATGTGTTGACATAATCTGTAAGGTAACCGATAATGTCCTAAGGACATTATCGGTTACCTTACGTATGGGTTCAGGCTATTTACTGCACGCATTGTCATTCCGATCGAGATATCTTTTCGAGCCACGTTCGTTACATAAATGGCTAGATCCACAATAGCGTCGCAAATACTGGAGCTTCTGGCTCGAGACCGCCGCGCAGTTGCAGCAAATTGGCGGATACACATCCTTTATATGCGTGTCGCCCGTGCGGGCGCCTTTGCCTTGCCAGATACCGCTAAGGCAAACCGGCTTATCAAAAAGCTGCAAGCGGCTGGCGACATGCAATCCATTCAAGGCGTCTCTGGTGTTTACCGGATCACGGTTCCTTATGCTTCGGTGCTTTCTTCTCCAGATGAGGCTATTATCCAGGAGGCGAATCCAACTGCCGTGTTCAGCCATTTCACGGCGGTCGCCTACCATAACCTGACGTACGAAATCCCCAAGGAACTCCATCTCACCCGTTTTCCGAAGTCGTCGGTCCGATCGCCACTGGGAACAACGCCGGAAGATTGGGCGGACATTCCAGCGCCGCGTTTAAGAACGCCGCCTTCGATTCGTCAAGGCGTTAAAATCAACTGGCATGGCATGAAGCCGGAATGGGATTTCGGCAGCGTAACGGGGTTCGCACAGGGATACCCGATATACGTCACCGACCTGGCAAGAACATTGCTCGACGCCCTTCGCTTTCCAGACCGGTGCGGAGGCGTTACGGAAGTTCTTCGTATCTGGAGACGGGCGAAACCGGCGATTCGGCTCGATGTCTTGATAGATTACGTCGGCCGGATTGGTCAGCCATTGCTCAGACAGAGGGTCGGCTTCCTTCTGGATAAACTTGGCTTGGACGATCCCGTGTTACCAGAATGGGCCGGCAAAAGCGTGCGCGGCAGTTCCGCCAAGCTCTTTGCGAACCTTGAATTCTCGCCGACATTTTCGAAGCGTTGGAGCCTTTCGATCAACGTTTCCGACACCACTCTCTCTGAACTCAGCGAAGACGAATGACAGGCCAGCCATACCCATCTAGCCTGGCGGAAGTTGCCTCCTGGAGCCGTGTCAACGAAACAACCACGGACGAAGCCAGAAAACGTTTCATGGAGTTCGTCATCTTGAACTGCATTGCGTCTGATGGCGTCACGAGAGAAAACCTATCGCTCAAAGGCGGGAACGCGTTGCGTTTTGCTTATCAAAGCCCGCGCAGCACACTGGACCTTGATTTCACTGCCGATGCAGAGGGTATTCCGGATAACGCAGACGCTATTCGAGGCATATTAGACAAAGCGTTCGCCTTCGCTCATCGCCGTTTTGATGTGAAGGCAAAGTGCCAGCGAGTAAAACGGAATCCGAAAAACCCAGACGCCACCCGTCCAACTTATGACATTGGAGTGGGCTACCAGTTTCCAGGAGACCGTTACTTCAATAACTTTGAGAGCCATCATAAAATTACGACAGTAATTCCGCTGGAAGTCAGCTTGAACGATCTTGTCTGCGGCACGGCAAAATGGGCCGGCGTTCAAGGATTGCGGGTTTGTTCGCTGGAAGACATTTTGGCGGAGAAACTACGATCTCTATTGCAGCAAAAAATTCGCAATCGTTACCGCTGGCAAGACGCATGTGACATCTGCATGTTTACGCGCCGAAAAGGGGCGGAGATTGATCGGGCTAAAATCGCGGAGTACTTGAAACGAAAATCCGAGATTCGCGAAATCGAGGTGCGAAAGTCCAACTTCGACGACGAAATTCGCAAGATGGCCGCCTTCGAATACGATGTAAAAATCAAGAACGAAGCCCCGCAAGACTTCATTCCATTTGACGAAGCTTGGCGAGAAGTGATTCTGCTGGTTCAATCACTGAACATTCCAGACTGATTGCACGGAGTGCTTGCCCGCACCCTGCAAGTTTGTAGCTCTCGGCGTCAATCTTGCCTCAATCGGCGGAGCCCCACCAGCCTTTGGGGGAGTAGGTGGGCTTGAGGAAACCGGCGGCTTGGGCTTCTAGAGCCGGTAGCGTTTTTTCCCGCGTGCGAATCTTCTCTTGCTGGTGGCGGGCGGCGTTGAAGTTGGGGTTCACCGTGGGTTTGCGGGCGCCGGTTTCGGCCAGCCAAGCGAACAAACGTTTGTGCAGCGTTTGCACTTTTTCAGGATGCGCCGCCGCGACGTCGTGCTGTTCGCCGATGTCTTTGGTGAGCAGGTAAAGTTCATCTCGCCCGTCTTCATAATAGTGGATCAGTTTCCAGTCGCCTTGGCGAATGCTCGCGCTCGGTTCGCCGCCCTGATTTCCATAATGAGGATAATGCCAAAACAACGGTCTGGGGGCGATGCTCCCGCCCTTGAGCAGCGGCGCCAGACTGACGCCGTCGACATGCTGCCGCGGCCGCGCCGGCAGGCCGGCGATTTCCAACAGCGTGGGATAAAAATCGGCCCCGGTTACGGGCGTGGCGCACGTTCCACCCGGTGGCGCGACCTTTGGCCAAACGATGTAAAACGGTTCTCGAACGCCGCCCTCCCATTGGCGCCCCTTGCCGCCGCGCAGCGGCAGGTTCGAGGTTGCCTTGCCATCGCCCGCCGACACGCCGCCGTTGTCGGAGGTAAACACAATCACGGTGTGGTCGGTCAGGCCGTTTCTCTCCAGAGCGGCCAGCGCGAGGCCGACGGCGGCGTCCATCGCTTCGATCATGCCGGCGTACACCGGGTGATCTTGCACTTGGCGAACGGGGCTGGTGCGGTCGATGATAAAACGATGTTTCGGCTTCGGCAGTCGGGCCGCTTTCTCCCGATACTTGCCCCACAGTTGCTTGGTTGATTGGATCGGCGCATGCACGGAATAAAACGACAAATACGCCAGGAAAGGTTCTTGGGCGTGCTCATCAATAAACTTGGCGGTTTCACGCGCCAACCGCAACGGCAACGCTTCTCCGGCAGGGCCGTCTTTTAGCTTGGGGTTTCGATACGGAGAGAAATAACCGCCGGGCGGCGAGCCGCGTTGGTGTCCGCCTTTGTTCACTTCAAAACCGTGGTCTTCGGGCAGGGAGCCCTCTCCGCCCAAATGCCATTTCCCGGCGAAGAACGTGCGGTAGCCAGCTTCGCGAAAGGCTTCGGCGAGCGTTGTGTCGGCGGCGGGCAAGGCGTGAACGTAGCGAGGCGGCAGCATTTTGGTGTTGCGTTTCCAGGCTGCGCCTTCGGGAGCGCCGATGTATTCGGTAATGCCGTGCCGCGCCGGGAATTTCCCCGTCATGATACTCGCCCGAGAAGGACTACAAACCTGGCAGGTTGCGTATCCTTGGGTGAAACGCATACCGGCATGCGCGATGCTGTCGATGTGAGGACTCTCATAAAACCCGCCGCCCTCGACGCTCAAATCTCGCCAGCCGAGATCGTCGGCGAGAATAAAAAGTATGTTGGGTCGGCGCGTCGCATCGGCGCCGGCGGCCTGGTTGATGTTTATTGCCGACAACGACGCCAGCAACATGACCGCACAGCAGAACCGGAACAAAGCAAGCATGGCGTTTTGAAATCGGCGGGGCGAATTCGAGACGATCGGTTGCCGAAGTGTGAGCGCTGGCATGAGAAAACCTTGGGAGGAATGAGAGCCGTATTTAGGCTATTGAGGAGCGTCGGCTGGCGGCTTGCCGGACGGGAGGTCGTTTGCCGGCGGCGTTAAAACCGTTTGACCGTCGTCCGATTCCGGAATCGGGGGCATCTTCTTCTCCGGCTGGGGAAAAGCGTCTTCGGGGATGGCCCCCAATTTTTCCCGGCGGTCTTTTTTCGCCAGCAAGGAATAGCCCTTGGCTTGGAGGTCGTAGCGGCCCCAGTACACGCGCTGTTGCGGATCGTAGTAATACACGTAGTTTGGCCGCGACGGAACATGCACGCAGTAATGATGCCGATATCCGCTGTACGAAGCGTACGGCTTGTAATAATACGAGCGGTAGTAATATCGTCGCGTTGGGTGGTGACGATAGCTGGAGTAGTACTGGCGCGGAGGCGGGTGCGCGGCGTGCGCCGCGCCAACCGCGAATGCGACCAAAAGAAGGGCGGCCAACAAACCGCCGCCTCCCCACGAACGAACCGTTTTCATCATTTGACTCCTTGGCAACTCTCAGTAAAGCCGCAAACACTCCCGCCGCGACAACTTCAGAATAGCCTCGAACCTACCTCCTGGGTAGTATGATAACGGGTTCACATGAGCGATTTCACCAAGGGCAAACACCCGCCCTAACGCTGGGCCTGTCGGTTATCGGCTCGTGTTTGCGGGCAATGGGTGGTTGCAGGCAACCACGCTACGGGTTGTGTTGCCGAATGGCGCGGCCTATCGCGTTCAGCACTTCTTCGTCGCTGGGCAGCGTGCTGGTGAGCACCGGCCGCAGCGGAATGGGAATTTCGTCCATCCTGTAGGCCGTTCCGGCTCGGTGAATGCCGTACACCGCAGTCGTGATTTGCACTGTCGGCGAGAAGGCCGTTTGCGAAGATACGTCTTGCGGCTGCGGGTAGTCGAGTGCGATGCAGGGCAGTGTTCGCAGTTGCTCTTGAGCCCGGGGCGACAGTTTTTCCACGCCCTCGCTGCCGACCAACACCACGGCGTCGACCTCCCTTCTCTCCAACAGCGTATTGGCGCTGTATTCTCCAGGACTGTATCGTGGGAAGCCCCGCGATAAATTCACGCTGAACGGGAACCCGGTTTGCCAGCAGAGAACGCTGTCGGCGCCGGCGACATCGCCCGGCACGCGCATTCGCCGCGCGGTGAATCGCGTATGTGCGTTGAGATCGGTTGTGAGTCGCAATACACTTTCCACGTTGGCGTGCGCCACGCCTTGGTTGGTCAGGCCCAGGCCGAAAAAAAACACGCCGTATCGGCACGACTGCAAAACATCGGCCAACCACTCCAGTTTTTCAAGCGAGAGTCCGCCAAAATTCGCCGCGCGGCGCAGCGGCGTGTTGTTGAGAATGGCCCGCAAGGCCCAGATCACATCAAAATCGGCGCCAGGCGCCACTTCAATATAGTCGTCGGCCAGTTCGGTGGACGCCGTTTCTTGCACGTCGACCACAACCACGCGGCGGTCGGCCCGGCCGCGCGGGGCGAACATTCCTGGAGCGTCGACACATCGCTCCAAATGCCGAGGATGGCTGACCACAGGATTGGCGCCCCAATACACCACCAGATCCGCCCGGTTCTTGACTTCTCCCAGCGACGACGTGCTTTCGCCCACGGTTTGCAAGGCCACGATCGAAGGCGCGTGGCAGGTGGAGGCCGTGGTGTCGATCGTGGCGCCCAGTTGGTCGGCCAAACGCACCGCCGCCCGCTGGCCCGGAGTGCTGCTGCGGGAAAGTCCGTAAATCAGGGGCGCGCGGCTGTTGCGGAGGATGTCGGCGGCGTGGAGAATTGCTTGCGCCAGAGTTGCTGGTTTTCCTTCCAGGCGAGCAACGGCGCCAGCGGCGCTTTCCTCTTGCCGCAAGAACCAGGGCTCCGCCATCGGACAGGCATGCTCCGCCGCGACAATACGGCCGCCTTGCGTGGTGATATTAAGATCGTCGCAGACACATCCACAGAGCGTGCAGGCCACGTCTTCAATAATTCGACTCACAACGCCCTCATCGTGCTCGGCAAGGCGAGCGACAACAGATTATATTATACTGAGAAGAGATTATACTGAGAAGCAATTCAACACATATCGTAATACATCACCCGGTCTGGAGTAATGATCCCCTGAGAGGAATCACCAAGGAAACACATTATGCACCTCCGCCCGCCATCTGCTTTCGCCGCTCTTTCTTTTTTATTGTTGCTGACAAACGTCGCTCCCGCGGAAGAATTGGCGGGCAAAAGATATGTGATCATTCACGCCGACGACGCCGGCATGTCGCATTCGGTGAACATGGCCACGATCGAGGCCATGAAAAACGGGGTTGTTTCCTCGGCCAGTATCATGGTTCCCTGCCCCTGGTTTCCGGAGTTCGCGAAGCATGCCAAAGAGCATCCTGAAAAAGACTTCGGCATCCACCTGACGTTGAACTGCGAATGGAAAGTGTACAAATGGGGCTCGGTGGCGCCGCCGGCAAAAGTGCCCAGCCTGCTGAACGAAAACGGCTACCTTTGGCGGTCGGTTCCGGAAGTGGCGGCCCACGCCAAGGCGGAAGAGGTTGCTATCGAATTGCGGGCGCAAATCGACCGCGCTCTGAAATATGGCGTGCCGCTAACCCACCTCGACACCCACATGGGAGCGCTGGTGAGTCGGCCCGATTTGCTTGAGGTGTATGTCAAACTCGGCCTGGATTACAACCTTCCGGTATTGTACTTTCGCCACATTGATGAAAAAACGGTGAAGGCTTATCCCGCCTTGGCCGACCGTGGCAAACTTCTCGGCGGCCTGCTCGAAGAAAAACATCTACCGCTACTCGACGAACTCGCGCAGTTCTACAGCGGCGGGACGCACCAACAGCGAAAAGCCACCTACCTTGAGGAGCTTCGCAACCTGAAGCCGGGCGTCAGCCAGATCATCATCCATTGTGGATACGATAACCGCGAACTGCAGGCGATCACCAACAGTTCGGCCAATCGCGACGGCGACCGCCGCATCTTCTCCGATCCTCAAATGGCCGAGGAAATCGAACGCATGGGAATTGAGGTCATCACCTGGAAACAGTTCCACGAAATGGCCAAGAAAAAAGCGGCAGCGAACCGCTAGGACGCAACCGAAAAATAATTCAGCCGACTCGCTCGTAAAAGCCCGGCATTTTCAAAATGCCGGGCTTTTATACTTCACACGGGTAGCAATGGCTCGTTGAACGGCAATTTCAAAAAAACATAAAAAATCCGAAAAAGGACTTGCGAACCCTCTCTTCGCTGCTTTATAATTTCGCCATACATAGTAGAGGCATCATTCGGCGAATCCAGGTTGGTATCCCCTGGTTTCGCCTTTTTTTTGCGCCGCTGTTATTCGCGATACTGTTATTCGCGACACTGTTGTCCACGCATCTGCCGCTCGCCTCAGGCCGCATCGTTCGACAACGTCCCTCCCCGCTGTAGAATGAGAGCACTATGCCCCAGCAAAATTCCCCTCAAAACGTGACGGTTATCGTCCGATCCAGCGGCGGCTGGCGAGTCATGGCTTGGCTTGGCTGGGCCGCTTTCTTTGTATGCGCGTTCTACGCGATGGGTCTGCACGTCGCTTTTGAAGACTATTTCGACACCACTGAAGGTCTGCAAGAGCGCTTTTTCAGCGGCGCCGAAGACGGCGTCGCGAAAATTGCCGTGATTGAAGTTTCCGGCACGATCATGGAAGGCGACGGGCACGTCAAACGGCAGATCGATCGTGTCCGAAAAGATGAGCAGGTTCGGGCCATCGTGCTCCGCATCGCTTCGCCCGGCGGCACGGTCACCGGCTCCGACTACCTTTACCATCACCTCGCCAAGCTGCGAAAAGATCGAGATTTGCCGATCGTTGTCAGCATGGGCAGCATGGCGGCCAGCGGCGGGTATTATATCGCGATGGCGGTGGGCGACCAAAAAGATAGTATTTTCGCGGAGCCCACCTCCACCACCGGCTCCATCGGCGTGATTATTCCGCACTACGACTTGAGCGGCTTGATGGCCCGGTTCGACATGAAAGACGACTCCATCGCCAGCCATCCTCGCAAGCAAATGTTGAGCATGACGCGTGAAATCACGCCGGAAAACCGGGAAATCTTGCAGCGTTACGTGGGCGAATCGTTCAAACGATTTAAGGAAATCGTGAAATCAGGACGGCCGAAATTCCGAGAAAACCCCGAAAAACTCGACGAACTCGCCACCGGCGAGATTTTCAGCGCCGACCAAGCGCTGGGCAACGGTTTGATCGACCGCATCGGCTTTATTGAAGCCGCCATCGAACGCGCCGCCGAACTTGCCGGTATCAACGCCCAGAAAGCGCGCGTCGTCCGCTTCAAACGCCCCGTCTCTTTTCTGAATATTACCGGCATGGCCGCGGCGCGGGCAAACCGCTCGGAGTTCGGTTTTCTCAGCACGCTCGCCGCGCCTCGCGCCTACTATCTTTCAACCACCCTGCCCGCGCTCGCCGGCAGCGCCCCGCAATTCGGCGGGCAACCGTAACGGAATTCCCGCCACTCCTTGCGGTTGGGTGCATCGCCGTTTTTTTTCGACGCCAGTAGCTGGGCTTTACGAATTAAAGAGAATGCCAAGACGTGTGATCAATGCGCCAAGAAGCACATACCCGATCAAGACTTGAACCATCAATAGTACGTGTCCAAGCCAGTTGTTCGGGTTGGCGTACATATCTCCGAAGCCAAGCGTCGTCATGGTTACGATGGAGAAGTAGAACGCGCGGAACGCCAATCGCCACCCCGAAACGTGGCTGGCGCTGTCGTCGCCAACGACTTCGAGGTTTGCTATGAGTGGTTCGCAATCCATGGTCAACACGTCGGGCGTCCAGGAAGGTGCGGTCGTTGGAATGAGATAAATTACAGCGAAAATCGCGGCGAAAACCAAAAAACAGCAGATGAGGCGAACAGTAGAAGAGCCGTAGTCGGATAACGTCCAAAACGCCTTGGACGGCCATTGAAGGAATGGGTGACTTTTGTACCAATCTCGCCAATAAAATCGTCGGATATTGTCTCGAAGCGTTACCTTGATCTGCGAGGCAATACGAGCAGAGTCGAGTCCGACATCCGTAAAATCCGTAAGCTTGTTGACAGTGCATGATCTTATCAACGTGAGGCCATCAACGACTGCGTATTGCGCCTGGACGCCTTCTAAATTGCATCTGATAAAGACGGCGTTGTCGAGTCTCGCACTTGTCAGGTCTGCTCCGCTAAGGTTCGTGTCACAGAGGCTCGCGTTCCGAAGATCCGCGCTACCGAGATTCGCGTTGCCGAGCTGAGCGCGATTGAGCGTTGCCCCGCGAAGGTCCGCCGAGACGAGGCCCGCTTTGTTGAGCTTCGCCTCGCTGAGGTCCGCTTTGTTGAGCTTCGCCATGAGGAGCTTCGCCCTGTCGAGGTTCGCCCTGCTGAGGTCCGCCCCGTCGAGGTTCGCCCCGATTAGAACCGCTTGGCTGAGGTCCGCCCCTCTGAGGTCCGCGTTACCGAGCCTCGCCCTACTGAGCTTCGCCTCGCTGAGGTTCGCGTTACCGAGCTTCGCCCCGTCGAGGTTCGCCTCTTGGAGGTCCGCCCCTCTGAGGTCCGCGTTACCGAGCCTCGCCCCGTCGAGGTTCTCCCCCTGAGGTACGCCTCGCTGAGATCCAATTGCTCGCCGGGATGGCTTTCGCGCCAAAGCTTGATTGCCTCAGCGCCCCGCGAAACGATTTCCACATGTTCGGGATCTGCCATGTTCGACACCTAAGAAACGTGGCCCAGAGGACTGCCAACAATCCGTCATTGTATCGAACGCAATATCTCAGAAGAACTAGGTGCGAAAGTCGGCAACGAAGAGAGAGCAGGGCCGTTTATCCGTGGTCGAAGCGCGCCGTTATTCGCAACCAGCTATGCTGGATAGCTGGGGTGTGGTGGTAAGTACCCGTCCAAGACATAATCCGTGCAATGGTGTTATGGAATTCTCGCCAAGCCGGAGGCTTGCCAGCCATTAGCCGGTGGTCGAGCGCAGCGAACACCACCGGTAGGTTGCCGCAACGAACGATGTATCCCAGCGGGATGCCAGTTGCAGCGGTTGGAACGGCGGCCATCGGCGGCGTCCCATTGCCGACGCCGCTGGCATCCCGCCGGGATGCGGTGTTTCAGCGATTCGATCCTCCGGTGGTGTTCGCTACGCTCGACCACCGGCTAATGGCTTGAATCCCGCCGGGATCGATTTTCAGGCGAACGCCGCGCTTGGATGACCTTCGGACCCGGCGCCAAAAAAAATTATGTATAAACAACAGACTCCCACGGTGGGGGACAAAAACAGCCTGAAGGCTGAACTCCAATGGCGGACACCCAGCGGCAGGACTCCCGCAAACTCGGCTGTTTCGCTAGAATGCGTGTTTCCCGGCGGCCCGCTTCGTTTTCAGGCAGGCGCATGCCGGCGTCGGCGAACCTGTTTCCTGACCGGCGTGTCTGGCTGGTGTTGTCACATTCCCGCCTGCTCCCGATCCCCCGTTCCGCTTTTTAGATCCCCCGTTCCGCCTTTTTAGATCAAAGAGAAACTATGTCGGACAGTTCCCCCCCCCGCACCATGTGTAAGAAGATTTGGGACCAACACGTTGTTCATGCGGAGGCGGGCAAGCAGTCTATTCTCTATATCGATCTTCAACTGGTGCATGAGGTTACCAGTGCGCAGGCGTTTGAAGGGCTGCGCGTTGCGGGGCGCGAAGTGCGGCGTCCTGAACGTACGGTCGCCACGCCCGACCACAATGTTCCAACGACCGACCGCTCCCTGCCGATTGCCGACCCAATCGCCAAACAACAAATCGACACGCTGCGGGCCAACTGCCGGGAATTCGGCATCCAACTCTACGATTTGGGCGATCCACACGCCGGCATCGTACATATCATTGGGCCGGAGTTGGGGCTGACGCAGCCCGGAATGACGGTCGTTTGCGGCGATAGCCATACGGCCACGCACGGCGCTTTCGGCGCTTTGGCCTTCGGCATTGGCACCAGTGAAGTGGAGCATGTGTTGGCCACGCAAACGCTGCTCCAATACGAACCCAAAACATTCGAGCTGCGCGTCGACGGTGAACTGGGACGCGGCGTCACGGCCAAGGATGTCATCCTCTACCTGATCGGCCAACTCACTTCGGCGGGCGGCGCGGGGTATGTCTTTGAATTCACCGGCAGCGTGATTCGCCGCTTGACGATGGAAGAGCGGATGACGGTTTGTAATATGTCGATCGAGGCGGGCGCCCGCGCGGGGCTGATTGCACCCGACGAAACCACCTACGCGTATCTCCGAGGCCGCGAACATGCGCCGAAGGAATTCGACCGCGCCGTGGCGCGTTGGCAATCGCTGCCGACCGACGCCGGCGCCGCCTACGACCGCAGCCGCGTGTTCAATGGCGCCGATATCCTGCCGCAGGTCACTTGGGGCACCAACCCCGGGCAGGTGATTCCCATCGACGCCGTCGTTCCCGACCCCGCCGCCTGCACCGACGCCGCCGCCCGAAAGAGCGTCGAAGCGGCCCTCCGCTACATGGACTTGAAACCCGGCGTTCCCCTGACCGACGTGCCAATCGATCGCGTTTTTATCGGCTCATGCACCAACGCCCGTATTGAAGATTTGCGCGCCGCCGCCGAAGTTGCGCGAGGGCATGCCGTGAGCAGCCGCGTGAGCGCGATGGTCGTTCCGGGCAGCGAGCAGGTCAAACGGCAAGCGGAAAAAGAAGGCCTCGATCAAGTATTTCGCGACGCCGGGTTTGAATGGCGTGAAGCCGGGTGCAGCATGTGCCTGGCGATGAATCCCGATTCGTTGGCGCCCGGCCAGCGTTGCGCCTCGACCAGCAATCGCAATTTTGAAGGCCGGCAGGGCAAGGGCGGCCGCACGCATTTGGTCTCTCCCGCGATGGCGGCCGCGGCGGCCGTGGCGGGGCGTTTTGTCGACGTTCGCGATTGGAACAACAAATAGTTCGCTCGCCGCCCACCACTTCGGCGGCGCCGGCGTTCACACAGATACCCGGGCATACAGACAAGACATCAAGGAGCTTCAAGTGAAACCGTTCACGAAACACACCGGTTTGGTCGCCACGATGGACCGCGCCGACGTCGACACCGACCAGATCATCCCCAAGCAGTTTCTCAAACGCATCGAACGCACCGGCTTCGGCGAGTTCCTGTTTTTCGACTGGCGCTATCTCGAAGACGGCTCCGACAACCCCGATTTCGAACTGAATCAGCCGGCGGTTCAAGGCGCTTCGGTGTTGGTCGCGCGGCGTAATTTCGGCAGCGGCTCCAGTCGGGAGCACGCCGTGTGGGCGCTGGCCGAATACGGTTTTTCCGCCGTGCTGGCGCCGAGTTTCGCCGATATCTTTTTCAACAACTGCTTTAAGAACGGCGTCTTGCCGATTGTGCTGTCGGACGCGCTGATCGAAGACATTTTCCAGCGCGCCGCCCGCCAGCCGGGCTATCGGCTCACGGTCGATCTGGAGCAGGAGAAAATCACTGATGAACAAGGCCTGGAACTGGCGTTTCAGGTCGATCCGTTTCGTCGCGACTGCCTGCTCCAGGGGCTGGACGACATCGCGCTCACGCTCCAAAACGAGAACAAAATATCGGCCTTCGAGGCGGCGCGCGCAACGTGCTGAGTTGAAGTGTCGCCGAGGTGTGATGCCGACAAGGGAGCAAAAACGGCTCTATTTATACGAGTGCGCCTTTATTTGTACGAGTGCGCCTTTATTTATACGAGTGAGCAGGTCCTGGAAACTCGCCGTCGCGCACCTCTTGGCAGTAGCGTTGGATGGCGGCCTGGATATCTTGCCCGAGTTGTGCGTAGGCTTTGACAAAACGCGGCGCCGGCCCAGGCACGATACCGAGCAAGTCGTGCAATACTAAAACCTGGCCATCGCATTCGGGACCAGCGCCGATTCCAATCGTGGGAATCGAGAGCGTCTTGGTGAGTTTTGCCGCCAAGGGAGCGGGAATGCACTCAAGTACAATGCCGAAGGCGCCCGCTTCTTCGGCCGCTTGGGCGTCTTGCAGAATGTGGTCTTCGTCGCGTTGTACTTTGTAGCCGCCCATCCGATGCACGTTTTGCGGCCGCAAGCCGACATGCGCCATGACCGGAACGCCGGCCGAACTCAAACCGGCAATCACTTCCGCCTGTTCGACGCCGCCCTCCAGTTTGACCGCCTGAGCACGCGACTCCTTGAGAATGCGACCCGCCGCCGCGATGGCGTTATGCACGCCCAAATGGTTCGTGGGAAACGGCATGTCGACAATCACCAACGCCCGCGCAACAGCCCGTTCCACCATTTCCGCATGATAAATGATTTCGTCGAGCGTGACCGAGAGCGTCGTTTGACGGCCTTGCACCACCATCGACATACTGTCGCCGACCAGAATGGCGTCCACCCCGGCGCCATCGACCAACGAAGCCAGCGGATAATCGTAGGCGGTCAGCATGCTGATTTTGCGGCCCGCGCGCTTCATCGCGATGAGGTCGGGCGCGGTGACGCGTTTCGTGACGCCGCGTTTTGGCTGGTTCGGCATTTCGATCATTTCTCGGTTTTGTTTTCCCTGGGACGAAAACCCGCCCCATTCTAACGCGGACCGCTTTTCATCAACAGGGAACCCCGGGCCGTTGGGGTGTACGATTTAGCAGCGTTCGGGAAATGGCGATAGAAAAAAGTTGGTTTTTGCGTGTGCGGTAGAGCACATGATCGCTCAGGTTCATGACCGCTATGCGCTACCAATGATGGAATACGAAGCTCATCTTAGGGCGTTGGCGTGGCTGGACATTGGTATGCCGTTTGCATGTTTTCCGGTTGCGGAGGAATTGCTTGGCGTGCGCGAAGCGTCGGCGCACCAACGATGTCGAATGCGAACTCTTTAGGCGAGCGGCAGATGAAAATTTACCTAATACAAGCACGAAGCGCAAGTGAGTGAATCAGCAAACGGTCATTCCCGCATGGGTGGGAACCCAAAAAAACTCTCGGACTCCCGCTGCGTGCGGGTAAGTTATTTTCCGCCGCTCGCTTTAGCTGAAAAAGGAGAAGGCTATGGCTATCCCAGTACTGAACAAGTGGAATGCATTAGCAAGAATCGTTGTTTTCCTGGGAATGCTTTTGTTCGTTGGCGCCGGCGCCAGGGCGGAGTCTATCGACGACGCCGTTGCACATGTCAAGGAGATGGTGCGATCGGGCGCGTCGCGTTACGACATCGGACAATGGGTTAGCAAGAAGCTCGATGCTCGCATCAAAAATCTGAACAGTCCTTGGGAAGGCTGGGTGCTCGGGGCTTCCGAAGATGAGCGCAAGGCGTTCGTTGAGTGGCGAAATAAGGGTGTATTCAGTTATGACGCGGCTGCTAAATGGGCCTGGGAAAAACGGATTGGCCAATGTGAGGAGCAGGCATGCTCGGCGTATTACATCCTCAGTAAAGGTGGAGTTCCCGGCCGACTCCAAATTGTCGGCACCTTGAAGCATGCCTTTGTTGTATGGGGAATGGCCGAAAACGCCGACATCAGCAATGAAAAGACGTGGGGGCGCGATGCGGTAATCGTCGATGGGTGGTTGGGATCGGCCTCGAAACTCGAACCCGAATTTCGCACACGTGTTGGCTCGACAGTTATGCTGAGTCCTGTTTATTGGGGAGGAAAGCGGGACTATACCCCCGCCTATGTCGGCAATCTGGTCATCGGCGGACCTTGGAAACTGGTGATCAATTGGAAAAACGCCACGAAACGAAAAGATAAGACCATGATCGAGTCGAAAATGTTAATCAAGCAGATCGGGGATGTTTTTGACGGCGAGATTACAAAAGGCCAGATGAAAGTCTTGCTGAAAGATGGACGAATCTTTAAAAACGGCATCATCCGTTTCGGTTGGTCTGCGGCGCAGTTTGGGGGAGTGGGCTTATTCCGCTTTACCGACAAGGAGGCAAGGCTGTTCGACGGCCAACACAAAGCGACGATCAATTATGAGGGCGATTCCTATACAGCGATCATTCCATTTACCGGCGAAGTCAACGCTCGAACGATTACTATTTTCCCTCAAGACCCGATCGTCGGAACCCAATGACATCCGATCGCATCGTAAAACAATGTGGAATCCGCTGAGTGGACCGACATCGCGTTCCAACAACGCGCGGGCTGGTTGGGGATATCCGAAGAGTTAGGATTTCACCGTTTTTAACACTAGACCCCGTCGTTCTGGTGGGTAAAATTGAAACACAGCCGAGGGGGTGTTATTCACGGTTTCGGTTGCGAGCCGAGTTTCGGTTGCGAGCCGAGTTTCGGTTGCGAGCCGAGTTTCGGTTGCGAGTTAGGCGGACCGCCGAGGTGTTGCATTGGCATCTTGTGTGGAACTGTTGGAAGGGCGGCCTTGAGTCTGACAACGTCGCGTGTTACTCTCATTGGTTGAATTCATGCGGAACAGAGAAGCTGTGCATAGCTGAAAACTCGCCCTATTTGCAATCTTTTAGCAAATTCCAGTGCGAGGCGGACAGCCGAGATAAGAGTGGTAGAATTGCGTTGTCGACAGAGCAAGTTGGCTTGTTGAAAAAGTAAGCTGGCTTGCCAAAAAAGCACACGAGGGCTTCCGACGAAGATCTAACGAACAGTATGCCTTGAGCCATAAATCGCGTTTTGGAGGGAGTCGACGCTGGTCGCTCGCCTACCGACGCCAACCACCCTTCCCGCTCAGGCATTGCGGCGTCGACTTTCCGGCGTTCAACAGACCCACCCCACGATATTCGGCGCACGACATTATTTCGCGCCCGAGACTGTCTGGCTTGACGCATCCAACGAGGATCGCGTCTGAGTTGCCATTTGCCTTATTTTACTAGACTTGGTGTAGGAGTCCTACGTTTTGTACGACACACTGCTGCACGATTTTGAAGACGACACCGCACCAGCGGCTGAAGTAGAGGGATTGCAGAGCGCTACGGGCGTCCGAGAGGACGACGAAGATGGCGCCGCGGCAGGCGCCGCAAACCTCGTCAGCAACGCTGAACTGTCGGTGACCGTCGAAGAAGAGGATGAGTTCGGTTCCAACGACGGCGAATCTTGGTCGGACGACCCGGTCAGGATGTATCTGACCCAGATGGGAGAAATCCCTCTGCTGACGCGCCGCGAAGAGATCGATCTCGCTAAAAAAATTGAAGTCACCCGCCGCTGCTTCCGCACGAAATTGCTCGAATGCGATTACGTGATCCAGTCGGCGTACAAAACACTCAGCCGAGTGCATCGAGGAGAATTGCCCTTTGACCGAACGGTTCAGGTGTCGGTCACCGACCGCCTGGAAAAAGAGCAGATTTTAGGTCGTTTGCCCCATAACCTCAAAACCGTGGGGATTTTACTCCGGCGAAATCGTCGCGATTACCGCGTGGCGCTGGGTAAGTCGCACTCCAAAAAGAGGCGTGCGGCGGCTTGGGTGCGGCTAGCGCGACGTCGCCGCCGGGCGGTGTTGCTGATCGAGGAGCTGGGGCTGCGAACCCAGCGGATCGAATCAATGATCGATACGCTGGGCCAGTTCAGCGATCGGGTGACAACCCTGCACAAACTCACCCAACAAACGAAAAAAGACCGCAGCGCTGTCGCAGAACGCAAGAAGCTGCTCTCCGAGTATCGTAGCATTTTGATCGCCACTCAGGAGACGCCCACCAGTTTGCGAAACCGCGTGGAGTACCTCCGCGAAATTTACGCCGAATACCAACAGGCCAAGCGGGAACTCTCCGAAGGCAACTTGCGGCTGGTGGTCTCGATCGCCAAAAAGTACCGCAATCGGGGCCTGAGTTTTCTGGATTTGATCCAGGAAGGGAACGCCGGCTTGATGCGTGCGGTGGATAAATTCGAGTATCGTCGCGGTTTCAAATTCTGCACCTACGCCACTTGGTGGATTCGCCAAGCCATCACACGCGCTGTTGCCGACCAAAGCCGCACGATTAGAATTCCCGTCCACATGGTGGAAACGATGTCTCGGGTGCGGAATGTTTCCCGGCAACTGTTGCAGGAGTTGGGTCGGGAGCCGACGCTGGAAGAAACGGCGCGGCGAGCCGACACCACCATTGATGAAGCGCGTCGGGTGCTGGCCATGAGCCGTTACCCGATCAGTCTTGATCGGCCGGTGGGCAATAGTGAAGACAGCCATTTCGGCGATCTCCTACCAGACGGCTCCGCTGAAAGTCCGGCGACCGGCGCCGCTCAGGAAATGCTCCGGGGGCGTATCAACAAAGTGCTCAAAACGCTCAGCTACCGGGAGCGGGAAATTATCAAACTCCGTTACGGCTTGGGAGACGGCTACAGCTACACGCTGGAGGAAGTCGGCCATATTTTCAAGGTCACGCGAGAACGTATTCGCCAAATCGAAGCCAAGGCGGTGAGGAAGTTGCAGCAGCCCAGCCGTAGCCAAGAGTTGGTCGGTTTTCTTGATTAACGGGTAATTGGCTCGACGAACGTGAAAACAGTCGTGTCTTCCGACGTAACGTGCTGCTAGTCCAACCATCAATAGCCCGGCATTTCAAAAATGCCGGGCTTTTTTGTGGGCTGGAGTTCACCTTGTTCAGCGCCGTTGGAGTTCACGCTTCAGCGTGTTTGCGAGCCGTTGGAGTTCACGCTTCAGCGTGTTTATTATTGGAGTACGCGTTTGATACTTCGCGCGACTGCGATTGCTTTATTCCCATCTTCTACGGCGAGCAAGACTCTCGATGACGAAAAAACTCCCTCTGTTTGCCTGGCTGCCATTGCTCTTTTTTCTGGCGCCTCCGCTCCGAGCCGCTCCGCCAGCGGAGTGGGTGGGCCAGGAAATGCAGCAACTGGTGGCGCTTTACCGGTATTTTCACGCGCACCCGGAACTATCATTCCAGGAAGAGAAAACGGCGGAGCGTCTGGCGCGGGAATGGAAAGCCGCCGGCGCCGAAGTGACTTCGCATGTGGGCGGCTTTGGCGTGGTCGGCGTATTGCGCAATGGTGAAGGTCCGACCGTGATGCTGAGAACCGATCTTGACGCCCTACCGGTTGTCGAAAAAACCGGCTTGGCGTTCGCCTCGCAACTGACCGTGAAAGACGAAAAGGGAGTGGAGGTGGGTGTGATGCATGCTTGCGGGCATGATGTTCATATGACGAACTTGGTGGGCGTGGTGCGATATTTGGCGGCGCACCGGAGTGCCTGGAGCGGCGCCCTGCTGTTGGTGGGGCAACCAGCGGAAGAACGCGGCGCCGGCGCCAAGGCGATGCTCGAAGATGGCCTGTTTGAGAAGTTCGGCAGGCCGGACGTCGCCATCGCGTTGCACGTCGATTCGAATCTGGCGGCGGGCAAGGTCGGCTACCGGGCCGGTTTCGCCATGGCCAACGTCGACAGCGTCGACATCACCATGTTGGGCAAGGGCGGGCATGGCGCGTATCCTCAAACGACGATCGATCCCGTCGTGCAGGCTGCCGAACTGGTGGTGAGTTTACAAACAATTGTTAGTCGCGAAGTCAAACCGACCGCGCCGGCGGTGATAACAGTGGGGTCCATTCACGGCGGATCAAAACACAACATCATCGGCGACCGTTGCCATTTGCAACTGACCGTGCGAAGTTATTCCGAAGACGTTCGAAGGCAGCTTCTGAAGGGCATCGCCCGCAAAGCCAAGGCGGTTGCCATGGGCGCCCGGGCGCCGGCGCCGATTATCAGCATCTCGGAAGGCACTCCCTCGCTACGCAACGACGACGATTTAACTGCTCGGCTGGTAAACGTTTTTCAAACCACGC